>JBBWZW010000129.1:0-6616 GCA_039649305.1 Burkholderiales bacterium
ACTGCGGCGCGCGACCTGCTGGCCGAACAGGGCGCAGATGTATTGCGCACCAATCAGACGCGGCGCAATGCAACCGCGATTGTCGATGCTCTCAACGGCAGCTTCGGCCCGAATCCCATCTATGCGCCACAGACGACGCTCGGTGCGGAAGGTGGTGAGGTCTGGCGCCTGCCCCTGGTACGTCCGCAGGAAGCGGAGCAGGCCGCCGCAACGGTATTCGTGCTGCGCGATCCCCTGACTGCACCGCGCGAGGAAGAAGAAGATGCCCGCCGGTTGGACGAGGGCCGCCTGGTCGCACAGGCGATCTTGCAGGCCAGGCATGGGATAGCGTTGCGCCAGGGCCGCGAAGTACCCTGGTCCGATGTCATGCTGCTGGTAAAAAAACGCGCCTACCTGACCGCATACGAAACCGCGCTGCGCGAAGCCGGGATTCCGTTCGTGTCGGATAAGCGCGGCGGTTTGCTGGAGTCGCTGGAAGTAGCCGACCTGATCGCGTTGCTGACGTTCCTGATCACCCCCGGCGACAATCGCGCGCTTGCGCATGTGTTGAAGTCGCCGATCTTCGGCGCGAGCGACGACGACCTGATCACATTGGCAGGGCGCCGCGAAAACCCATGGTGGCCGCGCATGCAAATGGCGGCGCAGGAGGGCGCATCGGAACCGATCCGCCGCGCGGCGCGATTGCTTGAGCAGTGGCTGTGGGCGGCCCCGCGCTATCCGGTACATGACCTGCTCGACCTGATCATGCATCAAGGCGAATTGATGGCGCGCTATGCCCAGACCGTGCCGCCGCTGATGCGCAATCAGGCGGTCGGTAATATCGAGGCGTTCACGGAACTGGCGCTGAATCTTGATGCGGGCCGCTATCCCAGCCTGCCGAAATTCATCGACGCCTTGCGTGTCCTGAAAAAAGGTGCGGACACCGACGCCCCCGATGAAGCGAATATCGATGCTGCGGCCGATGCCGTGCGCATCCTCACAATTCACAGTGCAAAGGGCCTGGAGGCGCCTGTCGTCGTGCTGCTGGACGCCAACCACAGCGAACCTGCGCGCGACGACCTGGGCATCCTGTGCGACTGGCCCCAGGACGCCGACGCACCTACCCATTTTTCCGCATTTGGCCGCAAGCATGAACGAGGTATCGCACGCGATGCCCTCTTCGAAGCCGAAGAGGCTTTCAAGATGCAGGAGGACTGGAACCTGTTGTACGTTGCCGCCACCCGGGCCAAGGAAATGCTGATCGTCAGCGGCGTGGCCGGCACGCGCGGCGCGCTACCCGACGGGGCAATCGAGGGCAGCTGGTATCACCGCTTGCAGCTGGTGCCGGAGCGTTCGGTCGACGATGCTGCGCCGGCCACAACCGGCATTGCAGCGCGCGAGGAGGCGGCATTCACTCTGCCGATATTCATGCCGCCGTTGCTTGCACCGGCTTCAGTCAACAACGGCGTGAAGTTTCACAACAACGCTATTGATGAGGGCATCGCGTTGCATGCGGTGCTGGAGCGAGTCACTCAGTCTCACATCTGGCCGGTCAGGATCCCCGAGACGGAATTGCTGGCAAGGTGGCTCGGGTGTCCTTATTCGCTGGCTGCGGTGGCCAGGGAGCAGGCCCTGACGATACTTTCGCGGCCGGAACTCGAACGGTTTTTCAATCCCTCGCATTACCGGGTTGCCCGCAACGAGATGGAGGTGATGGTCGATGGCGAGCTGCTCCGCTTCGACCGTGCGGTTATTTTCGAGGATGAGGTATGGATACTCGACTATAAGCGTGACGTGCTTGAGAGCGAGCGCGCGGACTACCGGGCGCAGCTCGCTCGTTACCAGGCGGCGGCGCAAGCGGTATTTCATGGAAAGCGGCTGATGGGCGCGCTGATTACGCCAGACGGGCGGCTGTGGGTGATGGACTGACTACGAAATCTTGGCAGCCCCGTGGAACAACTGCGGTTGGCCCAGGCGCAATTTCAAGCCGTTCCTCTCCAGGATTTTCTGCTCGAAGTCTGCCGCCGACAGGGGTTCACTGAAGTAGTAGCCCTGGATCTCGTCGCATCCATGTTTGCGGAGAAACTCGAACTGCTCCAGTGTTTCCACCCCTTCGGCGATGACTCGCTGTTTCAGGCTCTTGCCCATGCTGATGATGGCGCGGGTAATCGCCGCGCTGTCGGGGTCGCTTGCAATATCCTGTACGAAGGAGCGGTCGATCTTCAGCGTGTCGATCGGGAACCGCTTCAGGTAGCTCAGGCTGGAATAGCCGGTGCCAAAGTCGTCGATCGCCAGCCCGACACCCATTCGCTTCAGCGATTCAAGCTGCGTGATAGTGAATTCGATATCTTGCATGGTCACGCTTTCGGTAAGTTCCAGCTCAAGATAGCGTGGGTCGATGCCGGTCTCATCCAGGGCGCGGGCAACCAGGTCGATGAAATTTTTTTGCTTGAACTGGACCGCTGATACATTGACCGCAATCGGAATCCGCGCGTACCCGGCTGCTTGCCAGTCGCGAGTTTGTTGACACGCCCTGCGCAATACCCACGCGCCGATCGGAATGATGAGGCCGCTTTCTTCGGCGATCGGGATGAATTGCGAAGCGGATGACAATTCCGTGAATCGGGCCGGCCAGCGCAGCAACGCTTCCGCGCCGACGACCGCGCCGGTGGCGATGTTCATCTTCGGCTGGTAAAACAGCACGGATTCTTCGAGCGCAATCGCCCTGCGCAGGCTGCCCTCAAGCGCAAAGCGCCTGACCGCACGCTCGTTGATGCAGCGGGTGAAGAACTGGTATTTGTTACGGCCCTGCATCTTGGCCTGGTACATCGCCGCATCCGCATGCTTGATGATGGTGTCGGCATCTTCGCCGTCATCCGGACAAATGCTGATGCCGATACTGCCGGTGATGTGAACCTCGTGTCCATCGATGAAGTAGGGCTGGGCGATCGCACTGAGCAACTGCGTGGCGGCACGGGCGGCGCCGATCGTGTCGGAAACTTCCTGCAGCAGGATCACGAATTCATCCCCACCCTGGCGCGATACGGTGTCGGTCTCCCGCATGCATCCCTTTATTCGCTGGCCGATTTCCTGAAGTAAATGATCGCCGACGATATGGCCGAGGGTGTCATTGACGTGCTTGAAACGGTCCAGGTCCAGCAGTATCAGCGCGGTCTTCTTATGATTGCGTAACGCCAGCGCGATTGCCTGCGACAGGCGGTCATTCAATAACAGCCGGTTAGGCAGATCGGTGAGGGAATCATGTTGCGTCAGATGCGTCATTTTCAGGGACATCGCACGCACCGCGCTCACGTCATGGAATACCACTGCGGCGCCTGTCACCCGTCCATCCGGATCATGGATCGGCGCGCAGGAATCATCGACGGTCGATTCGCTGCCATCACGGTGGATGAGTATGCGGCTCTGTCCCATGCGCGCGACTTCGTTGCGGAGCAAAGCGGCATCTACCGGCTGAGGTACTGGTTGGCGCGTCACCGGGTCGATGATTCTGAATACTTCGGTGATCGGCCGCCCGATAGCATCGGCTATGGCCCAGCCGCTCAGTTTTTCGGCTGCCGGGTTCAGGTAGATTACGTTCCCGCCGATGTCCGTGGTGATGACGCCGTCGCCGATCGATTTCAATGTCACTTCAGCGCGCTCGCGTTCATGGAACAGCTGGTCTTCCGCAACATGCCGCTCGGCGATTTCCGACTGCAGCCTGGAGTTCGCCTGCGATAAGGCCTGGATATTGCTGCCCAGCTTCTTCAGGGTTCCACGCAAGCTGTCTTCCGCGCGGTCGCGTCGCACGTCGAGTTGCAGAAGCAGGCGGGCGTTCAATGCGATCAGGGTGGTGAATATCACCATGCTGGAGAGTGTGAACATGATCCGCGCGAAGCTCGCATCATACATTCCGGCGTTGAGCCCGAGGGCGAGCAGGCGGTCCATCAACAGCGGAATGAACAGCGCAGCGGGAAGCAGGCGCCTGGCGGTAATGCCGCCGGCGCTCTTGTTGGTAAGCAGGGCCATCAGCCCCCGATCCGGACGCGCGGCCAGGATTCCGGCGCACAACACGAGGAACACCACCGACGTCGGCAGTGCGGTCGTGCCGTAGTAAGGGATGCGATACAAGGAGCTGGCGCCGTACAGATACCCGATCGCGGGAATCAGCGCATTGAACATGGCAGCCAGTGTCAATCCTTCAATCCAGCGGGAGCGCACGTTCGCAATGAGGAGCAGCGTTGCAGTCCCAATCAGGATGAAAATCACGGCGGCGACAGCGCTCATGCGTTCCGGAAATTGGGTCACGGATGCGCCGTCTTCGGTGACAAAATATTGATCGATGCGCAGATCAACCCGGGTGATGTATTGCGCAAGCGTGAGCACGCCTATCAGTGCAACCATTGCAGAGACGGCGCCGCATGTCCATTGGGCGAGCCGGTTTTCCGGATAGGAGGCCAACAGACAGAGTGAGATGCCGGACAGAAAAAAACCTACCCCGATATTGAATTTGACCGACCAGGTACCCGGAATGAAGGACGTTAACATCTCGGCCCCGGTGGACCAGCCGATCATGATCAGTATTCCCGCGATTGAGGCAAGTCCGCCTGCGACTTTTGTGAATAGCGCGTAACGGTTGCGATGGTCGGTGAAGCTTTGCATGAGCGAGATTTTTTTTCGATATAAGACGCCGATCTATGCGAGATTGCGACGACATGCGGTGAGAGGGGTGTCCCCGCACGGGCGGGGAATGATAAGTTCGGAAGTTCCCGATAACATGTATTCCCGACTGCATCATCTGTATGACGACCGTTCCGAATCCAAAGTTCAATGTAGTTGCGCAATTAGCATGATGCGTGGCACCGCTTCGCTACTGTCACAGATCAGATCATGTGAACACGGAACCAAAGCGGGCGGGTCAACTTCGAATGAAGGCGACCGAAATACCGGGGAGGGGGGTTGTCATTTTTGCCATGCTTTTGCAACCGGCATGCCGGTGAGTGGTGGAGCGGAGGAGGATCGAACTCCCGACCTTCGCATTGCGAACGCGACGCTCTCCCAGCTGAGCTACCGCCCCATATTGACCGATTCTATTGACTGCCGCATGCCGGTGCAAGTGTCAGCAGTGCCCCCAACCGCGGGCGATGTAAGGCGTGTCATGAAAAAACATCTCCAAGTGATTGAATCTATTGACGGAAATTCCTTCGGGACACTATAGTTGCGCATGGTTTCCGAATTTCATCTACTTTCCGAAAAAATCAGCCAGCTGGCTGAACTGGCTCACGCACTCCGACGCGAGAACGCCGACCTGCGCCTGAACATGGCCACGGTCACCGCAGAGAATGTGGAGCTCTCCAAGCGCATACAGGAAGCATATCAACGCGTATCGGCGCTGCTCGAGAAAATCCCGACACCCGATGCGGAAAATGAGGAGGCTGCATGATTCAACTTGACGTCACTATCATGGGGCAGCCATACAAGCTCGCATGCAAAGATGGCGAACAAGACGCTTTGCAGGAAGCGGTCGCTTACCTGGATGAGAAGATGTGCGGGATACGCGACGCCGGAAAAATTAAAGGGAATGACAGGATCGCAGTAATGGCCGCACTAGGCATTGCAGCGGAACTGCTCGCGACAAAATCACCGATCGGTCCACTGGCCGACATGACCAACGCCGAAGTAAATCAGAAAATTGCTGCTATGCATGCGGTGCTTGATTCGGCCCTCACTCCTCAGGAAAATCTCTTTTAAATTTTCTGCAAAGCCTTTGACAAGGGGACGGATTCAGGTACACTAAAACCTCCTGCCGTGTTCGTGATTGTCATATATTCCTTGAACCATTTATGTGCATCGGTTGCGGGATTTTGTTCGATGGGAGTGCGCGTCGCTAGTCCGATGAACCCGAAATTGAACTAACTGTGACCACCTTGAACCGTAAGGTTCGGGATGCCGGCAAAAACGGCACAGGCGGGGCTAAATTCGAAAGCGGCTGCATGCAAATGCAGTCGCTTTTTTTTATGTGTGCGCTTTTATACTCAGCGGTTTCATATAAGTTTGAATGAGACGGACCATGCAGTACTGGCTGATGAAATCCGAACCGGACGATGTGAGCATCGATGATGCGCTTGCCGCGCCAGGACACATCGTGCCCTGGGTCGGCGTGCGCAATTACCAGGCGCGGAATTTCATGCGTGATGTAATGTGTGTGGGTGATGGCGTACTGTTCTATCACTCCAGTTGCGCCGAACCGGGTGTTGCCGGCCTGGCTGAAGTGGCCAGCACGCCTTATCCCGACGAGACCCAGTTCGACCCGGACAGCAAATATTTCGACCCCAAGTCGACTCGCGAGAATCCGCGCTGGATGCTGGTCGATATAAAGGCAAAAAAGAAGATACGGCTGATCACGCTGCCTGAATTACGTTCACATCCCGATCTCTCCGACATGCAGATACTCCGGCGCGGCAATCGGCTTTCGATCACACCGGTCACAGCGCATGAGTGGCGCTGCATCACCAGCTTATAAATCCTTTCCTGAGCGGCCTAGAGCGGTTTCAGCCTGACTGTACCGTCGATCCCGGACGCTTTGCCCGCGGCACTGCGTTGCGTCTCCTTGCCATGGCACCGCCATGTCGCGTCGACG
>JBBWZW010000147.1:0-4978 GCA_039649305.1 Burkholderiales bacterium
TGGCCGTAGCGGGCGCGTTGCTGCGTTGCTCGTCGTCGCCATAGCTCGCTATGGCTCCTCCTCACGCCTTGCACCGCATCCCGCGACGGCCGCCAAATTGCCCAACTTATCCCTGCGCGGTGCCTAAGCCCGCTTTGCAGTCGCTTTCACCGCCTTCTGCTGCGTCTCCGTCACCGAGCGCAAGACGATGCTGGTAATGAACTCCCGCCAGTGCGCCAGCGCTTCCTTGTCCATCAGGTCCGCATTAAGAAAAGAGCTGAGGGTATATCGGTTGGACAGGTAAAAATAACCAAGCGACGCGATGGCGATATATAGGTCGCGCGCCGACACGTCCGCACGGAACAGGCCGCGCTCCACGCCGGTCTGCAGCACCTGGTCAAGTATGCTCACCGCGGGCGAGGAAAGTTCGCTCACGCGCGCCGACTTCTTCAGGTGTTTGCCGTGGTGCAAATTCTCGCTATTGAGCAGGGTCAGCAATTCCGGATGGTCGAGATAGTACTGCCAGTGAAAATGTACGATGGTGGTCAACGCCTTCACCGGATCGTCGAATCCAATCTCGAGTGCCGCCTCCGCCTCGTTCATCCGCTGGTAGATGGTTTCCAGTACTTCGATGAACAGCTTTTCCTTGCTGCCGAAGTAGTAGTAGATCATCCGGTCGTGCGTGCGCGACAGCTTGGAAATACTCTCCACGCGCCCGCCCGAGAAACCGTTCTTGGAAAAGACGCGTATCGCGGCGCGCAGGATGGTGTCGCGAGTGGCCACGGCGCGCGCCTGCGTGCCCCGGGTCGCTTTGTCGGCCGCCGATTTGCGCGGAGCGCGAGCGGCCGCTTTCTTCGCTGGAACGGGAGTCGTTTTCCGGGCAGTGGTCGTCATGTAGCGGTATGGGCGGGTTCAGGGTGAGTCGATTCTACCGCATACCTAAGCGACAACACGATCTCGTCGCAGTTCAGTCATGCATCCGTCTATCCATTGCACCGTCAGTTTTTCCTGCAAGGTGTTTTGCCGCAAACGCGCGTTCAATGCGGGGAAGTCCACATTGTCCAGCGGCTGGTCCTGATTGAAACAGGAGAACACATAAGTGACCTCGCCGGTCACCGGATTGCGATGCGGCTGCAGGCACTGCGCACAGATTTCCTTCATCATGCACTGCATCGGTGAGTTGATGGAGGCGATCGCGAAATGGCCGGCTTTCAGGAACGACTTCAGTTCATTGTGCCGCGCCATACCAACCGCCGCCATCATGCGGTCGGAGCCAATGGCGATGATGCGGTCGACTTCGACCGTAGGGATAGCCTGCTCTTCCAGCGCGCCACTCGCATAGGCGGCGATCGCCTGCACAATGTTTCCGGTAAAGGTCTTGTCCTGCGGCCGCCCTGGGGCAAAGCCGGGCGCCTCGTCGCAGCACCAGACGATGACGTCGGCCGCCGCCTCGATTTCCGCGACCTTGTAACGATCGATCATCTTCTTGTAACCGGCGAAATACAGCACGCGGGACCCGGCCGCGCGGAACGCTGCGCCGATCGAAAACAGCACCGCATTGCCAAGCCCGCCGCCGACCAGCATTACCGTCTCGTTCGATTCGATGTGGGTCGGCGCACCGGTCGGTCCCATCAATACCACCGGCTCGCCCGGTTGCAGCGCGGCGACCAGGTTTGCCGAGCCGCCCATTTCGAGGACGATGCAGGCCACGAGGCCGCGGGCGACGTCGACCCATGCGCCGGTGAGCGCGAGGCCCTCCATGTTCATCCGGGTGCCGCGCGTCACCGGCGCCAGTGCTTCGTAGTTTTGCAGCCGGAAGAATTGCCCCGGCAGAAACCGCGCTGCTGCAAACGGCGCATGCAGCACCACTTCGACGATGGTCGGTGTCAGGCGATTGACTGCATGGACCGTGGCGCGCAGGCCGGAATTGAGCTGCGCGAAAAACATCGCATCATCGTCGGTGTTCGCGGGCGGCTGGTGGCCGAGCACGCGCGAGACCATCGGATAGCCTTGCTTGGCCGAGCCCATCGCTTTCACGACATTGCCGAAATAAGACGGATGGAGGTCGCCGAAGAACGAGATGAACTTGCCGTCGCCTGCTTTGCTGAGCAGGACCTGCGCCTGTTCCGGTTTGGAGATGGCCTTCTCCGGAGCTACCGGATTGCCCTGCTCGTCGCACGCGGCGAAATAGCGGCCATCGAGCCGGAAGCGGGTCGCGTCTTCGCGCGCCAGCACGGTATTCGGTTGAGTGCCGGCTGCGATAAAGATGGAACGCGCAGGCAGCGTGACTTCCTTGCCATCGGACCATTTACCGTCTGCGTCGAGCAGTTGTGTGCGCATCCGCATCGCACTTGCGGCGCCGGATGCGTCGACTTCGATCGCTACCGGGCTCAGGCATTCCGCATAGGCGATGCCTTCTTCCAGTGCTTTCTCGACCTCCTCGTGATTGAGGGTGTAGGCCGGGCTGTCGATCATGCGCTTGCGGTAGGCGAGGGTAACGCCGCCCCAGGACTGCAGCAATTCGAGGATCTCAGGTGCTTCGCCGGTGGACGCGGCGCGTGTGCGCTCGGCACGGATGGCCCTCGCGTGCTGCAGGAATTCATCGGCCAATTCGGCGTCTTCCTTGCTCCAGCCGGCATGAACCTGTTCGATACTGCGTTCCTTGCATAGTTGCTCATAACGCTGCAGGAATTTCTCCACCTGGATCGGGTAGTAGGCCAGGGTTTCGGTCGCAGTATCAATACCGGTCAGCCCACCGCCGATCACCACCACCGGCAAGCGCAATTGCATATTGGCCAGCGAACTGTCTTTCGCCGCACCGGTCAGTTGCAGCGCCATCAAAAAATCGGAAGCGGTCCGGACGCCGCGCGCCAGGCCATTCGGAATGTCGAGTACGGTCGGACGGCCGGCACCCATGGCCAATGCGATATGGTCGAAGCCGAGCCGGAACGCGTCTTCGGCAGTCAGTGTTCCGCCGAAGCGGACGCCGCCGAACATCGAGAATTCAGGGCGGCGCTCGAGCAACAGGCGCACCAGCTTCAGGAAATTCTTGTTCCAGCGCACAGTGATGCCATATTCCGCCACGCCGCCGAAGCCGGCGAGGATACGGTCGTCCAGCGGCTCATACAGGTCTTCTATCCGCGCGACCGGAGAGAATGGCGCGCGACTGCCATCAGGCCTGACGCCGGATACACTTTCCGGCAGCGGTTCAATCTTCAAGCCATCGATGCCGACGACGGTATGTCCATCGTTCATCAGGTGATGGGCCAGCGTATAACCAGCCGGGCCGAGTCCGGTTACCAGGACGCGATAGCCGGTCCGCGCGCGCGGATACGGGCGGCGCAGGTTGAGCGGATTCCAGCGGGTCAGCAGCGAGTAGATTTCAAAGCCGTACGGCAGCGCGAGCACATCTTTCAGCGTGCGGGTCTCGGACTCGGGGATATTGACGGGCTCCTGCTTCTGGTAGATGCAGGACTTCATGCAGTCGTTACATATGCGGTGGCCGGTGGCCGCCGCCATCGGGTTGTCCACGGTGATCATCGCCAGTGCGGCGACTGCGTGCCCGGTGGCCTTCAACTGGTGGAACTCGGAGATTTTCTCAGAGAGCGGGCATCCGGCTTGCGTCACATTGAAGACGGTCTTCTTGTAGGCAGCCCTTCCAGTGAGGGGCGGTCCGTCCTTCGGCACCTTTTCCTTCAGCCCCCTTGAGCAGGAGTCCTTGCCTTGCGCATGACACCAGATGCAATAGTTCGCTTCATCGAGTGCGCCGCGCAGGTCGGTGCCTTCATCAGTCAATGCAAATCCATTGCGCCTGCGGATGTGCGAGGGTTTGATGGTGAACACACTGTACCCGTCGGCATCTGTTTTCTGCGCGGAAGGAACGAGGTTGTAATGATCGACGTCGTGCGCCTCGCGAAACAGGATGTCGTGCGCATGTGCGGCCTGTCCCGCTTCGGTATGGAAAGCCCATGCTGCATAGCGCCGCGCGAAATCGAGCTTGTCGGCATGCGCGGTTTCATCTTCCATCCATTGTTGGACGTGGCGCGCGAAGCGCAGCTCGTCGAAGCCGCCACCCATCCATTCGGCTACCTGCGCCCGTAGCGCGGGACCGTCAAAGCTTTCCGCTTCCTCCGCCTTGATCTTCTTGGCCGCCTGGCGCTGCACGAACTGGCGCTTCACCACGTAGAGCGGCGCTAGCGCATGATGTTGTTCAGCGAGTTCGGCGACCTGCGCTTCCACATGGAACAGTTTAGCAATGAAGTCTTCCACCCACGGTCCGAGCTCAATCAGCAGTTTCGATTCCTGCAGTGGAGTCAACGCGTCGGGATCCTGTCGCGCCTGTTTCAACTGCGTCAGTAAATCAGGAGCGCCAGCCCCCAGGTCTTCCATGAATCGCGCATCAAGTTTGCGCAGACCCTCGCGCGTGTAAAGGTGCGCGAATTGCATGCCGAAATTTAAATTCAAATCAGTTCTCCCGAGGCGGGTTCAACAGCTTGATGAAAGGCAAGGAACGGCGGGCAGGGCCTTCGGAGGCGGGGCCGCCCTATTGTCACCCGCGCTCAGCGCGCGAGCAACGACAGCTTTTCTTTTTTATCTTTCCACTCGTCGGCGTCTGGTAGTGCGCCGATGGTGCTGGTAATCACCTTCCAACTCGATGCGAGTTCCGCATTCAATGCAACAAACGAATGCTGGTCTTCCGGCACGTCTTCTTCCGCATAGATAGCGTTGACCGGGCACTCGGCGACGCACACTGCACAGTCTATGCATTCATCCGGATTGATGACAAGAAAGTTTTCGCCGACATGGAAGCAATCGACAGGGCAAACGTCGACGCAGTCAGTGTAGCGGCATTTGATGCAGGATTCGGTTACAACGTGGGTCATGGGAGTCTCCTTCGATTCTGGTTATCGCGCTGCAGCATGTCGAACTCGCCCGGACAGGGCCACGCGGCGCCTCTTTTGAATCATCATATCCGAAGAAATAAATGTAGTAAATACCG
>JBBWZW010000171.1:0-15708 GCA_039649305.1 Burkholderiales bacterium
GCCATTGCCACAGCACCTCCTTTGATGGCGGGTAAGTGGCGCGATTCGCTTTAGTGTGTTGTACCGTACAACACCACCTCGGCGACAAGCCTATCGGGCAACTGGTTCTGAGATAAACGTCGTCCGAAATCCATCCCAAATATTCTCACCTACGTACCCTGGAATTCCTGCCCTTATGCTCTGCAGCGTGGACTAGGTGCGCTTGATTGCCGTTCTTTCCAGCCAATTTCCCTCACTTGGTCCTGTGAGCATGCTCTAGGCGCGAAGATCGCGTGCACGCGGCCCATAAGCGTTCTATCACCATTGTTGTACGGTACAACAGTCACACCATGGCCCGCATGGGTACTCAGCCTGTCAAACCAACCGCGCCGGATATGGCTGAGCAAAGCCGGCCCGATTTTTGTCATCCCAAATCTTCTCACCCAAGAGATATTGCAAGCACACTATGCGCACCAAAAAGCTCGCACCCGCGCGTCGCCGAAGTCCCGTTGGTTGAGATGTGTCCGCACGCTTGTCTACTCCAGGTGTGCGGCGCCCATGTGGACTTCGAACGAGTTATCGGCAAACCCAGTGAGAATGCCACTCCCCCAGGAATTCGTGCCCAAAACAGCTCAATTCAATGAACAAGTCACATTGATTATCATTGATCGTACAAAGTGATGTAAAATTTCTCCGCAACTACTGCTCGTACAATTAAGTCTTGCGAAATCAGAAGCTTAAGCGACATCGCCCTGATGCGAGCAGCGAGAGCAGCCCAGATCAACAGCGGCCTTGAGCAGGAAATGGCGAATACCGACATCAACAGCATCAACATCGCGCCGACAGACAACGTGCCGGGCAGTGAGCCGCAGCAGCCGACGCGCAAGCGAAAGCTGCACCTTGGCCATATTGCATTCATGCGCGCTGTCGTGCAGGGCCTGGACACGCGCGAGAGCTGGGATCGCTACCTGCGCGTAGAGGGTGAGCACGACGATATCCGTAATGTGCGGCGGACGATCCAGTGGATTCGCGACGAATTCGCAGCAGCCGCAAAGCGCTACGATCGTCATGGCACCGCGCGCCTCGTCCAGATTGATGTCAGCCATATTGTTGACAAGAAGATCTCTATCCCGTCGCTGGAGGAATTCGCGGCGGAATTCGGCCTCGAGGAATTCTCCGAGGCCGAACAGCTGGAACAATACCAGGAGCACTATGGCGGGGCGACAGCGCGCGAATCACGGCGCGGTCGACTGATAGCCCGGCAGCTTGAAGCGTTGCTCTGGCTCGAAGGCCTGGTGGTTCAGCCGCCTCAGGCAACTGACGCGGTAGCATCCTGGCTCAACCCCGACCTCGCACGGTATCTCGACCAAGCAGGCATATTTACCGTTTCACAACTGGTTGAACGCATCAACGGCATTGGCATGCGGTGGTGGGCCAGCATCCGGGCGATTGGCGCCGGAAAAGCGGATCGCATTGTCGAATGGCTGCGCATCAATGAATCGAGTATCGGACTCGCAGTCGGCGCGCATGTAAAAGTGAAGCGCTCGAGGTTGGCCTTCAAAGAGCTGCAGGGAGTCGTACCGAAAGCGACGGCAATCGTGCCCATCGACAAATTGGTGGTTCCTGTCGAACTCGACGGTTCGGATGGAATTTACCGCGCCCCGCGGAATATGTGCCTGCTGGCGGCAAATAATGACTACGAAGCTGTGCTGGCCTGGATCAAGGCAAAGCCCGGCCTCTCCGCGGAAAAACGCATGACGTTGCGTCACAAGCGCGGTATCGACCCCGATGCCTCAGAAGATGCACATGACTGGCTGCAGTATTTGTCGAACACACAGCGCGCGTACCTGAAGGAGGCCGAACGCTTCTTGCTCTGGGCAATTTTGCAAAGAAAGAAGCCGTTGTCTTCGATGACTCCGGAAGACTGCGAAGCCTACCGCCTTTTCCTGGGTGATCCGATGCCACGAGAAATATGGTGCGGCCCGCGCGGGCGCGAGAAGTGGAGTCCGCTATGGCGTCCTTTCGAGGGGCCGCTGTCGGTCAATGCGCAGCATCATGCCGTCACGATCCTCAAAAGCCTGTACCAGTTCCTTTCAGCCCAGTACTACCTGACCGCAAACCCCTGGACCGGCGCCTCC
Source organism: Burkholderiales bacterium (assembly GCA_039649305.1). GTDB lineage: Bacteria > Pseudomonadota > Gammaproteobacteria > Burkholderiales > Burkholderiaceae_D > Noviherbaspirillum. The sequence continues at coordinate 2,118 of JBBWZW010000171.1, forward strand.
ATCAAGAAGACACCGCGGCCCAGTGCAATCAAGGCTCGCAGCTTTACCCATGCACAGTGGGAATTCCTCGAAGCGCGATTAGAAGAGTTGCCCGACACATCGGCCAACCAGAGGCTGCGGTTTGCGCTGCATTTGATCTATGCGACAGGCTTGCGGCTGGCGGAAGCGGTCGCAGCCCGTGTGGACCACGTGAAGCGGGTCAGCTATCCGGCCGACGGCGCTGAGACCGCCGCATGGCGATTGAAGGCAGGGAAGGGTGGTCAGGAGCGGCTGGTGCCGCTGTCGTCCAACCTGCTGGAACAGTTGTCGCGCTACCTGGTGTCGCGCTCGCTCGTCCCGGATCCCGAAGCGCCGGAGAATCGCGGCGCGTTCCTGCTCGGCAAAGCGGTGGACGTCGCCGAACGCGCGCCGTGGTCGCCGCGGACGATCCGCGATATCGACTCAAAAGAGGGAATCGCGCCGGGGACTTTGTACGACCAGATGAAGGCGTTTTTCGCATCATGTGCACAGGCGCTCGCACACGCTGATCCGAAGGGTGCGCAGCAGTTGGCATCGGCCAGCACCCATTGGCTGCGGCACACACGTGAATCGAATTCGATGGCGCTCGGCGTACCGCTAGAGGCACGAAGTTTACGCACAAATCCGCTAGCGCCTGGCTCCCCACTCCCATAAGCGGGTGGGGAATTGCGGACGAACAGATCTTCGTCTACACCCCGCGCCGCTTCGCAAAAACGCGCTCAACAAATTCAAACAACCCCTGCGTCACAAGCGCAAGCACCGCCGCGGGAATCGCACCGGCCAGCAGCATGTCGTTGTCATTCAACGCCAGCCCGATCGCAATGCGTTCACCATAACCGCCCGCCCCGATAAACGCGGCAATCGTCGCAGTGCCGACGCTCATTACCGCTGCTGTCTTTATGCCCGCGAGTATGAACGGCATCGAAAGCGGCAGATCGATATGCAGCAGGCGATCGGTACGAGTCAATCCAAGCGCCAGCGCAGCCATGCGCAATCCGGTCGGCACCTGGCTAATTCCAGTACAGGTGTTACGCACGATCGGCAGCAGCGCATAAAGAAACAATGCGATCATGGCCGGCAGCACACCGATGGTCCCCAACACCGGAATCAACATCGCAAGCAACGCGAGCGAAGGCACCGTCTGCAGCACGCCGACAACTGCCATCACGGTGTGCCGCAGCTTCGGAACAAAGGATGCCACGACGCCAAGTGGAATGCCGACCAGCGCAGCCATTGACACGGAAAACAGCACCAGCGTGATGTGTTCCCGGGTCAGGCGCAGCAGGCTATCGTCAAACAGCTTGGCAAAAAATCCGGTTCGCGCCGACACTTCCGATTTGCCCTGCGTGAGAAAGGATTTCGCAATTGCGGAAAAGGTTTTCCCCTCGAGTTCCGCCGCTGCGTTCATCGCAATCATCGCGTCCGGAGTAATACGTCCTTCCAGCTTTTGCAGAGCCTGCCATGCCTGCGGAAACCGTTGCGCGATATCGAGGCGATACAGCAGCACCGCGTCATAGCGGGGAAAGTAATTCAAGTCATCCGACAGAACGCGCAGACCGAGTTGTTTGATCTTTGCATCGGTCGAATAAATATCGATGACGTCCACCTGCCGGTTCGCCAACGCCTCGTAGGCGATGCCATGGTCAAGTCCGGTCGCCTTCTGCGACAGCGCATAGCGTTGCGCCAATCCCGGCCAGCCGTCCGCGCGCCCAAGAAACTCATGCGAGAGTCCCATCCGCAGATGCGGGTGCTGCGCAAGATCGCTGAGGCTGCGGAGCTGCAATCGCTCGGCGTCGGCAGCGCGCATGGCTAACGCGTAACTGTTGTTGAAGCCGAGCGGTACACTCATCCCCAACCCCTGCGCGGCGAGTTCGCGCCTGATCGACTCGATGGATGCAGGAGATGCATGCTTCAGTATCTCGCGATCGATGGTGCCGATGTACTCCGGGTAGAGGTCGATGCTGCCGGCCTTGAGTGCTTCGAAAACGATAGCGGTGTTCCCGAGTCCCTGCTTGTGTTCCGCATTGGCATAGGGACGGGCGGTTTGCGCGAGGATTTCGCCGAGGATGTACGACTCGGTGAATCGTTTGGACCCGACACGCAGAACGTCCTCGGCCAGGACCCCGACATGCGCGAGCAAACCGCTCATCGAGACCAGCAACCAGCACAAGGCTTTCATCGCGCTTGCGCGCTTGAATGTCACAACAGAAAACATGTATCCCCTTCAGAATGGCGCATCTCCCTTTCCATGATGCCCCAACCCGGCCCTTTCGTCCCGATATCGTCCCGGTGCCACAGGAACCGCAATACCGCGACACGATCACATGCTATAGATCGGTGCGGTCGGACTTGCGAGGAGGATGCACAATGGACACACAGCGGTTCCAAGGCGAAGTCGCCATCGTGACCGGATCCGATTCCGGTATCGGGCAGGCGACCGCGATGGCCTTCGCAAAGGAAGGCGCAGATGTTGCAGTGACGTATTTTCACGATATCGAGGGCGCAGAACGGACGCAACACGAAGCGCAGGCCGCCGGGCGGAAAACCGTGCTGTGCCAGCTGGATCAGCGCGACCCTCAGAGCGTCGCCCATCTGTTCAGCAAGGTGCAGCAGGTATTGGGCACCCCTACCATACTGGTGAACAATGCCGCCAGAGCCGGTAGCGGCAAACTGGTGAAGGACATCTCCGACGAGGACTGGGACAGCCAGATCCGGACCGATCTCTACGGTCCGTTTTACTGTTGCCGGGAATTCCTGCGCTGTATCGACGGCACGGGCAAGCATGGGACGATCATCAACATCACCAGCGTGCATCAGGACATCCCGATGCCCGGCGCGGCTCCCTATGACGCGGCAAAGGGCGGCTTGCGCAACCTGACGACAACGCTTGCACTGGAGTATGCCGACAAGAACATCAACGTCAACAACATTGCGCCGGGTATGGTGCTGACGCCGATGAACCAGGGTGCGATCGACGATCCGGAACTGCTCAGGAAAAAAGTGCAGGCGATTCCGATGAAGCGGGCTGCGCAGCCGGAAGAGATAGCATACGTGGCTTTATTCCTGGCATCGGAACAGGCGCGCTACATACAGGGGACCACCATTGTTGTCGATGGTGCGCTGACGCTCGCGCAAGGGCAAGGAGCATAAGCGTATCAAGAGGCGTCTCAGTTCCGCAGTTGCGTCAAGCGTTGTCCGTCCTTGCCGGCTAAATACCCGGCGCAGGTCTTTACCACGCGAACTTTTCCCTCGTCTTTCACATCGACGAACATTTCTTCATGAACGCTAAGCGTGCTGGCCAAACGCAAATGTCCGTGTAGCACGCGATACCCGTCACCTTCCCGGACGATCAAAATATCTGGGCTCATGATTAGATTCTCCGAAGTCTATAACGTCTCTGTTATGGTGCGACTTCGGACATGCTAACGGTGATTTTTTACCGGGGTATTACAGCGGCACAGGCCCAGCGGCATGGATGCGCCGACGCGTTCCAGCGATCCCATAGATATGGGTGGAAAGCGTTTTTCCTCCCATATCTATGGGATGCAACCTCGTCGGGTGCCTAAAATTTAATCACGCCGATAGGACCCGCGCTGAGTCTCATATCGGCATCGGATTAGGGTGATTTATCCACGGAAATTGTGGATAGTTTTGGACTTGGAAACTGCGACGGCCGGTCCCGCTTGCCGCAGGCCGGCTTCGCCAGCAGCTCGTCAACCAGCCGGTTGATATGCTCGCGCGAGGAACGGGTGTGAATTACGAATTCGTTTTAGCACTCCTGCCCTGCCGCTGGGCTCGCGGTGCAAACACCGCCTCGTAGGCCGCCAGCAGCTTCGGCGCTTCATAACGCCATTCCAACTCATTCTCCACCCGGCGCCTGCCGTATGACCCCATGCGTTCCCGCATTGCAGGGTCGGCGAGCAGCGTGAGGATGCCGCGGGCCAGGCCGATCGGATCATTCTTCCTGGTGTACAGCGAGGCCTCGCGCGCTGAAAAGCGGCCTTCTCGCAAGTCGAACTGGACGATGGGCTTACCCAGCGCCATGTACTCCATGATCTTGTTCATGGTGGACTTGTCGTTCATCTCGTTGGCCGTATCCGGATTCACGCATACATCGGCGGTATTGAGTATCTCCAGCAATTCCTCGTCCGGAATGCGGCCCGTAAAAGTCACATGAACGGCTATGCCGAGTTCGCGCGCCAGCTTCATCATGTCGTCCAGCATCGGGCCGCCGCCAACCAGCGTGAAATGCACATCATCGCGCCGCATGTCCTTGATAATGAAGCGCGCGGCATGCAGCAGATAGTCGATCCCTTCCTGCCCGCCCATCACGCCGACGTAGCCCACCAGGAATTTGCGACCGTGCCTGTGTTCCGGCTTCGGCGGCATCACGCGCCATTTGGCCAGGTTGGGGCCACTGCGCACGACATAGATCTTGCGCTCGTCCATGTCGCCGCGTTCGATCGCGATGCGTTTGTAGGATTCGTTCGTCGCGATCGAGATATCCGCTGTCTTGAAAGACAGGTACTCAAATACCCGCAGCAGCCTGTAAAAAAAATCACGCCGGCCGAACTTCGCTTCATACAGTTCGGGGTTGATATCGTGATGGTCGAACAGGAATCTCTTGCGCAGGAAGACCTTGTAAAAGCCGCCGATCAGGAACAGCAGGTCCGGCGGATTGCAGGCGTGAATCACGTCGAAGCCGCGTGTGACCAGCACTTTGACGGACAGCACGAAGGTCCAGAACATCGCAGCCGCATATTCGACCAGATAGCCCTTGGCGCCGCTCGCTTCCAGCGGCAGCCGGTAGCGATAGATATGGATGCCCTCCACCACTTCATACTTCGTCTCGAACCCTTTTCCGGTCGGGCAAATGATCGAGACTTCATAACCGGCTCCCTGCAGCGTGGTGGCTTCCTGCCATACCCTCCGGTCGAACGGAGAAGGCAGGTTTTCCACCATGATCAGCACCCGCCGGCCTTTGCCGTTATTGCTATGCCACACACCCATGATGTTCTCCGCTTACCAGCAAATGCCGTCATATCCTTCGCCCCGCACCGGGAGGATGCGCACCAGGTCCACCATCACCTGGCCCGGTCTCAGCCGTGATGCGACCGCACGGAATTCGGGAGCGTTATTGCCGATGACGATGGTGTCGGCAAAATCAATCACCTCGTCGATGGACTCGGTCATCAGTCGCGATATGTGGGAAATGCGGTTCATGATGTAATCCTGGTTCGCGCCCATCAGCGCCGCAAGCTTCACGTTCCGGTCGTACAGCTTCAGTTCGTAACCTTTCCCGAGCAACGCCTCGATCACGTCGATCATTGGGGACTCGCGCAGGTCGTCGGTGCCGGCTTTGAACGAAAACCCGAGCACGCCTATGCGTTGCTTGCCCTTGTTGATAATCATCCGGATGCCTTTTTCGATCTGGCGCCGGTTCGACGGCAGGATCGCATTGAGTACCGGAAGCTCGAGGTCGAGCGATTTCGCCTTGTATGCAAGTGCGCGTACATCCTTGGGCAAGCACGATCCACCGAAAGCAAACCCGGGCTTCATGTAGCAAGGCGAAAGATTGAGCTTGGTATCGCGGCAAAAAAGCTCCATCACTTCATAGCCGTCGATGCCCACCGCCTTGCACAGGTTGCCGATCTCATTGGCGAAGGTGACCTTCAGCGCATGCCAGGTGTTGTCGGTGTACTTGACGATTTCCGCCGTTTCGATACTGGTCCGCATGACCGGTGCGTTCATCTTCTCGTATAGCCCGAGCAGCATGTCGCCTGCCTTGCTGTCGTGTTCGCCGATCACCGTCTTCGGCGGATTGTGATAGTCATGCACCGCCGTTCCCTCACGCAGAAATTCAGGGTGGTAGCAGACACTGAAATCCACACCTGCCTTTTTGCCCGAGTACCTTTCCAAAGCGCCGAACACTACGTTGCGCATGGAACCGGGCAGCATGGTGCTGCGCCCGGCGATCACGTGATGTGTGCGTTTGTCACGCAACGCCGCACCGATCTGTTCCGATACATTGCGCACATGGCTCAGGTCGAGATTGCCATTGCTCTGGGATGGCGTGCCGACGCAAATGAAAGACAGGTCGGAGTTGCGGACCGCATCATGCGGATCGACGGTCGCTCGCAGAAAACCCCGTTCAACCACATCGGAAACAATGGCGTCGATGTCCTTCTCGATGATCGGCGTGATGCCCTGATTGATCATGTCGACCTTGGTCTTATTCAGGTCGACGCCGATCACAGTGTGCCCTTGACCGGCGAGGCAGCCAGCTGACACCGTACCCACATAGCCGAGCCCAAATACACTGATGTTCATACCGACTCCTCGCGGTTATCCGGTCCAACTGTTTGTCGTCTCTGTTTAATCATGATAGTCAGCGTCATCCTTAAATCCAGACCGGGCCCGGCAAGAGGTTTGAGAAGGAGCAGACAACAGTGGCCTCCTATTGATCCTTCAGAAAATGGATGACAACCGCGGTTGTCATCTATTTGCTGCTGACCGCTCCCCTCTCCGGGGGCAAAGGCAGGGTTTCGCGAACCATGGTTCGCGCTGCCGGAGCCGCTTTTTTTTGCAAGCCAAACCGTGGGCCGCGGAGCGCGGGGCGAGGGCCTGAGCTTTTCATTCTGTCACTCACTTACCAAAAGCTCAGTAAACGAAGCCGATGCGGATGGCGGTCACATGCGTGGCGGTGCCGTTGATCTTGCTTTTCCAGCGCAGCGATGGCGAGGGGGTCTTCTCGTCGAACCGCCGTGATATCCAGCCCGCCGGCGGCTGTTCCGTCCCGACCAGCAGTTCCGGCTCGCATTCTCCGTCCGGCATGCACATTTCCAGTTGGACCCTGCCGCTGCGCGCGAGTATTCGTTTATCCATCATGCGGACATCGCAACGCTCGGCGAAGTGCCACCAGAACTCAACGTCGTGCGCCGCGCGGCATCGCAAAGTGTCCTCTACCAGCAGCACTCGTTCTCGTTTGAGATACTCGATCTTCCGCGTATGCATGACGGGATCGGGGAGGCTTGCATAGCCATTATGACGACCGACCAGGCGATCTTTCGCCGCGTCGGAGAGCCATGTTTCACACACCGCGTCCGCTTTGCGCAGCCACATGAAATTGCCGCCCATCTCGGACTGATCCGACCCGTCGATCTTCACCGTGTTATGCGCCGAAGTGCCGCGAAAGTAATCGCGCCATTTTTGTTGGGTGTGATACGCGTAGGTCCCCGGGTCGATCAGCAATTCTTCTCCGCCGGCGGAAAGGCAAAACGCGAGCGCATCCGCATGGCCGTGCGCGGCGAGAGACAGATAACCGAGCGGGCCGGCGTCAGCCACGATCCGAACCTCGGACGCGGTATCGAAGTCAGAGCCGAGGATGTAGTAGCCGCCGTGCGGGAAGTTGCGTGCAAGCGAACCGGGTTCGCTCGCGGGCAAGGCCTCAAACACATCGGCGCCGATATCGCCAAGCAGCCAGCGGCTCTTGTCGTCGAAGTGATGGGCCTTGCGCCTGAAGTCGCGACGCCTGAACAGCACTGCACCGGTTGCCAACAATGACCGGTAGACATCGAAGTCTGGCTCCTGCGAAAACCGCACCATCATTGCATCATCGGAATCGCCGATCATCGGGACCTTGCCCGACACATTCATGACCGCCGCAATGAATTCCAGCATCGCTTCCAGCCGCTTCCAGTACGCGTCGGAAAACGCGATGTCGTTGCGCCGACCGCACAAGGCGCACAGCAACATCATGTCCGCGACTTCATGGTGGTACCACGTCGCCTGTTCGAGGTTCACGCCATCCGCGCTGTTCTGCCGCAGAGCCTCTTCTTCCAGCCCGCGCCTGGCAATACTGCGCCATCGCTCGGACCGTTGCCAGCAAGGCCATGTTGTCGCACCGATGAACAGTCCCATGTACTCGCCGAGCAGATGATTGTTCGCCGAGGAAAATAGCGACAAGTGGTTCGCAATGAAATCGCAATGAAGGTAAATCGCGTCGAGCCAGCGGCGCATGAATTCCTTGCCGGCGTCGTCCTCAAACAGCACAGAGCGTCGGCCGCCGAGCAAGTCCCACGCGACAGACCAGTTGACCAGTCGAAGCGCGTGCTCGAGCGACGAGGTCCAGTTCGGACCGAGCGGATGGGGCGCCTTTTCGAACCAGGACTCGAGCAGGCGCATGCATGCTTGCGCATAATGCGCTTTGCCTGACAGGCGAAAAGCCTGCGCGAGCGTCACCAGTTCGTAGTGGCGGTTGAGTTGCCAAAGGTATTTGATGTCGCCGACCAGTTTTTCGTCGCGATAATCGAGCGTATGGCCGAAACGCAGTGGCGCCACAACGCCGGTTTTCGGGTCGCGGCTCCATTGCGGCGGAAAACCGAGTTCGACGTCGCACAGCGCAAACAGATCAAAGCGGCCGAGGAGGATCCGGTCGGCGGCATGCAGGTAGGGCGCGGCGGCAACGCCAGCATTCTCCGTTTGCACCCAGCCGCGGCCCGACACATCGCGGGCATGGGGCGGATGCGTTGCGTTGCGCCTGCGATCAATCGCGGCCTGCGCCGCGCGCCGGCCGCGCCAGAGAATTTCAGCCGCGCTCATCGATCGCAGCCGGTTGAATTTCCATGTCAGGGAAGGCATGGACGAACCCCGGGCCGCTGTGCGCCGAGCTGCACATAGAGTTGCTCGACCTGTGGCATGACGTGCGTGGTCGAAAACGCGGACTCAATTTTGTGCCGCGCCGCCTCGCCCATGCGCCGGCGCAGGTCGGGCTGCGTCAGCAAGGTGTCGAGCGCCCTGGCCAGCGCGTCGATATCGCCGGGATTGACCACGCATCCTTCGCGCCCATCGGTGACCGCCTCGGGTATGCCTCCGACCGGCGTGCATACGACCGGCACTCCTGCGGCCATAGCCTCCAGCACGCTCATCGGCAAGCCCTCGCAATAGGAAGGCAAGGCATAGATAGCGGCGCGTTCAAGTAGCGCCGTCTTTTCAGGGCCCGTTACCCAATCAAGAACGTCGACATGCGCGCTGAGGGAGAGCCGGGCGACCTCCGACTTCACGCGCGCCGTATCGCCATCGCCCGCCAGCACCAATTTTAGCCGCGGATGTTTTCCAACCACGAGAGCAACCGCCTGCAGCAGGTCGTATGTTCCTTTCCTGTTGCCGAGCTGGCCGAGGAACAGGATGACGGACGGATCCCGCGACGAAAAATCCAGCGCCGCGGGCAATGCAACCGGGTTGTAGATCGGTACGATCAGCGGATTGTGTGAAATGCCCCGCGCCCAGCGCAGCCAGCTGTTCGACAGAACAATGATGCCGGCGGCCTTGTCGAACAATGTCCGGATCACCCATTTCCGCCAATTGCCGCCGTCCTCGTAAAACTCGTCAAAATCGGCGCCGTGCAAGTGCAGGATCGCCGGGACCCCGGCAACCAGCGTCGGGCACATGAACAGCAGCTTGCGCCAGAAGCTCGCACCGGTCGAAATGTGCACATGCGTCAGCGCCACCCTGGCGCGCAAGAGCAGCGCCATATAACGCAGCCACGCGGCGGCGCACAGGCGCATCTTTGCCGGCGTACTTCCATCGATATGGGTGGACAGATATATCACCGGAAATCGCTCGAACAGGCCGGCCGCGCGATACACGTTGACGACTGAGGAGATGCCGCCTTTGGTTTCGAAAGCGGTTCCCAGCATGACGATGTGCCTGATTTTTTCCATGTGCCGTGTCCCATCAATGCAGCGCTGATGCGAAATAGTGCCGGGTGTCGAGATGCTGGATCAGCATCTGCGATTTGCCGCGTGCGGTGCGGGGGATGCAGTCAACCTGCACCACTTCCACGCTGCAGCCTCCCTGCGTTTTCCCTTCTATTCGGCGGGCGAACCGGAAGCTGGCTGCGGCGGACAAGCCGTGCGGCGCCGCGATGCGCAGCAGGATATGGCCGGGGATGCGCTGCTCGAACTGGATGGCCTCTATGCCTGCCAGCGCCTCATCCCTCGGAATCTCCGTCATCGAATTCACCGATATCAACCGGCGGTCGCGACACACGACGAATTCCTGCAGCCTGCCTTCGATCCTCTCCACGGACGCAAAGCCGGGCAGCAACGGATGCGTATGGTCGCTCAGCGTGGCAATGTCGCCCGTTCGATAACGAATCAACGGCATGACCTCGTTGTCGAAACCGGTGCCGACGATCTCGCCCGCCATGCCGGGGCGGGTCACAGGCTTGCCGGCCTGGTCGACCAGTTCGAAGTGACCATACTGCGGCCAGAAAAAATAGCGATCGTCATCGGGCATGCTGGCCGCCATCAGCACGCGCTCCGAGTGGCCGTAATGGCGCAGCACCGCGCAGGAAAATACTTCCCTGATCAGGCTGACCTGATGGTCGAGCACATTCTCCGAAAACAGCATGATGCCCTTCACCCGTTGCGCCACGTCGGGCGCCGGATTGTCCCTCAGCCACAGCGCGAGCGGATGGATGGCGGAGGGATATGCCTGGATCCATACCGGCTTCCATTCACGCATCGCCTTTACATACTGCGGCATGAATGCGCGCCCCAGGTGGTCGGAACTCAGGATCAACTGCTTCTTGATCGGTTCATACATCCATAGCCGGTTGCGTACAGCCCCCGGCACTGCGTGGCCGCGCATAGCCAGCACCACCTCGCGCCCGTTCAGTCCAACACGTCGATGGAAACATTCCATGAACGCATACTCCTTGGCGCGCGTTATCCCTTTGTGCAGATAGAACGTCAACGGCACCGCAGTCGAGCCGCCCGTAAACACTTTCATTTTCAGCGCCGGGTCGATGCGGGTAGAGACAAAGCACTGCAAGTCGCGCTTGATGTCTTCCTTGGAAATAAGGGGCAATTCCCGCAATATCGTTTCCGGTGCATCGAGCTTACCGATGAGCCCGCGATATTCCCGGTACGCCGGCACAGCCTCCATTGCATGGCGCAGGCTACACGCGAGTTTTTCCGACGCGAGCTGGCGGATGTCGGTCGCGGATTGCAGACCCGCTTCGCGCAGGAAACGCGAGTAATGCCGGCCACGCCGCCAGGAAACCGGCAGCATGGAATAAGCCCGGCCGATCGAGGTCTTGACCCATTGCGGGGAACCCAGATAAGACGAGAGCAGTGGATGGAGCAAGTCTTCAACGGCCATGGTCCTTCACTTGTATAAGTGCCGATGCATTCAACGTAGCTGATAACCGATTGATTCTTTCGATATCAATCAAGCTTGTGGAGGTGCTTGCACCGACGGGTTCGATGGGTTGCTGCTGCGATTTTGTTCAGGTCATCCTTTGTTTCGCCGCAGACTGTGCACGACGTGCAGGAAACTCACCGCGAAACGGGACATGATGCTGTTCTGGTTATGCGGGTGTAGCAGCCGGAACTTCATCCGCCGGACATAGCCGCTGCAAGTCGTCTTCACCACCCGGCGGCACTGAAGCGCCATGTGCCAATATGAGCGATAGATGACGAGACGATCGAATTCCTCCCGCACGCCCAACAGCCGGCGTTTATATTCATACCACCCTCGTCCCATGTGAAATTCCTTTGCTCCGTGGCGTATGCTTTCGCAGATGGTGAAGTAATACGTGATTGTCCCGAGCCGGAATTCATCGAACTCCCGGTCATGGGCGATGATGAAAAGATATTGATGCGACCCGACACGAAAGCTCAGCGAGCCCGCGCATAAACGGCCGTCGATCAGCGTGGTCTGAACGAACCCGCAGGCTCTTGAAAGATCGATCATGTCCTGCGCCTCCCGTTCATCCAGCGCAAATTTTTTTCTTTTCCCCTCGATCCTGTTTCGCGACATGGCGATGATGCCGCGGATGGTTTGCTCCTCCACGTCTTTGCCCGGGCGGAACTCGCACGCAAACGAAGGGTAGCTGCGCACGATACGCCGGCTATAGCGCTTGATGTAATCGCGGGTGGCTTTGCCAAGGCGCGCCGTATATTCGCCCGGCGTGGCAGGCAATCTCAGGGAAAAGTCTTCCGTCTCGACGCACTTCTGTGATGGAAACGGCATCGTGCCGATAGTCGTCTGTATCGCATGAAAAGAGATGACCACAATCCCCCTGTACCTGGCAAACATAAAGTCCGCAAAACGATGGATTTCATGTTCGTCGATTTTGATGGTCTCGTTCAGGACCGTTGCCGTGCCGTTTTCGCACTTGAAAAGTAAGACGGTAATCGGCCTCGCGCCTTTGCGAACAACGTAGGTGCTGACATTGTCCAACGCGCGGAACCGTCTGAGGAAAGCAAGTGAACAGTGGATGTTTTCGTAAAGCTTCTCAAGCTCCCGTTCCACGAAAAAAGGTATTTCACTTTCATGACAGGAAATAGTGATCGTTTCGAACAGAACTGCCGGATTGGCGGATGACACAGGCTTCTTTGGCTTCAGCATTTTTCGCGCCCGTTAGTTTGTCGGAGTTGGCTGGAGTATCACCGTAGGCAGGGAGTCCGCTTGCGGCTTTGAGGGGTATCAACGCGCCCGACTTTTGGTTTTTTCTCGGCGCGATATACCGATATATTTGAGCGGTGGGACGGCAAAACGCAGCGAAAGCGACAGTGGATTGCCGGTATCTACTTCGACTATGGTGAATCCATGAGGACCTTCGTTATCATCGCCCAGGGCAAGCCTGTTGTAATGCAGGTACTGTTGGCCATACACAGCTTTACCGAGGCGAACTGCATCGTCGTCTGCGCCAGGGGAACGAGGCTGCTGCGTTTCTCCAGCCTGTGTTCCGGCTACATGGAAGTCAACTTCTACGGCGAGGATGACGACCGGTTGGTCGACAGCATCCACCTGCTCGCGCAGACTTCGCCCGATCTTGTACTGATCCCGGCCGACTGTCCGGGAACGAGAATGGTGAACCGTGTGCGCGCTCGTGTGGGAGTCGCCATTATTCCCGCACCGGATACCTCAATGCTCGATCGCCTCGAGGACAAGTGGCGCTTCTACCAGTTCTGCAAGGAGCACGGGCTGAATGCGCCGCTGACGCGCCATATCGGTACAAAACACGAACTGGATTTTTCAGCGACGGCGAGGCAGCTGGGTACCCCGTTCGTGGTCAAGCCGGTGAACGAACAGGGCTCGTATGGCGTGCATGTGATTGCCAGCGAGTCCGATTACAACCGCAAGATCCGCAATAACCGCGACTACCGCTACGGCCCGCTGATTGCACAGCAATACATCCGCGGCACCGACGTCGGCCTGAACCTGTTGTCGATACGCGGCAGGCTCATGGCCATGGCGATCCAGCAACCGGTAGAGCAGCAACTGGTGGGGTCGAAGATCAAATTCTTTTGCAGCGACTACCTGCAGGGCGTCGCGCACACGATCGCAAGAGAGATCGGCTACCACGGCGTGATGAATGTCGATGCGCGCATCGAAGATGATACCGGCGTGGTGTACCTGCTCGAGTCCAACCCGCGGTTCTGGCGTACCTTGCTGGCGTCCGTATGGTGTGGCCTGAATTTTGTCGCGGAGAGCCTGGAGCCGCCTCTGCATGCGCATGGCGTGCGCACTTTGACGTCCGGCGTAGCAGATACTTATTACC
>JBBWZW010000177.1:0-4847 GCA_039649305.1 Burkholderiales bacterium
GCGGAATTACGGCGCTCGGCGAAGAACTCCTTCAGCAAGGCGCTGCAGTCTTCCGCCAGTACGCCACCAACCACTTCGGTATGGTGATTGAGTTTCTCCTGCTCGAACAGATTGAGGATAGAGCCGCAGGCTCCGGTCTTCGGATCGGCCGCGCCGAACACGACGCGCGCAAGGCGTGCATGCATCATCGCGCCGGAACACATCGCACAGGGTTCAAGCGTGACGTAGAGCTCGCATCCGGGCAGCCGGTAGTTACCAAGGACGGCAGCGGCGGCGCGCAGGGCCATGATCTCCGCGTGCGCAGTCGGATCATGGGTGCCGATCGGTTGATTAAAGCCGGTGGCGACAACCTGGCCGTCCTTCACCACAACCGCGCCTACAGGGACTTCACCCAGCGCCCACGCATTGCGGGCCTGGTCTATCGCCTGGCGCATGAATACCGTGTCAAGCATGGTCACCGGGCACGTCGCTTACTTCAGCCCAGCAATTGGGTGTTTCATAGAGCGTGATTTTGGCAAGGCGCAGATGCCTGCCGTAGTGATCCTGATAAACGCCTTTCAGGATATCAAACGCGATGCGTGCCAGGTTCTCCGCGGTCGGAATGCGGTTCAGCACAACCGTCTTATGGTCCGGCAAAGTCTCCAGGAACTGCCTGACCGCCGTGTCTTTTTCATACACCAGGAACGCATGATCCCAGACATCCACCAGATGTTCTTTGGCCAGCGCCTTCACATCGGAAAAATCCATGATCATCCCGCTGTCGGACTGCCCTTCCTGTTCGACAACCTCACCGGCCAGAGTGATATGCAGCGTATAGCGATGCCCGTGCATATTGCGGCACTGGCTTTTATGGTCGGGAATGCGGTGACCGGCGTCGAATTCCAGCTTGCGGGTGATCGTCAACATGACTGCTCTGGGACTTTCAGGGTATTTGCAGAAGCTTGTGCGTTTGCAGGCTCAGCTTCCACTTTGGATTTTTCTTGCACACGTCGATCGCGAGGCGCGTATTGGCCTCAACCGCGGGACCATCCATCGGTTGCACATAAAAGTGCTCGAACTGCAGCGCTTCATATTCTTGCAGCGCCTGGCCCACTTGCGGAATGACGACTTTCAATTCATTGCCTTTGCGGACCAGCAGTTCGGCGCCGACTTTCGGGCTCACACACACCCAGTCGACCCCGGCCGGAACCGCAATCGTGCCGTTGGTTTCGATCGCAATTTCAAAGCCGCGCTCGTGCATGCTGTTGAGCAGAGCCGCGTCCAGTTGCAGCAGCGGCTCGCCGCCGGTGAACACCACAAACTTGCTGCCGGCATACGTCGTCGGCCAAAGCGAGTTCACCCTATCGGCAAGGCTTGCGCTGTCCTTGTATTTTCCGCCCAACTCTCCGTCCGTACCGACGAAGTCGGTGTCGCAGAACTTGCAAATGGCACTCGCGCGGTCGGCCTCCCGGCCGGACCACAGATTGCACCCTGCAAAGCGGCAGAACACGGCGGGCCGCCCCGCATGCGTGCCTTCGCCCTGAAGGGTATAAAAAATTTCTTTAACGCTGTAAGTCAAAATGTCTTTCCCGGAACGATCCGGCGTGGCTTCAGATTGCAAGTCCGCGCGCAGATCCAGGTAATGCGACCCCTTACCTTTCGGGTAAGGGGTCGCGCTGTTACTTCACTCCCACTCGATAGTCGCGGGCGGCTTGCCGGAAATGTCATACACCACGCGATTAATGCCGCGTACTTCATTGATGATGCGATTCGACACTTTACCCAGCAATTCATGCGGCAGGTGCGCCCAGTGGGCCGTCATGAAGTCCTGCGTCTGTACCGCGCGCAGCGCGACCACGTATTCGTAGGTGCGGCCATCGCCCATGACACCGACCGATTTCACCGGAAGGAAAACCGCAAAAGCCTGGCTGGTCTTGTCATACCAGGACCTGCCTTCCTCATCGACGGCTGCACGCAGTTCTTCGATGAATATCGCATCGGCGCGGCGCAGCAGATCCGCAAAGTCCTTTTTTACCTCGCCAAGTATGCGCACGCCAAGGCCGGGACCCGGGAACGGATGACGGTACACCATGTCATGCGGCAGGCCGAGCGCCACACCCAATTCGCGCACTTCATCCTTGAACAACTCACGCAGCGGCTCGAGCAGTTTCAGGTTGAGCGTCTCCGGCAGGCCGCCGACATTGTGATGGCTCTTGATGGTGTGGGCGCCCTTCTTGCCTTTGCCGGCGCTTTCGATCACATCCGGATAGATCGTGCCCTGCGCAAGCCATTTTGCATTCTTCAGCTTGCCCGACTGCGCCTGGAATACCTCCACGAATTCGCGGCCGATGATCTTGCGTTTGGCTTCCGGGTCGGTGACGCCGGCCAGGTGTTCCATGAATTGTGCGGTTGCATCGACCTGGATCACCTTGACGCCCAGGTTCTTGGCAAACATGTTCATCACCATCGTGCCTTCGTCGAGGCGCAACAGCCCGTGGTCGACAAACACGCAGGTCAGCTGGTCGCCGATCGCGCGATGGATCAGGGCGGCGGCAACGCTGCTGTCGACACCACCGGACAGGCCCAGGATGACTTCATCATCCCCCACCTGCTTGCGGATCGACTCGACCGCTTCCGAAATATAGTCGGGCATGTTCCAGTCGGACTTGCAGCCGCAGATTTCGTGCACGAAACGCCCGAGCATCGCCTTGCCTTGCAATGTGTGCGTGACCTCGGGGTGAAACTGGACCGCGTACAGCTTGCGCTCCTCGTCGGCCATGCCGGCGATCGGGCAATTGTCGGTCGACGCCATCAGCTTGAAGCCGGGCGGCATGTCGATGATCTTGTCGCCATGGCTCATCCACACCTTCAGCATGCCGTGGCCTTCCGACGTGACGAAATCACTGATGCCGTTCAGCAGCGCGGTATGGCCGCGCGCGCGTACCTCCGCGTAGCCGAACTCGCGTATCTTGCCGGTCTCCACCTTGCCGCCGAGTTGTTCCGCCATGGTCTGCATGCCGTAGCAGATCCCGAGTACCGGAACCCCTGCTTCGAACACAGCCTGCGGTGCGCGCGGCGTATCGCCTTCCAGCACGGAATTCGGTCCGCCGGAGAGGATGATGCCGGCCGCGCCATAATTGCGAACGAATTCGTCGCTCACGTCGTGCGGAAAGACTTCGGAAAACACACCGGCCTCCCGTACGCGCCGCGCAATCAATTGCGTGACCTGGGAACCGAAGTCGAGGATGAGGATTTTAGAGTGCATGGAGATTGCTTGATAAATACATCAGGATAAGGATTCTGTGTGGCCGGGCTGTGCATGCACGGCCCGGTCCGCAGACCGATCACGAATTCATGGCGCAAGCGCTTGTTTGCCCACCACCGCAACACCAGCCGGTTCATTGCTGAACGCCGGCTGATCATATCGGTGCGGCCGCTACGCCGTTACTCCGCGCGATAGTTCGGCGCTTCCTTCGTGATCTGTACGTCGTGTACGTGAGACTCGCGCATGCCTGCCGACGTGATCTCAACGAATTCCGCTTTCTCGCGCAACTGATCGATGGTCGCGCAACCGCAATAGCCCATCGATGAACGCACACCACCTACCAACTGGTAAATGATCGCGAGCACGCTGCCCTTGTAAGGCACGCGTCCTTCAATCCCTTCCGGCACCAGCTTGTCGGCGTTATTTGCCGAGTCCTGGAAATAACGGTCTGCCGAACCGTCCGACATCGCGCCCAGGCTGCCCATGCCACGGTAGGACTTGTAGCTGCGGCCCTGATAAAGAATCACTTCACCCGGAGCCTCTTCCGTGCCGGCGAACATGCTGCCCATCATGACGGTCGATGCGCCTGCCGCCAATGCCTTCGAGATGTCGCCGGAGAACCGGATACCGCCATCGGCGATGCATGGAACGCCGCTATCCTTCAACGCTTCCGCCACGTTCGAGATCGCGGTGACCTGGGGTACGCCTACACCCGCAACAATACGAGTGGTGCAAATCGAGCCAGGACCGATCCCGACCTTGACGCCATCCGCGCCGTGTTCGACCAGGGCCACCGCCGCTGCTGCCGTCGCGATATTGCCGCCGATGACATCCACCTGCGGATAATGCGTCTTTACCCATTTGACGCGATCCAGCACGCCTTTCGAATGGCCGTGCGCAGTGTCGACCACGATCACGTCGACGCCGGCCTTGACCAGCAAATCGATGCGCTCATCATTGTCAGGTCCTACGCCGACGGCAGCGCCTACACGCAGTTTGCCGTGATCATCCTTGGTTGCATTCGGATGCTCGGTCGCTTTCTGGATGTCCTTCACCGTGATCAGTCCGCGCAGATCGAAGTTGTCGTCCACCACGATGACCCGCTCAAGCCTGTGCTTGTTCATCAGGCGCTTGGCTTCAGACAGCTCCGCGCCTTCCTGCACATAGACCAGATTTTCGCGCGGCGTCATCTTGGCACGCGCTTCCGCGTCCAGATCTTCTTCGAAGCGCAGGTCGCGGTTGGTGATAATCCCGATTACCTGCTTGCCTTCCACGACCGGAAAGCCGCTGATACCGTGCTGTTGCGATAACGCGATCACATCGCGGATTTTCATCGTCGGCGGGATCGTGATCGGGTCGCGCACCACGCCGGACTCGAAGCGTTTGACTTTCGCCACCTCGCGCGCCTGATCCTTCGGCGTCATGTTCTTGTGGATGATGCCGATGCCGCCTTCCTGCGCCATCGCAATTGCAAGCCGTGCCTCGGTGACCGTATCCATCGCCGCCGACAACAACGGGATGTTCAGCGTGATGTTGCGGGTCAGACGCGTTTTGAGAGAAGTATCTTTGGGAAGAATGTCCGAGTGAGCCGGGACAAGCAGCA
>JBBWZW010000206.1:0-29952 GCA_039649305.1 Burkholderiales bacterium
GATATCGCCGATTGCTCATGCTCGAATTTCATCGTTCTCCCCCAGAAAAAGCTGCGGACTACTATACAGCCGCCAAAAAGTTCTGGACACAAATCCATGACTATGGTTCACTTCTGCTACTCAGGACCCGCGCAGTAATAAGTTGGCATTTTTGCGGTCGTAGCGGGCGCACAGCGGCGGTGGCCACCCCTGGCAGGGCTCGCACTGCGGCGGGTCGGGCGCCTAGCATTGCATCCCGCTACGACCGCCAAAATGACCAACTTATTACTGCCCGGGCCCTAACGGTATCTTTAAACAACACTTCAATGACCACAACCGCCAACCTGATCACCGCACTGAAAGAAGAACTGAAGGCGGCCAACATGACGTATGCGGACCTCGCAAAAAAGCTGAGGATGGCCGAGTCCAGCGTGAAACGCATGCTGGCCAAGGGAGAAATGCCGCTGTCGCGGATCGATGCCATTTGCAGTGCTCTCAAGCTCGACTTTGCCGACCTCGCGCGACGCGTCGCCGACGCACAACCGCTCCTGGCGGAACTCACGCTGCAACAGGAAAAAGCCGTCGTAACAAACAAGAAACTTCTGTTGATGGCGATCTGCGTACTGAGCCAGTGGACGCTGGAACAGATCATCGCCCATTACCGACTTACCGAGGCCGAAGCGATCACCCATCTGGCCCAGCTGGATCGCCTGGGCATCATCGAACTGCGCCCGCTCAACCGCTATCGTCTGAAACTGGCAAAGACCTTCCGCTGGAGGCCGCATGGTCCGGTGATGAATTTCTTCAGGGAGCATGCGGTCCTCGATTATTTTTCCGGGGGATTCGACAAGGAAGCCGAATCGCTGCTGCTGATACACGGATCAATCAGCAAAAGCCTGGCGCCGGTCTTCGTTGAACGGCTACAACGGGTGGCGCAGGATTTCGCCCAACAGCATCAGGCCGACCAGAAACTGCCGAGCCAGCACCGCGATGGTTACACCATGCTACTGGCCATGCGCTCATGGGACTTTGCGGCGTTTGAACCGTTCAGGCGATAGACGTCCGACAATCGCCCCTACCCTGCACAATCGCAAATCCGCGCGCACATATTGGTCCGACACTGCTAAATATTCAAGTTGCCCCCGACATGCTGGGTGTATGCCGGGATATTTAACTGTGATGGACTAGTGCACCATCGTATTTTGTCCGGACATGAGTCATGCCGGCCGATGCCGAACTCGCCGACACACCGCCACACCTGCGCAAGGTGACCGATCCGGATGGCGCCACCCGGATTGAATTGACGGGTGCGTGGTTGCTGCGCGCCATCCTCGTGCGCCTGAACGAACTGCGACCGCAACTTGAAACCTATGCGAAAGATTCGCACGCAGAATGGGATCTGCTCGGCGTCGGGCAACTCGATGCGGCGGGCGCGCTCTTCCTGTGGCGCATGTGGGGCCGACGCAGGCCGAAACTGATTTTGAAGCCGGAGTACGAACCGATATTCGCGAATCTCGCTGATACGCACGCCCCGTGTCCACCGCAGGAACAAAGGGATCCGCTGCAACCGTTGCTCGTAGTCGGACAGGGAGGGCTATTACTCGTCGAGCATGTACAAGCGCTCACTCTGCTGGCAGGCAATCTGCTACTCGATGCCCTGCACCTGCTACGACATCCGTCGCGCATTCCGTGGCGTGAAATTTCCGCCAACATCCACCGTACCGGAACGCAGGCCCTCCCCGTCACGGCGCTGGTAGCATTTCTTGTCGGTGTCGTTCTCAGTTATTTGTCCGCGCTCCAATTAAAAAACTATGGCGCCGACATCTTCATCATCAACATACTCGGCATGGGCATCGTGCGCGAACTCGGACCGATGCTGGGCGCCATACTCGTGGCCGGCCGCTCCGGTTCATCGATGACGGCCCAACTAGGCGTGATGCGCGTCACGCGCGAACTGGACGCACTGGCGGTGATGGGCATTTCCCACACGCTGCGGCTGGTGCTACCCAAGGTGATCGCGCTTGCCGTCACCCTGCCCCTGCTGGTTCTCTGGAGCGACGCAATCGCCCTGGCCGGTGGAATGATATCGGCGCATGTCCAGCTGGGCATCGGATATCGGCAGTTTCTCGATGGCTTGCCGGCGGCGGTGCCGATCGCCAACCTGTGGCTCGGGATCGGCAAAGGCGTGGCGTTCGGGATTCTTATCGCATTGGTAGCATCTCATTTCGGTCTTCGCATCAAACCCAACACCGAGAGCCTCGGGGAAAACACGACCGCTTCCGTCGTCGCCGCCATTACCGTCGTCATCATTGTGGATGCGATTTTTGCCGTGGTCTTTTCCAATGTCGGATTCTACTGAGCTTTCAGTAAGTGAGTGACAGAATGAAAGCTCAAGGGAGAGGGGAGCAATCAGCAAAAATGGATGACAACCGCGGTTGTCATCCATTTGCTGAAGGGTCAATAGGCATGCCCGATTGCATCATCAGTCTCGAACACGTCTGGACCAAGTATGGTTCCGCCATCATTCATCGCGACATCAGCCTCTGTGTGGAGCGAGGCGAGGTGCTGGCGATCATCGGCGGCTCGGGCAGCGGAAAGACGACCATGCTGCGCCTCATGCTGGGCCTGGAATTGCCGAGCCGGGGCAGCGTCAAAGTGTTCGGTTGCCCGCTGCAAGGATGTCCCGGTGACAGGCTGCGTGAAATACGGCAACGATGGGGTGTTCTCTTTCAGGAAGGCGCGCTGTTCTCGGCATTAAGCGTCTACGACAATGTCGCCTTGCCGTTGCGCGAATTGAAAGCGCTGCCGGAGGAAGTGATCTGCGAGTTGGTCATGATGAAGCTTGCGCTGGTCGAGATCGATGCGGCGAGCGCGGGCAAAATGCCTGCGGAACTCTCGGGCGGCATGGTGAAACGGGTGGCACTTGCGCGGGCGCTGGCGCTCAATCCGGAACTCCTTTTCCTGGATGAACCGACTGCAGGGCTCGATCCCGAGCGCAGCCATGGTTTCGTGCAGCTCATCCAGTCATTACGGCATGCATTGAATCTCACTGTCGTCATGGTCACGCATGATGTGGATACCGTGATGGCTCTTTCCGACCGCGTGGCGGTGCTGGCAGACCAGCATTTGCTGACAGTCGGTCCCCTGTGGGAAGTCGTGCATTACGACCACCCGTTCGTGGAGAACTTTTTCCTCGGTCGCCGCTGCGAACAGGAAAACGTCAGGGACTTCCGCCGCAAACTCGCAATCACTCCGCATGTAGCCGTCGATGGAGGACATTAATGGAGAACCGCGCTCATGCCCTGTCCGCAGGATTGTTCCTGGTTTTTCTCTGCATCGGATTGGCTGTGGTTGCCATCCGGCTGACGGGTGACACGGGCCAGCGAGTCAACTATCTCGTGGAATCGAAGTACCCGGTGTCGGGCCTGCAGCAAAACGCGCCGGTGCGCCTGCGCGGCGTCAATGTCGGCAAGGTCGGCGACATCCGGTTTGCGCACAACGATCCACGATTGATCCTGGTGCGGATTGTTGTTGATCCGGCGACGCCCTTGACAAGGGGAACCTATGCGCAACTCGGTTTCCTCGGGATTACCGGGCTTTCATTTGTCCAGCTTGACGATGATGGAAGCCGGCCCGAGAGACTCGCGTCGAGTGCAGGCACACCAGCACGTATCCCGATGCGACCATCTGTCTTCGATCAGGTGAGCGGCTCCGGTCAAGAGCTGGTGCAATACACCGCCCAGGCGGCCAAGCGCGTGACCATGCTGTTGAATGACGAGAATTTGTCGGAGCTGTCTGAAGCGATATCGAATATCAACGCAGCGTCGGCCAACTTTACCGTGTTGACGGAGGATCTTCAGTCCGCCGTGAAAGCACTGACGAAGACCGCTGCCCGCACGGACACAACATTACAGCGGCTGGACCCGCTGCTGGACAACCTCAACAACCTCACGATGGATGTACGCAAGCGCGTCGATGCTCTCGATCGCATAGGGAAAAGCGCTGAGGACCTGGGCAAGGCAGGGCGCGCGCTTGAGGCTACCTTCCCGAATGTAAACAGTGTCCTCGATGATTTGTCCCGCAGCTTGCGAACGGTAGACCGCGTTCTGGCGGGCATTGAACAGCAGCCGCAAAGCCTGCTGTTCGGAAGGAAGCCGCCGCCGCCCGGCCCGGGCGAACAGGGATATTCCGCACCGGCCTTTCCGCCTTGATCGTCGCAGCGCCCGAGCGCATAGACGACATGATTATGGAAGCGACATCGAAATTAATCGCCTATGCTGATGTGTGATGTGAGCGCCTGCGGCGTCGCGGCGAACATACGCTGGAAACGTAGGGCGATTTTTTTGGCATGGAATACGGAACTGGAGGTTAATCATGGCTCGCGGCAGCATGCAGCAAAGGTCACGCTCTAACATGGGCGAAATGGTTCGCGCAGGAGGCGGAGGAGGATTCCCTGGCATAGAGGATTTTTTGAGAGGATTTTCGCTGGCGCCGGTGCTGCGCGACCTCGAGCAGGCGCCACGCATGCGGGTCGATGTCGAGGAAATCGACCAGGCCTACATACTGAAAGCGGATGTGCCTGGCGCCGACCGGGAAGACATCACGGTTGCGATTGACGGCAACACGATTTCCATCAGGGCAAACGTAGAGGAGCAGAAGACCGATATGCAGGGAAACATGCTGCGTTCGGAACGCATCGTCGGCGAAGAATTCCGCACCTTCACCCTTCCGCAGGAAGTCGATGAAAGCAAGGCGGAAGCGAAGATGGAGAACGGTGTACTGGTATTAACGTTGCCGAAGAAATCCGGCGGTGGCGGGAAGAAACTGACGATACAGTAGCACCATCCCGTCATGCGGGACGCATTACAAGCCGCGGGTCTGTCCGGTCGCGTCACGGAATGTTGAACACCGCTCCAAAACAAAAGCCCCGTGCCCGGGGCTTCATATCCGTTTGCCTGGTCGGATCGGTGCTTCATGGGGAACATACATTCATAGCCTCGCAGTGGGGAACCGGGTCTTGCCGGTTCATCGGGTAACCTTGATTGCCGAAGGTAAATTCCACTATTTAAATGGAACAAAATTTCTGCTACGCACGCTATTGATCACCGTCAATACACAGTGACCGGTTATAGTTGACTCTGGTAACCAAGAGTCACCTGACCGGCATGGTCACTGACCCCGAATAACTATAACAGGGGGACAAAATGGACATTAACAAAACGACAAGTCGATGCGCAGGGTTTCTGGTTTCAGCAATGTTAGCCGGGTGTGGTGGTGGTGGGGGCGGCGAAACTCGCGTCGGTGACAGTAGCCGGAGCAATGGCATAGGTGGCCCGGGCGGGGGCGTCAATAATCTCGCACCGCCGCCCACCCCCGGCATCCATGGCCTTCATGCCGGAAGCCTGTCGAACGGCCTGTCGCACGCAATGTTTGTGCTGGACGACGAAGAGTTCTACATCATGTACGGAATCCCGGCTGGCGGAGACCTGTACGCCGTCGGCTTCTTCCACGGCGATGGTGCGTTGAACAACGGCAGTCTTTCAGCCCCGGACGTCAGGGACTATTCGACGACCGGGACGGTGCAATCCGGCTCGCTGAGCGCTTCATTCAAACCTGGCGTCAGCCTCAACGGTTCAGTGGCGTCCGGATCAAGCACCCTCACCTTCACCAGTGCGCCGCCCCCAAGTTCGCCCTACAACTTCCACGCGGCCGCGAACCCGGCAAACATCACTGGCGCATGGAACATCAGGGGTATGCAGGGAATGGCGGTTGTGCTGAGTATCGGGACCAATGGTGCTTTTACAGGGTCCGTCGGCGGAGGATGTTCATTGAGCGGCACCATGACGCCGCGGGCGTCAGGCAAGAATGTCTTTGACATGGCATTTGTATACGGGCCCGCCCCCTGCGTATCGCCGGGCATGTCCATGACGGGCATCGCACTTGAATACAGGCTGCCGGATGGAAGGCAGCAACTGGTCGTCGCCGGCGCCGATTCGGGACGTACTATGGGCGAAGCCTTCCTGGGCGCACGGTAGGCGTAAAGCGGGGAATTCGGACGCGCTGCAGGGTGCGCCGTGCGCACCGGAACTGCAGGACGCGCACGGCGCGCCCTGCAGTCTTCACTTTGCGGACACGGATTTTTTGCCCTTCGTCGAGCATTTTGGATTACGCTCCGTGGGGTGCGATACCTGAGCGATGGGTTCCAACTGGCATTCGATCAGACATGCCGAGCTTCTCCGCCGCCTTCGAAACAATGCCTGTCTCCGCCACCTGCACGAACAATTCAATCCAGATGGAAAAGATTTTTCACAATGGGCTATTTGATTCCCACGAATAGCGCCGTATAGTTGTCGAAAAATTTTAATTACCGGTCATGTCGCAAGGAGACCAATGAAAAACATCAACGAAGACACCATCACCCAGGCCGTACTCGCATCGATTTCCGGCTCCGAGGACGAGCGCCTGCGTACGATCATGACCAGCCTGGTGCAGCACCTGCACGCTTTCGCGCGCGACGTTCGACTCACCGAAGATGAATGGTTTTCCGCCATCCGCTTCCTCACCGAGGTCGGGCACATCACCGACGACAAACGCCAGGAATTCATCCTGCTGTCCGATACGCTCGGCCTGTCGATGCTGGTGACCGCGCAGAACAATACCAAGCCGGCGGGCTGCACCGAATCGACCGTATTCGGTCCGTTCTTTGTCGAAGGCGCGCCGGACTATGACAATGGCGACGACATCTCGAACGGCGCGAAAGGCGAGCCGTGCATAGTCAGCGGCACTGTCCGCGGCGTGGACGGCACGCCGGTCGCCGGCGCGCTGATCGAGGTATGGCAGTCGGACGAAGACGGCAACTACGATGTGCAATACCCGGGCGAACACCAGCATCGCGCGCGTGGCCGCCTGCACAGCCGTGCCGACGGCAGTTTCAATTTCCGCTCCATTCTTGCCGAGCCCTACTCGATTCCCAACGACGGGCCGGTGGGCAGCATGCTGAAGGCCCTCGGCCGGCATTCCTGGCGGCCCGCGCACCTGCACTTCATGATCAAGGCGCCCGGCTACCAGACACTGATCACCCATGTCTTCCGTAATGGCGACGAATACCTCGACTCGGATGCGGTATTTGGCGTGCGGTCAACGCTGGTCGCCGATTGGGTCCGCCATGAGGACGGCCCGGCGCCTTTCTACACGCTTGACTTCGACTTCGTGCTGAATCCGGAAGCGGGGGCATCATGAATGAATTTGTATACAACGGCCGACCGGCGCATGTCGTGTTTGGCGCAGGCAGCCTGCAGCACCTCGAGCGTGAAGTGCTCGCGCTCGGCGCCAAACGCGCACTTTTGCTCAGCACGCCCGAACAACGCGACCAGGCACAGGCGCTGGCGGCACGCCTTGGTGAACGCATTGCCGGAATATTCGACCGCGCTGCCATGCATGTGCCGATCGAAGTCGCACGCGAGGCACGAGAGTTGGCGCGCTCGCTCGGCGCGGACTGCGCGATAGCGATCGGCGGTGGTTCCACTGTCGGCCTCGGCAAGGCAATCGCTTTGGAATCGGACAGCGCCCTGCCCATCCTCGCGATCCCGACCACCTACGCCGGCAGCGAAATGACGCCGATCTATGGCATCACCGAAGCCGGCATGAAGCGCACCGGCAACGATGCGCGCGTGCTGCCGAAGTCGGTGATTTACGATCCGGAACTCACCTTGTCGCTGCCGGTTGGCCTGTCGATCACCAGCGGCATCAATGCAATCGCTCATGCGGCCGAAGGCCTGTATGCGAAAGACACCAATCCGGTGATGAGCCTGATGGCCGAGGAAGGCATACGCGCACTGGCGCAGGGATTGCCTGGCATACGCGCGCGCTCCGACGATATAGACGCCCGCAGCAAGGCGCTGTATGGCGCATGGCTGTGCGGCACTGTGCTTGGCAATGTTGGCATGGCGCTCCATCACAAGCTGTGCCACACACTCGGCGGCAGCTTCAACCTGCCTCATGCGGAAACGCATACCGTCGTGTTGCCACACGCATTGGCTTACAACGCTGCGCACGCGCCGGAAGCGATGCAGCGGATTGCTCGCGCGCTCGGCACCGACGACGCCGCACAAGGCGTCCATGAACTCGCGCTGACCAATGGCGCACCGGTCTCACTGCGTGCGCTCGGCATGCAGGAAACCGACCTCGATCGCGCGGCCGACCTCGCTTGCGCCAACCCCTACTGGAATCCCCGCCCTGTCGAACGCGCGGCCATCCGCGCACTTCTGCAAAACGCATACGACGGCACAGCACCACGAAAAGTTTGAAGATGAATGTAAACGCACCACCTGCCCTGCCTGAAAAGACTTCCGTCATCGTCATTGGCGGCGGTCCATGCGGTTTGATGCTCGCCAACGAACTCGGCCGTCGCGGTATTGCCGTCGTGCTGGTCGATGACAAACCGGGCACTGCCTTCAATCCGCAGGCAAACGCAACGCAGGCCCGCACCATGGAGCACTTCCGCCGGCTGGGCTTCGCCGATGAAATCCGCAGTCTCGGCTTGCCGCCGGATTTTCCGACGGATATCGCCTACTTCACCCGTTATGCAAAACATGAGCTGGGCCGTTTCCGCTTGCCCACTGCACGCGAAGCTAAAGCGAAGGCAAGTTCGCTGTCGGGCTCCTGGAGTGCCGCAGAATTGCCGCATCGCGTGTCGCAAAAATATGTGGAATCGGTGTTGCACAAGCATGCGGAAGCGCTGCCCGGCGTGTCGGTCAACTACGGCTGGCGCATGACTGCATTCCGCGACATTGGCGATCGCGTCGAGGCCGATGTCGAACGCGTCACGGACGGTGCAAAGCAAACCTTGTCGGCCGCTTACCTGGTCGGCGCCGACGGACCGCGCAGTGCGGTACGTCAGCAACTCGGCTTCCGCTATTCCGGGGAGACCGGCGTCGTGCGCGATTTCATGGGTGGACGGATGTACGCCATCTATGTACGCGCGCCGCAGTTTTATGAAGCGGTGCGGCATGCGCCGGCATGGATGAATGTCTGCTTCAACCCGGAGCGCAGGGCGTTCATGGCGGCGGTCGATGGCAAGGGCGAGTTTGCCTTTCATACGCAATTGAAACCGCACGAGAGCGAAGAGCAGGTCACCGAAGAAGATGCGCGCGTGATGTTCCAAACGGCGGTAGGCGCACCGATCCCGGTAGAGATCCTTTCGCGCGGCACATGGACCGCTGGACATTCGCTGGTGGCGGAACATTTCCAGAAAGGCCGTGTGTTCCTCTGTGGGGACGCGGTGCACCTGTTCACGCCGACCGGGGGGCTCGGCTACAACACGGCGGTAGAAGATGCCGTCAACCTTGGCTGGAAGCTGGCTGCGGTGATCAAGGGCCAGGCGGATCCTGAGCTGCTCGACAGCTATGAAGCGGAACGCCGGCCGCTTGCGGTACGCAATACCGGCTATGCGAAGACCTTCGCCGATTCGCTCGGCTTGTTCAAGCCGGTGCCGGAAATTGAAGACGACAGCGAGACAGGTCGCGCGGCGCGGGAACAGGCGGCGGCTTATCTTGAAGCGCATGGTCGCGCGGAGTTTAATATCCCGGGTGTGACGTTCGGTGGGCGTTACGATGGGTCGCCTGCGATTGTTGCTGACGGATCCGCTGCGCCGCCGGATTCGGCGAATCAGTACATACCTTCGGCGTGTCCTGGCGGGCGGCCGCCGCATTTATGGCTGGGTGATGGGCGTTCGCTTTATGACCTGTTCGGGTTTGAATGGACGCTACTAAGGCTTGGGGCAGCTGACTCTGCGCCGTTCGTGTCGGCGGCGAAGCAGAGAGGGATGGATTTAAAGGTGGTGGATTTGCCGCTGCAGGAAGCCCGGGATTTGTATGACGCGGATTTGGTGTTGATACGGCCGGATCAGATTGTGGCTTGGAGGGGGGATTCGAATGATGCGGCGGGACGGGTGATTGGGCAGTTGCTCGGAACGTAGCTCCATTGCAACCAGCCGGCGGGTCGCGACCCGCCGGATGTTTTGCAGCGGCAGGATGTAGGCTAAGGCGCCACGCAGGAATAAGTTCGGCAATTTGGCGGCCGTCGCGGGATGCGGTGCAAGGGGCCCGCAGTGCCTAACTCTCAAGTCCCAATCACCCCACCGTCCCGCTTGCGTATCACCACAGTAGCCGACCGCGGCCGCCCACCATAAGGCCACTTCGAAAACTTCCCCGGTTCATCAGGATCACTTCGATCCGAAGGCGTCTCCCCAGGATGCTGGATATTGATGAACATGGTGGTCCCATCCGGCGTCAGCGTAACGCCTGTAACCTCACAATTCACGGGGCCCGTCAGGAAACGCCGGAATTCCCCGGTGGCCGGATCGCAGGCCAGCATCTGGTTATTCCCGACATTCTTCATTTCCCCCTTGTACATCTGCGTCGCGTGCGCATCGGTCTGGACCCACAACACGCCGCGGCTGTCGAAGGTGATGAGCAATTGCTGTCTTCCATCGTCGAGAAATCCTTGGCCATGCGTGCCTCCCCTTTTTATACGATTTTTATCAATCCATAGTCGTCATGCATTCTTCATGACGTGGCTCAGCACGTGTCGCAATCCGACTGAACCTTCGTGAATTTGTTTACTAGACTTGCATTCCAATCGACCGCGGGAGCGAAAAATGAAATGTAGAATGTTGTTTTCCACCTTTGCAATCGTTACCTCCGTCATGACTACACCTGCGATCGGCGCAAAGAGCTACGTTCATCTTTATGGCACACCCGCGCAGCCCGTAAGTACCGACCGGACGATAGTCATCGGGCCGGATACCAGGTACGTAAATGTCACTGAAGGCGACGTCATCCGATTCGTTGTCGGCGATAAAACCTTCGGATGGAAATTCGATACTGCACTGACAGTCAGGGATTTCGAACTGAACGAGGTTGCACCGCCCGGCATGCTTGACCATCCGGTGCGGGCCTATATCGCAACAGGTCAGCGCTCCTGGTAATTGCGACTCACAAGCAGAGCCGCTTGATGTCCTCCGGCACCGGCACCGCCTTGATACGCGCAGGATCTTCCGGATGACGGATCGCAAAGATCCGCACATCCCTTGCTTCCGCCAGCAAATCGTCGCCGCGCCTCAACTCATGCTTCATCACAAAACTTTTTTCGCGCCACTCTTCTATTGACGTATGCACTTCGACCGTGTCGCCATAGCTGGTCGGCCGGATGAAACGCGAGCTGGTCTCCACCACCGGCGTGCCGATCACACCTGTGGTCTTTTCCAGTTCGCGCCAGGGCGGCACACCGCAGCTTGAAAAGAAGTGGCGTGAGGATGCGTCATACCACCTGAAAAAATTGGGGTAGAACGCGATTTGCGCGGGATCGCAGTCGCCGAATTCAACCTGGATGCGATGGATATTTACTCGTGCCATAAGTCTGGGTTTTCATTGGGATTGTGAAAGCAGCGCCACCAGTTCCCTGGCGCTTTGCTCCACGGTTTTTCCGGAGGTATTGATGTTCGCATGCGCGAGCGCATACAACTGTTGCCGGGCCTCCAGCGTGCGCAGGATGTTTTCCATCGCCTCTTGCCGCAACTGCGGACTGGCGATGCGGGCATCATGCTGGGCCATCACCCGCTGGAAGTGGTCCTCCGGTTCCGCACGCACCCACACGTTGTAAAACGAGTGCAGCAGCAATTCGTAAGTCGCGGACTCGGCGACCACACCGCCGCCGGTAGCAAGCACCGCTTCAGGATAAGTGGCGATGACGCGTTCGAGACAACGGCGTTCAAGGCGTCGGTAGCCCGCCTGTCCGTAAATCCAGAAGATCTCGTTGAGGGTTACCCCGGCTTCCGCTTCGATTTCGCGATTCAACTCGATGAACGGCGATCCGAGTTGCCTGGCGAGCATCGGACCCAGCGTGGATTTGCCTGCACCGCGCAATCCGATTAAAGCTATGCGTCGCGGCTGCGCACTGACGCCGGTTTGTTTTGCCGTATGATCGGCCAGCCATCGACGAATCTCGCCGAGTTGCTCGGGCGACTGGCGTTTCAGCAGTTCGACGATCAACGCATAATCGGCGCCGTAGCGATCGTTGTCGGAGAGCAGGCTTTCCGTAGGGCGGTTGAGCGCCGTGGCGAGCCTGTGCAGGACCGCAATGGAAATATTGCCGTCGCCCTTTTCCACGCGTGACAGGTATGGCAGGGAGATGCCCGACTCCAGTGCGAGCTGCTTCATCGTCATCGCGCGCGCCGCCCTCGCCGACTTTATCCGCTGTCCGACGCGCAATGACAGTTCCGACGTTTCATCCGTCACGGATTTGAGCGTTGCACGTCCGGCGCCGGCTTCGGGCCTGACCGGTTTTGGATTGGTGAGGGACATACGTTATGGATGATGAGGCGAATGGGGATTATTACATTCGCCGCTCAATTTGGGTTCTACGCTCTCTCAAGCAAGATCGCGATGCCCTGCCCGCCTCCCGCGCATGCGGACGCGATGCCGAATTGCTCGTCTTCGAGCGCAAGTTGCCGGGCCACGGTCGTCGTCAGCCGCACGCCCGAAGCAGCCAGCGGGTGTCCGATCGCAATTGCGCCGCCATGCGCATTCACTCGTGCCCGATCGAGGTCGAGTTCTTTTTCCACTGCAAGATACTGCGCACCGAACGCTTCATTGATTTCAAACCGGCCGATATTACGCAGCGACATGCCCGCCTTCCTGGTCACCGCCCGAATCGCCGGAGCCGGGCCGATGCCCATGATTTCCGGCGGCACACCCACCACGCTGCCAGCGACAATCCGCGCCAATGGCTTGAGGCCATGCGCGCGTACATAATCACCCGAGGCGACCAGCACGGCCGCGGCACCATCGACGATGGCAGAGCTATTGCCGCCGGTTTGAACACCGCCGAATGCCGGACGCAGCTTTTGCAGCACCTCATAAGGTGTCGGACGCACATGCTCATCGCGGGAGAATGCCTCGGTCTTGCGTGGCAGCTTCAGACCGCGCGGCTTGTAGCCGTCGGGAGTCCATTCCTGGTTGGTAACGACGCTCACCTCATCGTCGAAGTAGCCGCTGTCCCAGCTCTGCACTGCGCGCGCGAAGCTGCTTTCCGCAATCCGGTCCACTTCTTCGCGGCTGATGCCGTATTTCTTCGCAAGATTCTCGGCGGTATCGCCCATGAGGGTATCGGACGCGGTATCGCGCGTCGCCTCCCACAGGAAATCCTTGAACTCGATCTGCCCGAGTTTGAAACCGCTGCGGTGGGTATACGCGGCCACCGGATTGCGCGACATCGACTCGGCCCCAACGCACAGCACCAGGTTGGTTTTGCCGAGCGTGATCTGGTCGGCGGCAGTGAGTATGGCCTCAAACCCGGTGCCGCACAGGCGATGTACCAGCAAGGCCGGCACGCTCAACGGCACGCCCGAATACAGGCCGATATGGCGCGGCAGGTAGTAGGTATCGAAACTGGATTGGGCCAGGTTGCCCGCAATGATCGAGCCAACGTCGGTTGCCGGGAGGCCGCTCTTTTCAAACAATGCGCGCGCCGCGTAAATGCCGAGGTCGGTCGGCGACACTTCGCGCAGCACGCCCTGGTAGTCAGCGAACGGCGTGCGTGTGCCCGCCACCAGCCATATGTCGTTGTAGGTAGACGAAAGAGCGGCGTCGCCCGTTGATGAATTCATGATCGGTATCTTTCAAGAGGTAAAGTCAGAGCCTGATGATGTCGATGTCCGGTGTCGCCGCATAGAGTCGCGCCACCAGCGCCACGCGATTTTTCAGGACTGCGGATTGATTGATGTAGCCTTTGTCGGTAATTTCACCGCCATCCACCGAGGGCGGTTCCGCCATCAGTAATGCGCGCTCGGCGAAGGTCGATGTTCCGCTGCCCGCCTGCTGCAAAGCGGCCAGTCCGCGCTTCACATGGGAGCGCACCGACTCGTGGATCAACGCATCCGACAGCGGCGCATCGTTTGCAACCGCGGCCATCTGGCGGCACGCGGCCGCATTCGGAAAAACCAGGAAACAAGGCGCGTCCCTGTCATGCCCCGCCACCACGATGTCCTGAACAAGCGGCGCCAGCATCTCTATCGCCTTGACGCGCAGGTTACCGACACTGACCCAGGTACCGGTCGACAGTTTGAAGTCTTCCGCCACCCGGCCATTGAACACCAGCCCCTGCTGCGGCCGGTCGGCGTCGGCGAAACGCACCGCATCGCCTATCAGGTAAAAACCTTCTTCATCGAATGCCTTCGTCGTCAGTTCCGGCTGCTTGAAGTAGCCGGGGGTGACGTTGGGACCCTTCACCCTGACTTCGAGCTTGTCACCGTTCGGTACCAACTTGAGCGTCGTGCCAGGCGTGGGCAGTCCGATCACGCCGGAACGATCCGCCTGATAGTGGCAGTCGGTCGCGAGGGGCGACGTCTCCGTCGATCCCCACGCGGTGACCATGGGCAGTGCATAGCCGAGCTCCTGCTTCGATATCTCGATCAGCGCGTCCCACAAGTGCTGCG
This sequence comes from Burkholderiales bacterium, assembly GCA_039649305.1. GTDB lineage: Bacteria > Pseudomonadota > Gammaproteobacteria > Burkholderiales > Burkholderiaceae_D > Noviherbaspirillum. Next base: position 14,474 of record JBBWZW010000206.1, read on the forward strand.
GTAACGCTGCAGCGGCATAGAAGATCACCTGCAGGTTTGAGAAGAAACTTTTGCGTAAGGCGGCATCACTGCGCAACACCGGCACCAGCATGTCGAAGCCGCGTGGCACGTTCAGGTACAGCGTCGGCGACACCTCGCGCAGATTGGTGATGCTGGCGTCGAACATGCCCGGCATCGGCTTGCCTCCGTCGACATACAGCGTGCCGCCGAATGCCAGCATCATGTTGAAGTTATGGTTGCTGCCGAAGGTGTGGTTCCATGGCAGCCAGTCGAGCAGCACCGGCGGCGTGTCCTTCAGGAAGGGCCACACCTGCGCCTTCGCCTGTTGACTGGAACAGAGCATCCGGTGCGTGTTGACCACCCCTTTCGGTTCGCTGGTCGAGCCCGATGTGAACAATATCTTGGCAACGGTATCAGGTCCGACGCGCGAGTACGCAAGCGCGACACGCTCCTCATCGATCTGCTGCTGCAGCGACGAGAATGGCACTGCGCCTTCCGGCACAGCACTGCTGTCGGCCACCACCAGTACCGCGCGGTGGAGGTCCTTGATGGAAGCAAGCGCCGCCGAGAAACGCGCGGCGTCCGACACATAGATCACGCCGGGATCGAGACGCCTGATCAGCGCCTTCAGCTTCACATGGTCTTTTGAAACCAGGGAGTAAGCGGGTGATATGGCCGAATACGGTATGCCGACATGCATGCACGCCAGCATCAGCAGCCCATGGTCGACGCTGTTATCCGACAGTACCACTACCGGATGCTCGGGACTGATCTCCTGTCGCAGCAGCCAGGTCGCAATCTGCACAACCTTGTGCCTGGCCTGTGCGTAGGTGACGCCCTGCCACTCGCCCTGCGGCCCGCGCTCGAGCAGAAACGGACGATCCGGTGCCTGCTGCGCCCAAAGTTCAAGGTACTCGCCAACACAGCGCGGATATGGCTCGAGCGGCATCGGCGAACGCAGCAGTATGGTGCCGTCGGTACGCCGCTCGACCTCGACCTCGGGCTTCGCAAACAGCGTGGCGTCGCGAATTATTTCGGTCATGCTCACCCCTCCGTTAGCTATTTGCTGCTGCTGGTGAGCGGCTGCCAGTCACCCTTCTCCACACGCACCAGGATGCGGGCGCGTTCATCGTGACCGTAGTGGTCGGTTGACGTCATGTTAAAGACACCGTGGGTTCCCACGACTTCCTTGCCGGTCTCGATCGCGTCGCGCAGCGCCTGCCTGAACTCCGGCGAACCGGGCTTGCCCTTTTTGAGTGCCGTCGGCACCGCTGCGGCGAACAACTGGTACGCGTCATACATATGGCCGCCGAAGGACGACAAGGATCCGGCGCCATACTTTTCTTCATACATGCGCGCATACTCGGTCGCGACTTTCTTCGACGGATGGCTGTCGGGCAACTGGTTGGCGATGATCACAGGTCCGACCGGCAGGATGGTTCCGTCGACTGCCTTGCCGCCTACCCGCATGAACTCCTTGGTGGCGGTACCGTGCGTCTGGTAAATCTGTCCCTTGTAGCCGCGCTCGACTATCGTCAATTGCGGCAGCACCGAAGGCGTGCCCGAAGCGGCCACCAGGATGGCGTCGGGCTTGGCGGAGACCAGTTTCACCGCCTGGCCGGTAACGCTGGTGTCGGTGCGGTTGAAGCGCTCGATCACCGCGATCTTGATGCCGGCCGTCTCAGCCGCTTTCGTCATTTCCTTGAGCCAGCCCTCGCCATAGCCGTCGGTGTAGCCGATGAAGCCCAGCGTCTTCACGTTGTTGGCCTTCATGTGCCCGGCCAGTGCGGTCGCCATCAGGAAGTTATGTTGCGGCGTGCGGAACACCCAGGTGTTTTTCGGGCCGGTTACTTCGATCGGGGCAAGCGAGATCTGCGGCGTTTTCGTTTCATTCGCGACTTCGGCGATGGCCAGCGAAGGCGGAACCGAGGATGAGCCGATTATCAGATCGATATTGTTTTCGGTGACGAACTTGCGCACGTTCTTGGTTGCCTGGGTCGCGTCGGTTCCGTCATCAAGGATGAAGTAGTTGACCTTCTCTCCACCGATGGTCGCCGGGAACAACGCGACCGTGTTTTTTTCCGGAATACCGAGCGCAGCGCCGGGACCGGTGGCACAGATGCTGATGCCGACATTGATATCCGCCCAGGCCGGTACACTCAAAGCGGTAAGCGAATACAGGGCTGCTGCGACTGCATGTTTCAGGGTGATATTCATTGTTGTCTCCTCGTTGAACGGGATAGTGCGGCCACTCTGTTTTGTTTGTTGGTGTCCTGCCGGTGGTTACATAAACTATACGCAATTAAAATTTTTGGTGCAATTTATAGTTTATGTTCTTCCCGGCATCTGCTGTTTGCGCGATGCAACACGGCGCAGCGTTTTCTGCGTGGATTACTCGGCTGGAACATTGACTGTTTGAGACGGAGAAAAATGGACAGACAGTCAAAATGCAGACTATGCTGCAATGCAGTATATTACGAGCGATGAACCCCTAAACGGGCGTACCTCTAACGGCAGAAACGCATACGTAATGAGTTTCCTGACTCTCGATTTAAATCTGCTGCGCGTCTTTGATGCGGTAATGACCGAGCAGAACCTGACGCGCGCCGCGAATCATCTGGCCATGACGCAGCCCGCCGTGTCCAACGCGCTCCGGCGCCTGCGCGACACGCTCAACGACGAGCTGTTGATACGCACAGCGCATGGCATGAAGCCCACGCCGCGGGCTGAAGAATTGTGGCCGGCGGTGCGGCTTGCCTTGTCCGCACTACAGGCCGCGCTGACCCCCGAAAATATTGACATTTCAGAAACCAATGCCACCTTCCGGCTGGCGATGGCGGATTCGACCGCATCCCTGGTATTGCCGCCGTTGATGCGTGCGATCAAGGACCGGGCTCCGGGATTGAATGTACGCATGCTGCCGCTGACGACGCGCGATCCGCGTCCGATGCTGCTGCAGAACGACACCGATCTGGCAATCGGTTCGTTTCCTGGCATCGTGACCCAACTTACCGCCGGTCAAGAGGCGGCTTCGCAGTTGCGGCATCAGCATCTGTATAGCGGCGAGTATGTCTGCGTGATGCGCAAAGACCATCCGTTAGCCGAGAAAGATCTCTCGATTGAAAACTACTGCAATGCGGATCATGCGCTAGTCAGTTTCTCCGGCCGCGCTTCCGGCCCGATCGACGAGGTTCTCGGCAACCTCGGACGCGAGCGCCGCATCGCCCTCACCGTCAATCAGTTTTTTACCGTCGGCCGCGTGGTCGCAAAATCGGACCTCATCTCCGTCATGCCCCACCACCTGATCGCTTCGACCGGGATGAGCGAAGCATTGGTATCGAAGGAGTTGCCGTTTGAACTGCCGACGGTGAATGTCGATATGCTGTGGCATGAAAGGGATACGCGCAGTCCGGCTCATAAATGGCTGCGGGAGACGCTGACTACGATTACGAATGGGGATATGAGCCAGGTCGAGGGGTAAGGCCGCTCAAATCGGTAGGATTCAGGTTGGGATGAATCCCAACGTTCCCCGGCTGCGTAAAATCGGTCTGCTGCGCAAAAGCAGCGATGTCAGGATGTCCAGAGCTATCAGCCGCACGAGGTCCCAATGTTGGGATTTCATCACAACCTGCGTCGACTCATCTCCAGGCAAAGCCCCGTTGTAGGAGAGGGAGCATCAGAGACCCGGATAAAGCCTCGCCGTCACCTGCCACGAGTATCGGAATTCGATACTCACGCAGCCATTTCACGCAACCCATCAAAAGTCTCACTGCCAGGACCAGTACCCCGGTTTAGATTGCTCCCATCAATAAACGGAGGAGCAATGAACACGGACTCACGCGTTATACTCAGCGCTGCAATCAGCTCCAAGTCGCCGTTTAAACCTGAACCTGGCCCTATGAAGACTGGCAATCCGCCTCGCGAGTACGCACCTCATCTTTACACCAGCCTGCTCTGGCTGCTGACACTACTCTTCGCCATACGCGTAGCCGGCCAGGCCATACAGCACTGGCTCCCTCTCTCGTTGCTGCCACCCTTCAACGCGTTCCAGGGCAGCGGTTTGCCTTACTGGCTGCTGTTATCCACGCAACTGGCGATACTCGTCGTGATGATCCGCGCGTCGCATGGTGTGCAGACAGGCATACTGATTCCAAGCCACCGAACCGGATTGGCGTTGGCATGGTTCGGCTGGATCTATATGACCGGCTCACTGATACGCATTGCGATCGGCCTTGCGATGCCCGATGCGCCGGCGTGGTTCAGCACCTGGATACCCGCGTTCTTCCATGTGGTGCTGGCGGGATTCGTGCTGATCCTGTCTTCCTATCATCGATACCAGACCCCCTTCGCACCCCGGGAGATCACGCAATGAACATGCCGTTCCTGCCGTACCTTTGGTATCCGTTTTTGCTTGCCGCCGCAGTGGCCGCATTCGGCACGATGCTTTCCGCCGGCCTCCCGATTGCGCTGGCCGTTTATGCGCCCATCGCATTGGTCGCGATCACGATCATCGTCCTCGAGTTGCGCTTTCCGGAGCGGACCGACTGGCGCCCGCAACGCGCCGACGTGCAGGCCGATGCCGCCTTCATGGTTTTCGTGCAGGTGGTGCTGCCGCGCGTACTCGCGTTAGCAAGCGTGTTGGTGATCTCCGGATGGATGCACGGACATGCGCGCAGCGATTGGTGGCCACACGACTGGCCGCTTGCTGCGCAAATAGTTGCGATGGTGCTGGCGGTAGACTTTACCCGCTACTGGCTGCATCGCGCATGTCATCGCTATAACTTCCTGTGGCGCTTACACGAGGTGCACCATTCGCCGGATATCCTCTATGCATTGAATGTCGGCCGCTTCCATCCGTTCGAGAAGATGCTGCATTTTTCACTCGACACGGTGCCGTTCCTGCTGCTCGGTGTGGCTCCGGAAGTAATTGGCGGGTACTTCTTGCTTTACTCGGTCAACGGCTTTTTCCAGCATAGCAACCTGCGGCTGCGTTACGGCTGGCTCAACTATCTGGTTGGCAGCGCCGAGACGCATCGCTGGCATCATGCGCGCGATCCGAAGACCGCGGCCTGCAATTTCAGCAATACGACCATCGTGTGGGACCTGCTGTTTGGAACCTGGTATCTGCCCAAGGACAAACATTTCGGCGATATCGGCATCATGAACAGGAGTTATCCGAAAGGGTTTCTGTCGCAGATGCATATGCCGTTTCGGCATGCCGCGCAGCAGCGTATATTGAAAACGCGGATCGCCAATGTGATGATCAGGTTTTACTTGCAATACCTTGGCCTGGTCCGGGGCCGAACCATCGTGAGGGCTGCGCGCAATCCGATGCGCCTTCAGCAGGCGCTGCTTGCCCAGATCCTGCGTGAGAACCGCGGCACCACCTTCGGACGCAAGCATGGCTTCATCGAGGTAACCGACTACCCGGCGTACACGCAGCGTGTGCCAGTCGGCGACTTTGAAACGCTCAGGCCGTTCGTCGATGCGCAGATCAAACACGGCGAAAACGCGCTGACGGACGAGCTTCCGATACGGTACGTCCGCACCAGCGGCACCACCGGCAAAGCGAAGGATATCCCGCTCACCCGCTCGCATCTCGCCGCCCTGAAACGCGTACATCAAACCTCGGTCGCCTTCCAGTACCGCGCCTGTCCCGAGGCGTTTGCGGGCGGCATACTCGCCATCGTCAGCCCCGCATATGAAGGCTTGCTGTCCAACGGCCTGCCCTTCGGCTCGGCATCCGGCATCGTGGCGGGTAATACACCGGCGTTGGTGCGCGAAAAATTCGTTATCCCGCCGGTGGTGCTGACCATATCGGATAGCCGGGTGAAATATCTGCTGATCCTCCGGCTTGCCCTCGCGAGACCGGACATCACCTACGCAGGATCGGCGAACCCGGCCACCATGTTGACCCTGGTACAGTTTTATCGCGAGTACGAATCCACGTTGATTGAGGATGTGCGCAAGGGGTCGTTTTTCCTCGAGGATGAGGTTCCCCCCCAAGTGTGGGAAGCCGTGCGCCCACGTCTGCATGCATCCCTGGAACGCGCCGATCAATTGTCCCGACTGAAGGCCGTCCGCATGGCCGATCTTTGGCCCGCGCTACGCCTCATGGTGAACTGGACTTGCGCGAGCGCGGGAATAGCAATCGATGCATTACGTCGTGAACTCTCGCCCCACACGCGGATTCTTGAACTCGGATACCTGTCGAGCGAGTTTCGCGGGACGATCACCATGGGCCGGCATGCCGGCAGCGGCCTGCCTACCTTCGACACCCACTTTTTCGAATTCGTCGAACGCGAAAAATGGGACCGAGGCGAGCCGGAGTTCCTGACACTGGATCGCATCCGCAAGGGAGTCGAGTATTACATTATCGTCACCACACCTTCTGGCCTGTACCGTTACTTCATCAACGACCTGGTGCGCGTCAAAGGCCACTTCCACCGGACTCCTTTACTCAAGTTCGTCCAGAAAGGAAAAGGCGTCACCAACATCACGGGCGAAAAACTGTATGAGTCGCAGGTGCTGGCCGCAGTACGCGCGGCGGTTGCGGAAGCGGGCCGGTCCGCGCGCTTCGTGATGATGCTGGCGGATGAAGTGGCACGATCCTACCGGCTCTATATTGAAGCCGATGCCGGTCCGAACCCGGACCCGGTGCAATTCGCGCAAAGCGTGGATGTCAAGTTGGGCGAGCTCAATGTCGAATATATGGCCAAGCGCGAGAGTCGAAGACTGGGCATGCTCACTGTCGCCTGGCTCATGGCCGACACTACCGAAAAATACAAGCAGTTTTGCGTCGCGCAAGGACAGCGTGAGGGACAGTTCAAGACCGTCGCGCTGGCCTATCGCAAGACATTCGGCTTTGATCTCGAAGCACACACGGAAGGCGTCACCGCATGATCCTCGAATCGATACAACTCTCATCGCTGGTGATCCCGTTCACCCAGGCCTTTAAGCATGCGTCCGCCGAACGCGCGATGACACAGACGCTCTGGGTCGAAACACGCGCGCAGGACGGCACGACGGGATACGGCGAAGGATGTCCGCGCGAATATGTAACGGGCGAAAGCCTGCAAAGCGCGCAGGAATTTGTCGCGACGCACCTGCAAGACTGGTTGGCGACGATAGTGGATGCCGCCGCACTGGCGGACTGGGTGGCACGGCATCGCAGCGAGATTGACATGAATCCTTCAGCCTGGGCTGGGGTCGAGCTTGCATTGCTCGATCTTATCGGGAAGACAGAGAAGAAATCGGTTGAAGCCTTGCTCGGGATCGCGGAACTCAGCGGCTCGTTTCGCTACACGGCCGTACTCGGAGACGCGTCGCCGCGTCAGTTCGAGGCCCAACTTGCGCATTATCTTAAAGCCGGGTTTTCGTCCTTCAAGATCAAGCTCTCGGGTGACCATGCGCGCAACCAGGCGAAAGTCGAAGCGCTTAGAGCTGCCGGCATTCCATCGCGTGATGTGCGTGCCGACGCCAACAATCTCTGGGGTGATGCCGATGCCGCATTGCGCGATCTCGATGCGCTAGCCTTCCCGTTCTTTGCTTTGGAAGAACCGCTGCGCACCGGCGATTATGAGGGCATGCGCAGTCTTGCTTCGGCGCTTGACGCACGAATCATCGTCGACGAAAGCTTGCTGCGAGCGGAACAGCTCGACCGGTTGGACGGCCCCGCAGATCGTTGGATAGTAAACGTTCGCGTGTCGAAAATGGGCGGACTGCTCCGCTCGCTGGCACTCGTGCAGGAAATGCGTCGACGCGGTTTCCGCGCGATTTTCGGCGCGCACGTGGGAGAGACCAGCCTGCTTACACGTGCGGCATTGACCGTGGCGGATAACGCACGAGACTTGCTGGTTGCGCAGGAAGGAGCGTTTGGTACGCATCTGCTTGCCGCGGACGTGGTTGAGAAGCCGATCATGTTCGGTCAGGGAGGCGAGCTGGACGCCGCCGCATTGGAACTAAGATCCGAAGGCTTCGGGCTGGCGATATCCCGGCCCGTGCCGCACGCGCCTGTCTCATGAGAATTCGTAGGTTGGGATGCAATCCCAACATTCGGACGTGGTGCGACCTACGGCGTCCCTGCACGGTACGGTGTCGGGATTTCATCTCAAGAATTCGCCGCCCGCATAAAAGCCGTCCGATGTGCAAAGCATGAATGTTGGGATTTGCATCCCAATCTACGTCATTTCAGCGCACGCGACTCCCGGCCGGTGCCGCACGCTACTGCGCCTTGAGGGGTAAAATCAAGCAGTGACGCAGTACAGCGTCCCCTTGAAAGGAAGTGCCTTATGTCCCCCCTCCTGATCAGCGAAGTCGGCCCCCGCGACGGACTGCAAAGCATCAAACAACTCATGCCAACGCCGCACAAGCTGCGCTGGATCGACGCACTCGCCGCAGCCGGCCTGCGCGAGATCGAAGTGGGGTCGTTCGTGTCGCCCAGGCTTTTGCCGCAAATGGCGGATGCGTCCGAGGTGGTCGCGCACGCATTGACGATTGAAGGCCTGCACGTCGCCGCGCTGGTGCCCAACCTGAAAGGCGCGGAGGCAGCATTTGCGGCGCGAGTACACAAGATCACCGTACCCATCTCGGTCACTGAAGCGCATTCGCTGGCAAACGTGCGCATGTCGCACGCGCAGGTGATCGACGAAGTGCGCCGGATCGTTGCGCTTCGCAACGAACGCTATCCCGGGATTGAGATCGAGGCTGGATTGTCGGTCGCATTCGGCTGCACCATCGCCGGGCCGGTAAGCGATGACGACACGATGCGTATGGCGCATGCGATGGCGGAATGCGGCGTCGACGAAGTCGGCCTGTCCGATACCAGCGGCTACGCAGAACCGCGGCAGGTGCGGCGGCTGTTCCGCCGGCTGCAATCCGAACTGGGCGCGAAAGCAGGCGGCGCGCACTTCCACAACACCCGCGGTCAAGGACTGGCGAACGTGGTCGCCGCCCTCGACGCTGGTGTCACCACCTTCGATGCCAGCCAGGGCGGCATAGGCGGATGTCCGTATGCGCCGGGAGCGACCGGCAATATCGTGACGGAAGACCTGGCCTGGATGCTGGAAGCGATGGGCTACGAAACCGGGATCGACATCTCGAAACTGATTGCCGCCCGCGAAATTGTGCGCGAGGGCCTGCCCGGCGAAACGCTGTTCGGCCACGTGCCCGATGCCGGCCTGCCGAAGGGATTCTCGTATGCACGGAGCGTCGCGCAATGAGTACCGGCAATGACAACCTGCCCTTGTCAGGCGTACGCGTGATTGAATTCACGCATATGGTGATGGGCCCGACCTGCGGCATGCTGCTCGCCGACCTCGGCGCGGAAGTGATCAAGGTCGAACCACTGACGGGCGACAGCACCCGCAGGCTGCTCGGCTCGGGCGCGGGTTTCTTCCCGATGTTCAACCGGAATAAAAAAAGCCTCGCGGTCGACACCAGGGATCCGCGCGGCCGCGAGATTGTGCTCAAGCTGGTTGCCGGCGCCGATGTCTTCAGCGAGAACTTCAAGGCCGGCACGATGGCGAAGCTGGGACTCGACTACGCTGCGCTGTCGGCGTTGAATCCGCGCCTGGTGTACGTCTCCCACAAGGGATTCCTGCCCGGCCCCTATGAGCACCGCACAGCGCTCGACGAAGTCGTGCAAATGATGGGCGGCCTGGCGTACATGACCGGACCTGAAGGCCGGCCGCTGAGGGCGGGCACCAGCGTCAACGACATCATGGGCGGTATGTTCGGCGCGCTTGGGGCGATGGCCGCACTGGCGCAACGTGAAAAAACCGGACGTGGGCAGGAAGTGCAAAGCGCGCTGTTCGAGAACAATGTGTTCCTGGTGGCGCAGCACATGATGCAGTTCGCCGTCACCGGCAAGCCGGCGTCGCCCATGCCCAGCCGCATCTCGGCGTGGGCAATTTATGATGTGTTCACGGTGAAGGACGGCGAGATGATTTTTCTCGCGGTGGTATCCGACACGCAATGGGCCATCTTCTGCGATGCGTTCGGATTGGCCGACCTCAAGAACGACGAACGCCTGCTCACGAATAACCTGCGGGTACAGGCGCGCGAGTGGCTCATGCCTGTCGTCAGGGAACGTCTTGCGACTTACCCCGCCGAAGAGATCGGCGCCATCTTCGAACGCAACGGATTGCCCTATGCGCCGATCACACGGCCGCAGGATTTGTTTGACGATCCGCACCTGAACCAGACCGGCGGCCTGGCGCCTGTCACGGTGCCGGCTGATGCAAGCGGCGCGGGGCGCGAGATTGAAACGCGGACTGCGCTGCTGCCACTCACACTCGCGGGCGAGCGGTTGCCGTTACGCGCGCCACCACCGTCATTGGGGCAGCATACGGATGAGCTCTTGAGCGAACTGGGGTACGACGATGCGGCGATATCATCGTTGCGTGATGCGGGAGTGATCGGTACGCCGTAGTGCGAATTTTCCTGTTTGTTTTTTGGACGCAGGTGCGCCGAGCGCATCCTGCGATTCTCAATGCCGAACAAAAAATTGATTACCTACAATCACTCGCGATGCGCTAAAGCCTAGGCGCCACGCCACTATTCACGAAGCGCATATCCGCTATGCCGAATGGAAAGTGGCGATTCCCCGTAGAAAACCTATACTGCACTGCAGCAAAGGAATTTTACGGAGGATACAAGATGTTTTACTTCCATTAGTTCCATCACTCACCTTACGTGACCGCAAACGTAGCCGGTCAAGTACCCAAATTCAACGTTCCTGCATAGAGCGCTTCCGCCATGCAGGCATGCCCGGCAAAGAATCAGAGGACGCCCCGCCGCGTTCCCATTCGTCTTTGCCCCATTCCGACAAAGAGAGATTCCCATGAACGGAAAAATGAACATCCACGGCCTCATGCATGACAGCATGGCACTCGCATTCAGCCCGGTAGTCGCGCTGAGAACATGGCAAGACGCAATGCGCAGGACTGTTTCGTCCGCGAACGGACACGTCCTCGACAAGGAAACACCGTTTGCGATCGAGTCGAGCGCCAACGATTCGCTTGCGCCATTTTCGACCGTGCCGGCTTCCGGACAGCGCACGACTGATTCATGGCCATACCTGGCGACTGCAGCGGAGGTGACTTTATCCGAAGCGCAGCCCGAGGGCGGCCGGTTCATCGATGGCTCAATCACCAATCTGGCGGGCAGCCGCGACTACAAGCTGTACATACCGAGTTGCTATCGCGGCCAGTCGTTGCCTCTGGTGGTCATGCTGCATGGATGCAAACAGGATCCGGATGATTTCGCGGCCGGCACCCGCATGAACGCGATGGCCGAAGAGAAGCAGTGCTTTGTGCTCTATCCGGCGCAATCGAAGATTGCCAACAGCCCTAAATGCTGGAGCTGGTTCAATGCCGTCGACCAGGAGCGCGAGCGCGGGGAACCGTCGATGATCGCCGACATGACGCGTGAAATCATTCGTAGCTATCAGATAGAAGCAAGCATGGTGTATGTCGCCGGACTCTCCGCGGGCGGCGCTATGGCGGTAATCATGGCGACCGAGTATCCGGATATTTTTGCGGCGGCCGCCGTGCATTCCGGCATGCCTTATAACGCTGCGAGGAATCTGTTTTCCGCGCTGTCGGCGATGAAGCACGGGCCGCAGCGTCGCTGGTACGACCAATTCGGGAACAAACCGGAAAGCCAGGCGCCTGCCGTGCCGATGATCGTGTTTCATGGCGATGCCGATACGGTCGTGCATCCGCGTAACGGCGAACAGGTGATAAAAGAAGCCGTGGCGGGCACTTTATGCGCAGAAACCGAAGCAATGGTCGACTGCGGCCTGCCCGAGCGGCGTTCATATACCCGTACCGTCTACCATGATGAAACCGGCAATGAAATGGCGGAACAATGGGTAATTCACGGTTCCGGCCACGGCTGGTCGGGCGGATGCAGCGACGGCAGCTACACCGATCCGAACGGTCCCGATGCAAGCTATGAAATGATGCGTTTCTTCCTGGAGCGCAAACTGGCGGCGTACGAAGACGCATAAGCAAAGCCTCAGGCGGCTGACGGCGCCCTGCTGGTTTTCATCAGCATGATGGACGACAGGAAAGCGCCCGTCACCGCGAGCCCTGCCGCAACCCATTGCGGCGAAGAATAGCTATATCCGAGGGTCAGCGGAATTCCGCCGAAGTAAGCGCCTATCGCATTGCCGATATTGAACGCAGCCTGGCCCAGCGATGCGCCGAGCATCTCGGAACCTTTTGAATGCTGGATCAGTAACATCTGAATCGGCGCTCCCAGCGCCATCGCGTTCGCGCCGGTTAAAAATGTGAGGATGAGGATAACCGGTTTCGAACCGGCAAAGAACGCGTTCAGCATCACAAGGATGGCCATCGACAGCATCAGCATGATGATGGCCTTGATCGGCGGCACCTTGTCCGCCAGTTTTCCGCCTGCGAGATTCCCCACCGTCATTCCGACGCCGGCCAGCGTCATGATCCAGGGAATCGCGCCTGGCGAGAACAGGGAAACATCTGTCAGCAACGGCGCTATATAACTGAACCAGGCGAACAGGCCGCCGGTGCCGATGGACGTGATTGCGACCGCAAGCCAGAGATCGGCGCGGCGGAATATATGCAGGTCCCGCAGCAAGCCCCCTGCTCGATTGGCTTCGATGGGCGGTATCCATATTCGCAGGCCGATGACCGCAATGATGCCGATAGCTGCGACGATAAGAAACGTAAAACGCCAGCTGAAATTGTGGCCGACATACGTGCCGATCGGCACACCGATGATATTGGCAATAGTGAGGCCGGCGAACATGATGGCAACCGCTGACGCCCTCTTCCCCTTGTCCGCAAGGCGGCTCGCCACCACTGCTCCCACCCCGAAGAAAGCGCCGTGCGGCAGCCCTGCCAGAAAGCGGGAAAGCAGCAAAACCTCATAGTTGGGCGCGAACGCGGATAACGCGTTGAAGATGGTGAACATGACCATCAGCCCGATCAGGATTTTTTTGGGAGAGCGCCGGCCCAACACACCTACCAGAGTCGGCGCGCCGACGACGACGCCGAGCGCATAGGCCGATATCAGGTAACCCGCTTCGGGTATGGATACCTTCAGGTTCGACGCGACATCCGGAAGGATGCCCATCATCACGAATTCGGTCATGCCTATGCCGAATCCGCCGATGGCCAGCGGAATGAGTTCCTTTTTGATCATGCGCATCCTTGCCGCGTCAGCTATGCCTGATTGAAATATCGGGCGAGGTCTTCATCGCACGGCGCTGCGCGGCCGTTGCCCACCGGCTGCAGGTCGGCATAGATATCGACTGCGGACTCGGACACGATCAGTGGAAAAAAAGGCCGCAGGCCCGGGTAAGGCCGGCACAGGAACTTGAAAGTCTGCGCATGGAAGTAGCGCACATGGGTAGGGTCCGCCCATGCATTCACACTCGCATGGTGCGGCACCATGACGTGCAAAACGCCTTCCGGCCTGAGGACGCGGTGCAATTCATTGAGCAGCGGAAGCAGTTCATGTACATGTTCGAGGAAGTGCACGGCGAACACATGGTCGAAAATTCGATCCGCAACCGGCAAGCCCTGCTCCAGTTCAGCGACGACGTCCACTCCGGCATGAGGATAACGATCCACACCGATCGCGCCAAGGTATTGCTTGCGTCCGCCGCAGCCGACGTCGAGCACGCGTAACGGTGGCTCGCCCTCTACCTGCACCATGTCCCATACGGCATGCACCCCGCGCAAGCGCGCGAGCACTTGCCGCAAGCGGCGTAACGCGGCGGTCTCGCGTAGATATCCGTCGACATGAACTACTCCGCCGCGGACGTCGAAGGATAGGTCCGCAGTTGCCAGCATCGTTTGTTCTGAGATTACTTCGGTCACTGTGGCAAGTAAGGATGCATCACGCGGCGTCATCATGTTTGCACCCGCCTCATTCTGTATGGACGGGGTAGGAACAAGCAGAATGTGGACCCGGGCTGTTATGACTCCCGCACCGGAGCTAATCGCCCGGCATGCCGCCGCAACTGGTGAAGCATCAGCGTGGCGGCAAGCCCGGCGATGGTGTCGATCAGCACATCCGTGACAAGCGCGTGGCGAAATGGCAGGAAATATTGATGTAGTTCATCGACCGCGCCGGCGACAGCGATCAGCAGGGTTACGGTGCGCACCGATGCGTTGCGCAGACCGAACCACAGCAGTCCGGCAAGGCCAAAATAGAACAGCAGATGGTAAATCTTGCTGAAGTCTTCCCGCCCGGGCAACGCCTGGACGGTCGGCTCCACCGCGCCCAACGCGAGCATCAGGAGATAGAGCAGGATTGCAGTTGCCAGATAAATATGGCGTGGAATGGCGGAAGCGAGGGAATAGAATGTTTTCATGAATCGTGGGCGCGGCGCCTTGCGGAAATCCGGATGACGTTGACCGAAATCCTTATTTTCCTCGTTTATCGCCGCCGGTTCTTGATGCAACCCGGTTGTTCGCAGCGAAGCAGGGTGCGCAAGGCGCACCCTATCGAAACCCGCTAATACCGGTACACCCGATCATTCTCAATCCGCACTCGGCTGCCGACCCGCAGCTCGGCAACGTTGTCCTGCAACAGCGTCCGATACCCACCATTGTCCAGCCGCACACCCACCTGATACATCTGCTGCGCGTTGCCGCGTTGCTCCATCTGGTTTCCGACCATGGCGCCACCCACCACACCGGCAACGGTCGCGGCGGTTTTTCCCCTGCCACCGCCTACCTGGTTTCCGAGTATCCCGCCGACCAGCCCACCAACCACCGTGCCGGCGCCTATGCCGGTCTGACTGCTGCCGGTGGTATGCGATGTCTCGATCGAATGGACGACGCCATATCCGCTCGAATCAGAGCGCGACGGCGCTGGATAGGACTGCGTACCAGCAGGATACGATTGCGTACCAGCAGGATACGAGCCTGTAGCCGGCACGCCAACATGGCTCTGACTGGCGCAGCCGCCAAGGATGGCAGTAACCAGTACTGCTGCCGTAGCGATTCGGTAATTCGTTTTCATATAAGCTCCAGTACGAGTGTCCGGCGTTACAAATTAGTGGCTGTAGTGGCGACGATCGTCACGATCGTGACGACGCTCATGCCGGTCGTGATCATGGCGCTCATGCCGGTCGTAGTGGCGGTAATGTCCATGCCGGTGGCCACGATGATATTCATGCGTGTAGCCTTGTCGCACGATGGCGCGCCGTTCAACGATCACCGGTCGCACATGTTCGTGGATGACACGAGGCTGGCTATAAACAACCGGTGGCGGATAGCCGCCACCACTACCGATAGTGACTGCCCAGTCGACGTCGTTCCGCGCCATTGCGGGTGAGGCGCCGAGCATGGCTACAGCCGCAATGCTTACGGATACAAGGGCAAGGTATTTCTTCATGATGGTCCTCCGTTGTTGTTACGCTTATTAAACGCGAACTTGCCAACGGCAACCATCTTGAATCGGTAAGGTTTGCAACAAGTTGTATC
>JBBWZW010000027.1:0-15782 GCA_039649305.1 Burkholderiales bacterium
CCGCCGCAGTGCGAGCACTGCAAGGGACAGGCAACGCCGCAGCGCGCCGGCAAGAGCCGCAGACGCTCACAATTTATTCTGAGCGGGTACTTAGTCATTTGAAAAGGAAACCACGGCGGCGGCGCCGCGCGCGACGCACAAGGAAGAACACCACAAACGCAAGCAGGCCCAGCAAAAGATAAGATCCGTACGAACTCTCCTGCGCTTGCGTTGCATTCTCTCCGGATGCGGCGGCACCTGTGCCATCCGTCCCGCTTGCCCCATCCGCGTTGTTTACGTTGTTTTTGTCACGATCGCCAGCATGCGATATGAGCGACCCGAGGCCGAGCCCGACCAGGGCGCCGGTCAGCATGCCGCGCAATGGACTGGCTTGCCTGACTGGCGGCGCCTGCGGCGGCACAGACTGCCGCGCGACGTCAGGCTGAGAACGCTGGACGGGCGCTTGTGCGGGCGCCGGGGGCGGTGTCGCCGGACGCGCGGGCTGCCTTGCAGTCTGGGACTGCCTGCCGACCGAGCGGCCGCTACCCACGCGCTTTGCATATGACTCCGGCACGACGAGGGTAAACGCAACGAGAGCCAAAAGAATTTTCGCGGCGAAAGTATTTCTGACCATGGCTGCCCCCTGTTGTTGCTGACCGACATAAAACCAGTTTCGATTGGATTCATGAGAACGCGAGAGGTTCTGCATGATTTGGCAATCCCTTTGCCATGCGCCGGGGCGCACACCGGTAGAATGGCAAGCTTCACTTCTCACTTCGTTTCTTCCTTCAATGATCATTGCTACCCACTCAGGAAAATTCCATGCCGACGATGTCTGGGCTGTCGCGGTGCTGGATATCCTCTTTCCCGGGGCTGAACTCCTCCGCACGCGCGACCCGGCGAAAATCCGCGATGCCGATTTTGTCGTCGATGTAGGCGGCACCTGGGAGCCGCAAACCGGGCGCTTCGATCACCACCAGAAGGGATTCGAAGGCGCGCGGGAGTCAGGCGTGGTCTATGCCAGTGCCGGCCTCGTGTGGAAGGAATATGGCGCCCGCTGCGTCGCGCAGGTTGCGCAAACCTCCACCGGACAAACGATTTCTGATGAACATGCACGGCAGATCGCCTACGCCATCGATGCCGACCTCGTGCAGTATCTCGACATGTCGGATACCGGCGCCGCGAAAAATGCGCCCGGCGGCTACGGACTGTCCGCGGTCATTTCCGGCTTCAATCCCAACTGGCTCGACGAGCAGAACGCCGGCAGTGTGGAAGCTGCTGACGAATTGAGGCTGAATCAGTTTCGCCGCGCCATGGAGTTCATCGCCGACATCATCGCCAACGCCGTCAAGTACCGCGTCGGAAGCATGCTCGCGCTGGACCAGGTGAGACAGTCGGAGCTGCTCGAGGACGGACGGGTACTGTTCCTGAAAAACAGCGCGCTGCCGTGGTCGTCAGTAGTGCGAAACGAAATGCCGAAGGTGTTGTTTGTGGTCAGCCACAACATCACCGAGCAACGCTACATGCTGCATACCGTCCCTGCCGCGGCCGACACCTTCGAAGCGCGCAAGGATTTACCCGCTGCATGGGGAGGATTGCGCGACGAGGAGCTTGCTGCCGCTACCGGCGTGCCTGATGCCGGTTTTTGTCACAACAAGCTTTTCATTGCTGCCGCCAAGTCGTATGACGGTGCACTGAAGATGGCGCGACTGGCGCTACAGGAAGCCGCGCATTAACATCGCCAGGTGCGCGGTGGGATCAATCCCATCAACACGGCGCTGGAAGGGGATATTTACGGCAACGTCAATTCGACGCATGTGCTCGGCACGCACATGATTAACGGGATCGGGGGATCGGGGGTTCGGGTGACTTTCCGCGCAATGCGCACCTCGCCGTGTTCGCGACGAAATCGATCGCGAAAGGCGGACGGATTTCCAGCATCGTGCCGATGGTGTCACACGTGGACCACACCGGCCCTACGGAAAAATCGGCATGTTCGGCTCTTCGCCGCTGAATCGCATTTCCGGATGGCGTTCGGCGAGCACCTCTTCGATCTGCTTGACGCGACGCGCCGGTACATCCGCGATCATCAGGACCTTGCCCTTTTCGAGCTCCGGATAAAACGCTTGCAGACGCGTATTCGGAAGCGCCGCGGCCGCCATGCTGGCAGCCCAGCCGCCGAACAACAGGCCACATATCGTCGTGACCAGCACTAACGCTGCTTCCGACGATTTAGCCGACAGGTCGAAATAAAACACGACCAGGACCCCGACCGCGATTCCCAGGATGGCGCCGATGGCCATGCCGGTCTGGGCGCCGTGGACTACGTCTGTTTTCTGGAAAAAAGTCGCTTCCGGCATGTCAGGCGGAAGCGGCTGGCCGCCGGTGAGGAAATGGATATGCCGTTGCTCGATCCGGTTCAGCAGCATGTCGTCGAGCGTTCGCCGGGCGCTATCCACATCCGGCAGCAAGTAATACAGTCTGTGTCGCATGACCCGGCTCCTCTGGTTGGCTCATGATGGAGTCAGTATAGGAAACATTCTGGATTTACAAAGAAACATGTGTATCGCTTCCCTGATGCGCCGTAAGCGTCCGCTCTTAGTTGATATCTTGCCAACAGTGCAAAGACCAACATTCGGTGCTACTTTATGGTTCCCTATTCAAATAAGGAGACTTCCATGAAAACGATACTTGCTGCGATGCTGTTGTCCGCGACGTCGCTGGCTTTTGCGCATAACTGCCCGAACGAAATGAAGGCGATCGACGCCAAGCTCGGCTCGGCAAAAGATGTGAGCGCAGAGAACATGACCAAGGTGAAGACGCTGCGCGAAGACGGCGAAAAATTCCACAAGGAAGGCAAGCACGCCGAGTCGATGAAGTCACTGACGGAAGCAAAGAAACTGCTCGGGATATAGATATATCAGCAGCGACGGTAAGACCGATCGCTGGTCGTGACCGGTCGTGACCCGCCGGATGTTTACCAGGACGTTGGGCGAACCGCGACGCGCCGGATGGGTTAAAGCATGCGTACGGCGGCCCGAAACTTAAACATCCGGCGGGTCAGTTCAGACCCGCCCTTCGGCCGCCGGTATATCTCGGGCCACGGTCATTCCATGCCGTCGCCGCCGCCGATGTATCTCGGATCCAGGGAGACATAGACCTGCACTTCATGGTCCAGTACGCCGGGAGGCGCGACCTCATTCAGCCTGAAATTGCTGACCCCGCGCGCGACAAAGAAATTCCATGCAAACTCCTTGTCGCCTGCGACGAACCTGATGACTTCGCCGCCTTCCACGTTCACATGCCTTGTATTTGGCTGGATGACGATCGTGCGCGTGGCTGCCGACGAGGGTGCCGGGTCGCCGTAGAGATCGACGTAGCTGGTTCTGGTTGCACAGGCGCCCAGCACCGTCAGGGCGAATGCGAGCGATATCGAAGCTGGAAAAATTCGACCGGTTTTCATCATTGACTCACTTTGCTTTTCAGGGCGCGCCATCTCCGGCGCGCATCAGCCAAACGCGGCTGCGTTCATTCTCTTTCATGCTGCTGTTCACAATGGCCACGGCGCCCGCCCGGTTCACCGCGAGCTTCTTCATCAGCAGGCCCTGGTGGCTTCCATTCATTCCCCCGGCCGGATCGGCGCTGCCGGGCACCGCAGCCGGCGGCGTGAAACGCCGTCCTCCGTCATAGGAGACCACCATTCCAAGGCCGCGCGGCCGCTCACGATGATCGCGGAAGAGCTCCCACATCACATAGAGCTTGCCCTGGCCGTCAACGCTCAGTGCGGGGAATCCGGCGCTTGCCACCGACTTCGGCGCCGGTTGCGAGATATTGCGCGGCGCATCGAAGGTACGGGCGCCGTCCTTCGAACGGGTATACCGGATGTGATAGCGCTCGAACGGACCGCCGGCGCTTTCCGCATAAACGAGGTGCAGCGTTTTGTCGGGACCGACCGCGAGTTTCGGTGCATCCGAGTAGCCTTTGCTGGGCGCCACGACACGCGGCGCACCGAAAGTGCGTCCGCCGTCGATGGACTTTGCCACGCGTATGTCGGCGGAATTGTCTTCGCCGCTAGTCCACGCCAGATATACGGTATGGCTGCCTTGTACCGCGAGCGTAGGCGCACGGGCGGGCTTCCCGCTGCCGCGCGCAACCCGTTGCGGACGCGAGAAGGTGGCGCCGGCGTCGGTTGAGCGACTGAACCATAGCGGCCCGTCGTATTCAGTCCACGCCGCGTACAGATCACCGTTGGCGCCGCCAATCAAGTCGAGGCTGCCGTTGTGCCAGACCTTCGGATTGATGCGCCCTTTGCCATCGCCCCCGACCGACTTCGACAGGTTGACCGGCTGTGAAAAAGTCGCGCCGCCGTCAAGCGAGCGAGCGAAGAAGATGTCGCCGCCGTGGGAGCCGCCGGAGAAGATGATTTCCTGCCAGAGGATATAGATGTTCTGCATGGAGTCAGGTCCGACGACCACGCGCGGCAACCATGAAAACGTCATCGGGTTGCGCGAGACGTTCAGCGGCTGCGAAGGTTTCCTCGCGCCATCGGGCGACAACCGTTGGAAAAATATATCCTTGCGCACCTGGTCCACCCAGGCCACCGCGATCTCACCCGCGTCATCGATAGCGACCGAAGGATCGTCCACATAATCGAATTTCGATTGGTTCTGCCGCCACGGTCCGCGTTCCCCGCGGCCGGCCGCTATGTCTGTCACGCCATGCCATGCAAGCGGCGCGACAGGGTCCCCTGCAAAAACAGACATGGAGAGCAGCATGGCGACGAGGCCGACAAACAGACCGGATGACTTTGTGAGCATGATGCATATTAGACCGTCCGGCGAAAACACGCCAAACTGCCCGGAGCGGACAGCGGATCCGGCCCGGTCTTGATGCGGAGAATTTCAGCGCGGCGGCTGTATCGGTCCGAGCATCAGCAGGGAGAGCGCGGTGCTCGGACTCTGTTCCGGTTTCCAACTGGTGGAGGGATCGGCGGGATTCCAATTCAGGTTGCCATAGTTGATCATGCCGGCAACCAGCAAATCCTTCGCGAGTTCTTTCCGGGTTTTTCCGCCGGTTTCACCCTTTTTGGAAATGAAGGCCAGCTGGCGCACGGACACCGGACCGGTCGGCATGACCACGTCCCAGTCGGTCACGGACCCGAGCTTTTCTCTGGGCGTGCGTGGATGCTGAACCGATCCCGGGCGGTCGGGTCTAGTCTCTTATCGGGTTCTGCCGGGACGGGAGGCAGGGCGGGTCGTGACCCGCCGGTTAAAAGCATGCGCGAGGCAAAAGAATGCCGAACATCAGGCGTGTCACGACCCGCCCTACCTCCTTGCAAGTAACGATCCGTACGCGGAACCGGGACTGCCCTTCCACAGGAAAAATGAAATGATGCCTTGCAAGCCGGCTGCTCTTTTCACAGCGATGTTGCAGAGCGCGACGCTCGCGCTTCTGGTGACGGTATCAGGCTGTTCTTCCAAACTGGACAGCAATAAATTCCTCGGGAAGGCGATACAAGACGGCATGGCGGAAATCCAGGGGTCGCATCTGGCGCAGGAAAAATCTTCCGACCCTGACGTGAAGAAGTTCGCGGTGCGCATGATCGACGAGCACAGCAAGATCGACGCCGAGATCGTGGAGCTCGCCAAAACAAGCGGAGCGACGCTGCCGCAGGGGATCACGGCGGACCAGAAACTGAAATTTGACGAGATGTCGAAACTTGCCGGCCACGGGTTTGACAAGCGGTTCACGCAGCACAACGTTGAAGAGCATGAACATGCCGTCAAGGATTACAGCGAGCAGGCGGAAAAGGGATCCGACGTGCCCGTCAAGGCGTTCGCTGCGAGGACCTTGCCAATATTGAAAGAGCACCTACAGATGGCGAAGGGCGTGAATACCAAGGTACAGCCTTGAACCCGTAGCAGACGCCAGTCTTTATAGCAATTCATTGCTGTTTCGACAGTTCACACGCCCCCTGCGCGCGGGCAACCGCTTTGTTGTGCCGGCTCAATTTATCCCGCACTTGCACCGCCGCCAGAATTGTCAGTGTCAGTCGGACATCGTCCTTGCGCCGAGCATTTCCCTTCTGAATAGCGTGTTGTCCGCACGCGCCGCATCGGGGGAATGCGAGTGACTGTTCACTTGGTTATCTGTTAATGTAAGAACAAGAAAAGGAGCCCGCCATGAAAGAACGCACACTCGCACGCACACTCATCAAAGCCCTCACTATCGCCGTCGCCTGTTCTGTTTCATATGCGTTTGCGCAGGACATCAAGCCGGCTCCCGCGGAGGCCGGGGCAACGACCGTCTACCGACACGTGATGCCCGATGGCCGGGTCGTTTATTCGGACAAGGCAATGAAAGGCGCCAGGATCGACCACACGATCACGGTGGAACCGGCGATCAAGGGGAATATGTGGACCACCGAAGCCGGCCAGAAGCCCGTCGCCGCGCCGCAAGCCGAACGCACGCCGATCAAACGGGTGAATACTCCGCCCGTGAGCAGCAGGAAGAAAACCCTGGACGAAGCAACCTCGGATGTGATCCGCGCCGAAATGCTGCTCGAAGACGCGAAGAAGCGGCAAGCGCAAGGCGTCGAGCCGCTACCCGGTGAGCGCACCGGCAATGCTACAGGCGGGTCGCGATTGAACGATGCGTACCAGTCGCGCCAGCAATCGTTGGCGAAAGATGTCGGCGAGGCGGAAGCGGCGCTCATGAAAGCGCAGTCGGAGCGGGATACGGTGCGTAGCGTTCGGTAGTCCCATACCCACCTTCTGTCAGTCGCGGCGCAAGCGGGGTATCCTCTGCCGCGAATGACGCCCGTCACGGAAAAACAACGTCACCTCTGACATGCGCGGCCCGGTCCTTTGCGGAGGCGCGGCGCTCGTTCAATCAGCTAAACGATTGATTCGAAAAGACTTCGCTCTCCTGTGTCGCACTCTCCCTCCGCTGCTCCCCGTATAGCGAACAACAAACCAGCGTGATATTCACGTTCGGCATAGCGGCTATTTCGAACCTGAATTGGTAATGAAGGCCCGCGCTCGACACAATGTCGGACTCTTTCTTTTATTCAATGAGGGTTTGTGGTTGATCGATTAATGGCTGCTGTTTTTTGCAGCAAAAAAGGAGTGCCTTCGTGATTGTTGGTGAACGTCCGTCAGGACTGAGGTTGTTCCTGACGATGAAGGGCTCCATCCTGTCCCGCATCTGGAAAAGCCTGCTGGTAACCACCCTGCTCTCCATCCTCGTGACTTATACGCACGGCGACCTGATGCATCACAAGATCACGGTCACGACGATTCCATTCACCCTGATGGGCCTGCCGCTGGCAATCTTCCTCGGATTCCGGAACTCCGCGGCCTATGACCGCTACTGGGAGGGACGCAAATTGTGGGGCGAGCTGGTGCTCAAAAGCCGCAATCTCGCGCGCCAGTGCCTGAGCCTGATTGATCCTCCGGAGTCATTCGCAGGCGGCAGCCGACTTGGTGATGAGCGCATGCGCATTGTTTACCGCACCATCGCGTATGCCCACGCGCTGCGTCATCAATTGCGCGACACTGACGGCACCGCCGAGCTGCGGACCCTCATGCCGGAAGCGGAATGGAGCGGGCTCGACAAGGCATCGAACAAGCCGCATTACATCATGCTGCAGACAGGGGCGGACCTGCGCTCCTGCATCAAGGCGCGCCGCGTCGACCCCTGCCTGGCTGCAGGTATCGATGACACCCTTTCGACGATGGCAGGCGCCGGGGCTGCATGCGAGCGCATAAAGAATACGCCTATTCCTTTTTCCTATACGCTGCTGCTGCATCGGACCGCCTACCTCTACTGTTTTCTGTTGCCATTCGGCCTGGTCGATTCGATCGGCTTCATGACCCCGGTCGTGGTGGCCATCGTTGCCTATACTTTTTTCGGCCTGGATGCTTTGGGCGACGAGATCGAAGAACCGTTCGGCATGTCGGCCAACGACCTTGCGCTTGACGCGATTTGCCGAACGATTGAAATCAATCTACGCGAATCGGTCGGCGACGAGCAGGTGCCGGCGCCATATGTCGCGGTAGATCACTGCCTTACGTAAGTATCAGGGGAATCAGGAATCAGTTAAAAATCCGGACCTCTGACCTCTGTCCCCTGCTAACGCGACATCATCTTTTCCCGGGTCGAGGGTTTGTAGGGATCCGCATCGGAGGGGCCGGCAGCACCCGGGGTATCGGGCGTGAGGGCCTCCGACGACATGGCGCCGCTGCCCGGCGTCACGCCGGACGAGCCGCTTTCCATCCCAGCGGGTGGCGGGACGGCCTGATCCGGACTTTGTACACCACTGCCACTGTCCATGCCACCGGGCATCGGAGGGGGCTGATCGACGCCCGTACCCATGCCACCCGCACCACTACTTTCGCCTGGGGGCGGAGGCGCACCGTAAGGTGACTGAGCCAGAGCCGCACCAGTCACAACTGCGCAGCCTGCTCCCGACAACAACAAGCTTCCGCAAAATCTTTTCATCACCAGCATATTCATCATCTGCGTCCCGGAGAGTGAGAAAGTTAGAAGAATTTACCAACTTAGGCGCTGAAACCAGGTACGGTTTGACGAAACTCAAACCGCCGCGGATCACGGCACACATGCGGACGCACAAAAAAAATGGCGCACCGTTCACACGATGCGCCAGATGCCGGAAGTGAAGCTGCTTCAGTCGGCTTTGATGTTACGGTCCTGAACCACCTTGGACCAGCGTGCGGTTTCCGATTTCAGGTACTGACCGAGTTCAGCCGGCGACGAGCCGACCACTTCTGCTCCGATGCCCGCAAAACGCTGGCGGACATCCGGTTGCTGAAGCGCTTTGCGCAATTCGCTGTTGAGGCGATCGACGATAGGCTTCGGTGTCTTGGCCGGCACGAATACCGCATACCATCCACTCAGTTCATAGCCTTTGATGCCGGCTTCCGCCATGGTCGGCACGTTCGGGAACAAACTCGAACGCTTGCTGGTGGTAACCGCCAGCGCTTTCACTTTGCCTGAGTCGATATACGGTTTCGCGGACGACAACGAATCGAACATCATGTTGACCTGTCCGCCGATCAGGTCGGTCACCGCCGGGCTGCTGCCCTTGTAGGGAACGTGCATGATATCCACGTCAGCCATCGATGAAAATAGTTCGGCTGCCAGGTGGATGGTCGTACCGGTTCCGGCCGAGGCATAGCTCAGCTTGCCCGGCTCCGCCTTTGCCAGCGCGATCAGATCCTTGACCGAGGTGGCCTTGACGGAGGGATTGACGACCAGGATGTTCGGAACGATGCCGACCAGGCTGACCGGCTCGAAATCCTTGATCGGGTCATAGGACAACTTCGAATACAGGCTGGGGTTCACGGCATGGCCGATCGAAACAATCATCATCGTGTGACCGTCAGGCTCTGACTTCGCCACGACAGTGGATCCGATGATCCCGCCCGCGCCTGCGCGATTTTCGATGACTACCGGCGTCTGCATGCTCTTCGAGAGCTTGTCACCCAGCGTGCGTGCCATCACGTCCATGGCGCCGCCCGGAGGAAAGGGCACGACCCATTTGATGGTCTTGCTCGGGTAATCCGCAGCTGCGGCCGTGAATGCGGCCGACAACATCAGCGCAGCCGATACCGCTTTGAACATGGTTTTTTTCATTGGGTTTCCAGGAATTTGAACGTCAAACAATTGCCGACGGATGCTTCGCCAGCGGCGTTACCTTTATTTCCATAAACGGGAAAAGAGGCAGGCCCGACAACACTTTTTGCAGCTCGTCATTCGACTCGACATCGAACACGCTGTAATTGGCGTACTCACCGACGATGCGCCACAGGTGCACCCACTTGCCCTGCTTCTGCAAGTCCTGCGCATAGGCTTTTTCGCGCGCCTTGATATCGTCGGCGACCGCAACGGGCAGATCGTGCGGCATCTTGATGATCATGTGTACATGGAACAGCATGGTATTTTCCTCTGTGTCGTTCGTATTACGCGGCGACCGTGGTCGCCTTGTCGCGGCGGTAGAACGCCAGTTTGTCTTCGTCCAGGTCGACGCCCGCTCCGATTCCCTGCGGGATCCATACCTTGAAATCGCGGTACTCGAGGTCCTGCACGGTAATCGTGTCTTTCAGCAGCATCGGACCGAACAGCTCGCAACCCTGGTCGATGCCGGCGATGGTGGCGAACGTGTGCGCATATGCGGCGGTGCCGACGCTGGTCTCCAGCATGCATCCGCCGTACAGGCCGATGCCCGCGCCTTCGGCGATCGCGGCCACTTTCTTCGTGTTGGCGATGCCGCCTGCCTTGGTTACCTTCAGCGCGAACACATCAGCGGCCGCTGTCTTGGCCAGCTCGAAGGCTTCCTGTATCGTGCCGACACTCTCGTCGGCCATGATGCCCACGCGATTGTTCATCGCAAGACGGGCCATTGCGCCGAAGTTCCAGCGCGCTACCGGCTGTTCGATCAGGTCCACGCCGGCTTCTTCCAGGCGCGGAATCCATTTGGCGGCCGTAAGCTCGTCCCAGGCCTGGTTAACGTCTACACGGATACTTGAGCGATCACCAACGGCCTTGCAGATCGCTGCCACGTGCGCAAAATCCACGTCGGGCGCCTTGGCGCCGATCTTCAGCTTGAAGATGTTATGGCGGCGGCGTTCCAGCATCTCTTCCGCCTCTGCTATATCGCGCGCGGTATCGCCGGCAGCAAGTGTCCAGGCCAGCGGAATCGCATCATGCACCTTACCACCGAGCAGCGCATGAACCGGCAGTCTCCGTGAGCGCGCCACCAGGTCGTACAGTGCCATCTCGATCGCCGCTTTGGCGAAGCGGTTTCCTTTGACGGCAATATCCATCAAAGTGCTAAGGCGGCCGATTTCGTCGGCGTTCTGGCCGATCAGGCGCGGCGCCAGGTAAAGATCGATGATGCCCTTGATGCCCTCGGTGCTCTCGTCCGCCCAGGCCGGCCCGCCGATGGTCGACGCTTCGCCGATTCCGGTAAGGCCCTCGGCCTTGATCTTGACAATTACATAGTTCTGCACGTTGACTGCCGCGAACGACAGATGGTGGGTGCGGGTGGTAGGAATGTCTACCAGGATTGCTTCGATCGATTCGATTTTCATGTCGGCTATTGGCTTTGATGGCTTCCGGACAGGGTCTGCCCGTTTGTACCGAATCATCATAAATAGCGCCGACTTACTGATCCAATGATATATTTTCAGGAATTCAATCGTTGGCATCGATCGATCATGGAAACCCGTCACCTGCGTTATTTCCTCGCCGTCGCGGCAACCCAGCATATGACGCGCGCGGCCGAGCAGCTTAACGTCACTCAATCGACGCTGTCGCACCAGATCCGGCAACTCGAAGAATCGTTGGGGACAATTTTGTTCGACCGTGTCGGCCGCGGCATCCAGCTGACCCAGGCCGGCGACGTATTTCGCGGCTTTGCACAGCGCGCGCTAAAGGAAATGGAGGACGGTGCGATGGCGCTGTCGGAACTGGACAACCTGGTGCGTGGGCATCTGCGCATCGGCGTCATTCATACCTTCAACAGTTCGCTGATTCCTCCGGTCATGTCGAAATTCGTTACCGCCTTTCCCAACGTGCGCGTCACGGTCGATGAGCTGACCGCGCTGCAAACAGAGCAATCGATCATGGACGGCGAGCTCGACCTCGGTGTCGCGTTTGCTCCCGCCGTCCACCAGGAGATTGATGCCGAGGCGCTGTTCGACGAAGAACTGGTGCTGATCACGCACAAAGACACGGTTGCGACGACCGGTCCGAGCATGCAGGCCAGCCGCCTCGCGGGTTTCAAGCTCGCGCTGCTGAGCAACCGGTACATGACCAGGCGTTTGATCGATGAATCCTTCGGACAGTATGTCGATGGCAATGTGGTACTCGAAATGAATTCGATCCACGCCCTGCTCAACACCGTGAGGACGGGTGCGCTCGCAACGATACTTTCTGACAGGGCGATCGGCAATGACCATGAATTGATCAAGACGCGGATCACCAGACCGACGGTGGTCAGGACCGCGGCGTTGTTGTGGCACAAGCAGCGCTATCGCACGGCTGCGGCTCGCGAGTTTGCAAAGATGTTCAAGGCGTCGCTACCGACGTAGGGTGCGCTCTACCGATCCGGAACGATTTCCTCGCCCTCGTCCAGCGCGTCCCCGCGGTTCTGCACTTCACTCTTTTGCTTGCGCACGGACTTCAGCATGCCCAGGAGTTGCCGGCGCAAAGCAACCACTTCCGTCGTCTCATGAAGCGACTGCCCTTCTTCTATGCGCGCTTCCCTGAGCTGCTGCAGGAGGTCCTGCTCTTGCTCGGCCAGGGTATCCGGATCGTCTTCAGCCAAAGGGTCCCATAAGGGCGAGGCCTGGAATCGGGTAGTCCCTTTCGGCATGTAGGCGACTGTGTCGGCGTCGGGATCGCAGGGGGAATCGGTGTAGAGCGTCGCTCCGTTTGCCTCTTTGCACTTGTATATCTGCGCATGTGTTGAAACGCAGACGCTACCGAAAAGGAGCAGTGCCGGGACACATGCGAAGAATCTCATCGCGCCTCCTAGAACCAACCGGAAGTCTCTTCAACACAGCCACGAAGACTTCCGCTGATTCAGCATAGGAGGCGTTGCGATACTGCGCTTGGCGTGAATCAAACCTGCGCTTGCAGAATTAAGCTTGCCAGACACCGTACCCCGCTTCGCGCAAACCGATTGCCAGTTCCACTTCCATGTCGCGCGCCCCGTCGTAGGGCATCGGGTTATACATCTCGTACAGTTGCGGCAGCAGGCGCAGTCCGAACTCTTTCACGTACCTGTTGGATTGCAGGCCGGCCTTGTGCTTGTCGAAACGCAGGTCGGGATTGAGGCCGGTCATCCCGACGTAGACACAGGGCTTGCCGGTGACGTAATCGGGATTGGCCTTTTTGAAGCGTGATTCGTACAGTACGTCTTTCGATAGTTCAATCACATACACATGATAGTGGTAGCGTCGGGCCACTATTTTTTCCTGGCTTCGCCGGCCGGCTTTACATTGCCGCAATCGGCGCTGAGCCACCTGCCGCTGTTTTCGCTGCGCTGGTTGACCGGCTGGCCGGCGGCAGCTCCCTTGAAGTCGTAAGTCGAGGAAAAGCTTTCGTTCCCGGAGTACGTGCCTTTGACCTTGCCCTCGCCTTTCAGCTCGGGACCATTGCATACGATGTCGCCGGAATAACTGTTGCCTGTGCTGATAAAGTTTTCAGGCTGGCACCCGCCTTCCGCCGCGTGCATTTTGGCCGCGCCGTCGCGCTCCGCCATCTCCCTGGTGATGCACACCTTTTGCACCATACCGCCGTCCTGCATCTGCGGCATCTCCACGCCCATTTTGCGCATCTGTTCCAGTTGCTCGGGCGGGATCTTCGGCATGTTCTTCATCGCGTCCGACTTCATTGTCATTTCCCACAGGCCGGGCTTCATCTGGCCGGCCGCCAATACGGCGGGGGAAGCGGACAACAGAGACAGCATCAGGATCGAAGCAGAGGTTTTACGCATGATGGCTCCTGGCAGATGAAGGGGGAATGCTGGTCGGAATGCTACTACCGATTTTGCAGACTAACAATGCCGGGGAGCCGCGCTCGATCAATCGAAATCGAACAGGTCCTCCAGGAAACCGCCGCGTTTCTTTTTCTTGCCATGGCCGGTGTCATGACGAACGCCATGATGCAGGTGGTCCTGCGTCGGGTAGGCCTCGCGCGCCTGTTCAGCGGCGGCCTGCGATGGCGGCGCACCTGCGGACCGTTCGATGATCTTGTCGAGCTCACCCCGGTCCAGCCATACGCCACGGCACTGGGGACAGTAATCGATTTCGATGCCCTGCCGGTCGGACATCACCAGGTTGACGTTCTTGCAAACCGGGCACTCCATGATTTCACCGCCTTTCTTCTGGAAAGAGCTTTTGGCAGCAAACTCCATGCCCATGGCCGGTTTGTCCACTCACATGGCGTGATGCCGGGCATTATGCTAGCCTTTCCGGGGATTATTAACGGGCGACCATGTACATCGATTACTTCAACCTGACGCAAGCGCCATTTTCGATTGCGCCCGACCCGCGCTATCTGTTCATGACGCACGGGCACCGCGAAGCGTTGGCGCATCTGCTCTATGGCGTCAACAGCGGCGGCGGCCTGGTAATGCTGACAGGTGAAATCGGTGCGGGCAAGACGACCGTGTGCCGCTATTTCCTCGAGCAGGTTCCAGCTAACTGCAATGTGGCTTACATCTTCAACCCGAAGATGACGGTAAAAGAGCTGCTGCAGTCGATCTGCGACGAGTTCCGCATCAGTTTTACCTACGAAGGCAGGAACGCGGCAAGCGTCAAGGCTTACGTCGATGCGCTCAACCGCTATCTGCTGGACAGCCATGCAGAGGGTCAGAACAATGTACTGATCATCGACGAGGCGCAAAACCTGTCGGCCGAGGTGCTCGAGCAGCTGCGGCTTCTGACCAACCTCGAAACCAATGAACGCAAGCTGCTGCAGATCATCATGATCGGACAGCCGGAATTGCGCGGCATGCTGGACAGGCCGGAACTGCAGCAACTCGCGCAGCGCGTCATCGCGCGTTATCACCTCAATGCGTTAACGGAGC
Organism: Burkholderiales bacterium; assembly: GCA_039649305.1. Lineage (GTDB taxonomy): Bacteria > Pseudomonadota > Gammaproteobacteria > Burkholderiales > Burkholderiaceae_D > Noviherbaspirillum. Next base: position 14,600 of record JBBWZW010000027.1, read on the forward strand.
TGGAAACCGCCGCCTACATCCAGCACCGGCTTTCGGTCTCCGGGTCGACGGGCGCGCCGCCATTTGATCGGCGGGCGATGGCGCAGATCCATCACCTTGCGCAGGGGGTGCCGCGCCGTATCAATTTGTTGTGCGATCGTGCGCTGCTCGGCGCCTATGCGAAAGACAAGCGTAAAGCAGATCGCGCGATGATCGACAAGGCGGCGACGGAAGTATTCGGAATCCCCGAGGCCGCTCCAAAAGCGCAGCCACCCCGGCCCCGCCTGAAGCTTTCGGGAAAGGCATCCCTCGCCGCAAGCGCACTGGTTGTTCTGGCGATTATATGGACGCTGGGTTCGTTCATGCAGGGCCTGGATGCGCGCCGGCCCATCGCGGCCACCGTAATGCCGGACGTGACGGAAAACGCCGACAAGATGATCAAGCCGGCCGCAGTAACAACGACCGCTCCGGCCAGGAAGATTTTTTCCGAGGTGGACGGAACGTCCAGCCACGGTTTGGAAAACAGGAACGTCGCGTACCAGCAGCTGGCGAAGCTGTGGGGCGTTAACCTGCCGCTGGGAGAACCATGCGTGGCGGCGCGCGACCAGAATCTGCATTGCTACCGGAGCGAAGGCGGATTTGCCGAGCTGCGCCAGCTCGATCGCCCGGCGCTGGTGACACTGCATGACCGTGCCGGAGGAACCTATCATGCGGTGCTCACCGGCTTGTCGGATTCGACTGTGACGCTTTCCGCCGGGGAGGCAACTCAAACGGTGAGCCTGCTGGTGCTGTCGCGCTACTTCCAGGGCGACTTCACCACGCTGTGGCAGGCGCCGTGGCTGTATCGCGGCCATGTCGAGTTTGGCGACAAGGGTCCGGAAGTGGACTGGATTGCCGCGCAACTGGCCACGCTCAGCGGTGAAAAAGCGCCGGGCGAAAATCAGGTGTACGACGAAAAAATGGTGAAGCGCGTGCGCGAATTCCAGGCAACCCGCGGAATAAAAGCCGATGGCATGGTCGGGCAGCTCACCTTTATGCACCTCAATCGCGTGGCCGGCCTGGATGAGCCGCGCCTGAAAAACAGTCACACCGCCACCATCAAGGCAACGGAATAACACGATGTCCTATATTCTCGACGCACTCAAAAAAGCGGAATCGGAGCGCAATTCGGGCGCTGCTTCACAGCCCCAGGCACAACTCCGGG
>JBBWZW010000030.1:0-4447 GCA_039649305.1 Burkholderiales bacterium
GAATCGACCGGGCAGGATTCTTCGCAGAATCCACAGAATATGCACTTGGTCAGATCGATGTCATAGCGAGTGGTGCGGCGGGTGCCGTCGTCACGCTGCTCGGATTCGATGGTAATCGCCAACGCCGGGCATACAGCCTCACATAGTTTGCACGCGATGCAACGCTCTTCCCCATTCGGGTAGCGGCGCAATGCATGCAGGCCGCGAAAGCGTGGCGACTGCGGGGTTTTCTCCTCAGGGAACTGAACCGTGATCTTGCGGGCGAACATATACCGCCCGGTCAGCGCCAGGCCCTTGAGCAACTCTCGGAGCATCAAGCTACCGAAGAAATCTTTAATGGCTTCCATGAGCTATCAGCCTCTTCTCTTACTTCCAAATATTCCAGGGTGACATAATCCAAGCGGCGACGATGACCAGGTATGCCAGCGTCAGCGGGATGAATACCTTCCAGCCGAGGCGCATGATCTGGTCATAGCGATAGCGCGGGAACGAGGCGCGCGCCCAGATGAACAATGACACGACAAAAAACGTTTTGATGCCCAACCAGATCCAGCCCGGGATGAAGTCGAGGAAAGCAACCGGGGCTGCCCATCCACCGAGGAACATCAGCGATGCCAGGCAGGAGATCAAAATCATGTTGGCGTATTCGGCCAGGAAGAACATCGCGAACGACATGCCCGAATATTCCACCATGTGACCGGCTACGATCTCGGACTCGCCCTCCACCACGTCGAACGGGTGGCGGTTGGTTTCAGCGATGCCGGAAATCACGTAGATCACGAAAATCGGCAGCAGGGGCAGCCAGTTCCAGGACAGGAACGTCAGGCCCATGTCGGCGAACATGCCGCGGTTCTGCACATTCACGATTTCGCTCAGGTTCAGGCTGCCCGACACCATCAGCACGATCACCAGCGCAAAACCCATCGCGATTTCGTAGGAAACCATCTGGGCCGATGCACGCATGGCGCCAAGGAACGCGTACTTCGAGTTCGATGCCCAGCCGGCGATGATCACGCCATACACTTCCATCGAGGTGATCGCCATCACGAACAACAAGCCTGCATTGACGTTGGCCAGAACCTGGTCCGGACCGAACGGAATCACAGCCCATGCGGCGAGCGCCGGCATGATGGTCATGATCGGCGCAATGACGAACAGGGCCTTGTTGGCGCGCGTAGGGATGACGATTTCCTTCAGCAGCAGCTTGAGCGCATCGGCGATCGGCTGCAAGAGGCCGGCGGGACCGACGCGATTCGGGCCGATACGGATGTGCATCCAGCCAATCATCTTGCGTTCCCACAGGGTCAGGTAGGCGACGCATCCCATCAGCGGCAGCACGATGGCGACGATCTTCACCATGTTCCATACCAGCGGCCAGAGAAAGCCGAATACGCTTTGTCCTGTTGCATGCACGGTGACGAACATTTGATCCATCATGCTTTCTCCACGCTGATTGCACCAAACATCGCGCCGAGAGCGGCGGTCGATGCGTGGCCGGTGGACACGCGGACCACGCTGTCGGGCAACTTGCTGTCGACAGCGGCGGTGAGGATCGCGACGCCCTGCCCTTGTTTCACTTTTACTTGCGCGCCGTCGGCAACGCCCAGCTTTTGTGCCAGGGCTACGGACAACCAGGCTTTCGGGGCCTGCGCATCGACGGTCTTCTGCAATGCCTCGGCGCGACGCACGATCGCATCCGAAAAGTAGATGGGGACGTCGGCGAGGCGCTCGAGCTGACCGTTCGCATTCTGTGCTGCGGCGGATGCTTGCAGCGGAAGATTGGCGATGTTGTTCAGGCGTGCAGTGAGATCAGCCGCGGCCAAGTCTTTCGTACCGAGGACTTCATTGCGTATCGCTTCCGAAGTCTCGTAGTCAAAACCGGAAAGACCGAGCAGGTTGCCCAGCACGCGCAGCACTTTCCATGCGGGACGGGTTTCGCCCAATGGCTTGACGCTGCCATTGAAGCCCTGCGCGCGGCCTTCTGCGCTCACGAACGTACCGGAAGTTTCAGCGAACGGAGCGACCGGCAACAGGACGTCAGCGTAATCGGCGCCATGCTTGAACGGCGACAATGCAACCACCATTTCCGCCTGATCCAGCGCGGCACGGGCGACTTGCGGATTGTACGTGTCGAATTCCGGTTCAGCGTGGAGCAGCACGTAGGCCTTGCGCGGCTGCGCAAACGCCTGTAATGCATTGGCGCCCTTGCCTGGCGTTGCGTTCGCCAGGTAGCCGCCGACGGAGTTGGCCGCTTCAGTAAGGTAGCCGAATTTGGCGTCGGTATTCTGTGCGATCCATTGCGCCGCTACGTGCAACTGCGCTGCCTGTGGATGCTGTGCCACTGCATTGCCCAGGATGACAGCCCTGGACTCGCCGGACAACAGGCTTGCGGCAATCTGCTTCGCTTCCGCGGACGCTTCCACGGCTTGAAAACCGACTGGCGCAGCGATATTCTTTTCTTGCGCAATTGCAGCAACGATGCCGTTCAACACGGACAGCCAGGCGGATGGCGCGGCAACGACCTTGTTGGCGACCGGCATCAGCAGATCGTCGTCGGCCGCATGCAGCACGCTGACTTTTGCGCCGCGCTTGACGGCCTGGCGCAAGCGGGATGCGAGCAGCGGGTGATCCTTGCGCAAGAAGGAGCCGATCACAAATACGCGTTTCGACTCGCTGAATTCCGTAACCGACATGCCCAGCCAAGGCGTGACCTTGCCATCCAATTCGAAATTGGACTGACGCAGGCGGAAGTCGACGTTATCGGAACCGAGGCCGCGCACCATCTTTTGCAGCAGCGACAGCTCTTCGAGCGTGGAATACGGTGTGGCCAGAGCGGCGATCGAATCGGCGCCGTGCTCATGCTTGATGTTCTTCAAACCATGGGCGACATACTCGAGCGCGGTCTGCCAATCGGTTTCCTGCCACTGTCCGCCCTGCTTGATCATCGGTACGGTCAGGCGGTCTTCGCTGTTCAGTCCCTCATACGAGAAACGATCGCGGTCGGACAGCCAGCACTCGTTGACGGCCTCGTTCTCCATCGGCAGTACGCGCATTACCTTGCTTCCCTTGACCTGAACGATCAGGTTGGAACCCAGGCTGTCATGCGGGCTTACCGATTTGCGGCGGGACAGTTCCCACGTGCGGGCGCTGTAGCGGAAAGGCTTGGAAGTCAGTGCGCCGACCGGGCACAGGTCGATCATGTTGCCGGACAATTCCGAATTGACGGTTTTGTCGACAAAGGTCGTGATCTCCGCGTGCTCGCCGCGGTTGAGCATGCCGAATTCCATCTGGCCGGCGATCTCCTGACCGAAGCGCACGCAACGGGTGCAGTGGATGCAGCGGGCCATCTCCCTCATCGAGATCAGGGGGCCGGCGTCCTTCGGCACCACGACGCGCTTTTCTTCTTCATAGCGCGACGAAGACGGACCGTAACCAACGGCCAGGTCCTGCAACTGGCATTCACCGCCCTGATCGCAGATCGGGCAATCGAGCGGATGGTTGATCAGCAAGAACTCCATCACGCCCTTCTGGGCCTTGACGGCTTTCTCGCTGTTGGAGCGCACGATCATGCCGTTGGTCACCGGGGTTGCGCACGCAGGCAGCGGCTTCGGCGCCTTCTCGACTTCGACCAGGCACATGCGGCAGTTGGCCGCGATGGACAATTTCTTGTGGTAGCAAAAATGCGGGATGTAGGTGCCAAGCTTGTTGGCAGCGTCCATCACCATGCTGCCTTCTTGCACCTCAACTTTTTTGCCGTCTATTTCGATTTCAACCATGGCTGTTTGCCTAAGTATTCTGTTTTCGTGGCTGGCGTGGGCTTAGATGTAAGCCGGCACCAGACAACGTTTATGTTCGATGTGATATGCAAACTCGTCGCGGAAGTTCTTGATCATCGCGCGTACCGGCATCGCGGCCGCATCACCGAGCGCACAGATGGTGCGGCCCTGGATGTTGTCGGCGATCGAGTTCAGCATGTCGAGATCATCCTCGCGGCCCTGACCGTGTTCGATCCGGTGAACCATGCGGTACAACCAGCCGGTGCCTTCACGGCACGGCGTGCACTGGCCGCAGGATTCTTCGAAGTAGAAGTACGACAGGCGCAGCAGCGACTTGACCATGCAACGGGTTTCGTCCATCACGATGACCGCGCCGGAGCCGAGCATGGAGCCGGCCTTGGCGATCGAGTCGTAGTCCATGTCGGTCGCCATCATCACGTCGCCGGTCAATACCGGCATCGACGAACCACCCGGGATCACGGCCTTGATCTTTTTGCCGTCGCGCATACCGCCTGCCAACTCGAGCAGCGTGGCGAAAGGCGTCCCGAGCGGGACTTCATAGTTGCCTGGTTTTGCGACGTCACCCGACATCGAGAAAATCTTGGTGCCGCCGTTGTTCGGCTTGCCCAATGCGGCATACGCTTCACCGCCCATGCGGAAGACGAAAGGCA
>JBBWZW010000033.1:0-3770 GCA_039649305.1 Burkholderiales bacterium
AGAAAACCCCTATGACCGTTTCCAATTTGCTGCGCGCCGGCGCAATGGCATTACTGACCGCAACGGCCACCGCCGGCCTGCTCGTTTCGCCTGCTGCCCAAGCAGCAGCACCGATGGCCAAAACCGCCGCGCCCGGTTATTACCGCATGATGCTGGGCGACTACGAAATTACCGCGCTGTCGGATGGCACGGTGAAGCTGCCGATGAACAAACTGCTGACCAACACCACGCCGGCCGAGGTGGACAAGGCGCTGTCGAAGTCCTATCTCAAGAGCCCGGTCGAGACCTCGGTCAACGCCTACCTCGTCAACACCGGCGACAAACTGATCCTGGTGGACGCCGGCGCCGGCACGCTGTTCGGTCCCACACTGGGCAAGCTGATTGCCAGTCTGAAGGCTTCCGGTTATCAGCCGGAGCAGGTAGATGAGGTGTACGTGACCCATATCCACTCGGATCATGTGGGCGGACTGGCGACGACCGACCAACGCGCGTTCCCGAACGCCGTGGTGCGCGTCGACAAGCGCGATGCCGACTTCTGGCTGAGCGAGGAAAACATGAAGAAGGCGCCGGCGGAGCAGCAAGGCTCTTACAAAGGCGCGATGGCCTCGCTTAACCCATATGCGAAGGCCGACCGCCTGAAGCCCTTCAACGGCGACACCGAACTGTCTCCCGGCATCAAGGCGGTTTCCACTCCGGGCCACACCGTCGGTCATAGCGTGTTCGTCATCGAGAGCAGGGGACAAAAGCTGGCGCTGTGGGGTGACCTCGTGCACGTCGCCGCGATCCAGTTCGACAAGCCGGAGATCGCGATCCAGTTCGACACCGACAGCAAGGCCGCTGTGGCGCAACGCAGGAAGGCATTCACCGAGGCGGCTAAGCAGGGCTATCTGGTCGGCGCCGCGCACCTTCCCTTTCCTGGCATTGGCCACGTACGTGCTCAAGGCAAGGGCTACACCTGGGTGCCGGTGAATTATTCGCCGGTGCAGTGATTCGGGCCTACTGGTCCGGGAAGGCGCACCCTATACGTCCGCACACGAATTGAGACCCGCACCCAGGAATCAAAAACAAAACATGGCAAAAGAATCACGCCCGACTGCGTTTTTGGCGCGGATACAACGCAGCAACCGCGAATTGAATTTGATAAGCCTTGTTCCATCAAACGTCGGCGCATACACTGGCTAATGTTTCCCTCAGTAAATTAATTTCATGTACTTACGCGGGTTGTTGTCAAATTACCATGCCGCCGTTTGCCGCTTTCGCCGGGCCGGCATACGCGTAGCTGCGCCGGATGGGATGGGCAATGCTTGACAACGATATCCCCTCGAAGACGCAGGAAGGATTGGCAGAGATAAAAACTCGCGCCATGGGGCTTGCGTCGCGTATGCGCACCGCCTTGCTGCTGGTCGATGGTGTGAAGCCTGTGCGTGAGCTCGAGCAGCTTCTCACGGCCTCCGGCGTAAAACCCGGCGCGCTCCAGACCCTGCTCGACAAAGGCCTGATCGCCATTACGCAGAAAGCGCCGGACAGCATCCAGCCTGTCGCAACGCCACCGCAGGAGCCCGCTCCGCATGTAACCGAAGCAGCGCCTGAACCGGCACCCGTTGTTGAAGCAGTCGCAGCGCCAACCCCGGTGGCGCCGGCACCCGCTACAACACTACCCGAACCGGTGGCCCCTGTTAAAGCGGTTGCGGTTCCGAAACCACCTCCGGTGGCGCCTGCGCCTACGCCGGCACCCAAGCCGGCTCCCGTAGCGAAAGCGGCACCGGCGCCAAAATCGTCGCCGAAGGCTGCATCAAATACGATTGCGGCAGTGAAAGCCGCGCCGGCACCGAAAGCCATATCCAAAACCCCTGCCGCGCCGAAAGCAACGCCGCCACGCCAGAGACCGGCCACGCGCGCAGTTGCGCCGGCTGCACCGGTAGTTCCCGCGCCCGTCGAGCAGAAAAAAGAAGAAGTACGTCCGGCGCCGGTACACATTCCCGCTGCTCCCCCTGAAGACATGAAACTGGTGGTCGCCCGCGCCCACGTGGCGAGTGCACTTGACGACAGGCTGGACAATTACATGCTCAGGCAGATGATTGCCAGCTGTTCGTCGCGCGCGCAGCTCGAGTCCATGTTTGACGTGGCGGAGAAGGCGCTGAAAGAAACGCTCGGCGGCACCCGCAGCGCACATGTGCTCGATGTGGCGAAGGCGCTGCTTCATTCCTGATAGCCGGTGACGAAATGACACAGGCGCGCGACGAAGTGTCCGAGGCACACAGGCTCCCATCCGGTTACCACGAGTCCCGCGACACATTCCATGCGCTCGCAAAAAATCTCGACGTGGAAGCGCGACGCTTCTTTCACGATGAACAGCCGGGCGAACATACGCGGCTCTCCACTGACACGGTTTATCTCGGACGCAAAGATGCCAGGAACCTGGTGGTGATTGCGAGCGGCACGCACGGCGTGGAAGGCTATGCCGGCGCGGCCTGCCAGTTCCGCTTCATGCAAACCTGGCGCCAGCGACATGCACGCAACGACGACATCGCATACCTGCTGGTCCACGCAGTCAATCCGTGGGGCTTCCTGCACGATCGCCGGGTGACCGTGGAAGGCGTCGACCTGAATCGCAATTTCGTCGATTTTCCGCTCACTGCACAACGGCCTTCCGGCTATCGCGCTTATCATCATTTGCTCGTCTCGAATTTCCGGCCGATGCCGGCCGGGTTATGGAATGAGCTACGGCTGTTCTCACACGCACTAACCGCGCAGCGCCGCACATCCATGCAGGCCGCCGTTACCGCCGGCCAGTATGACGATCCGGACGGCCTGTTCTTCGGCGGCTTTGCGCCGGTGAACAGCCGTGTCGTCTGGGAGCGCATCATCGGCGCCTACGCAACCGGACGCGAGCTCGCCTTCCTGCTCGACCTGCATACCGGTCTTGGTAAGCGTGGCGTCGGAGAGCTCATCAGCTACCTTCCCTCTTCTACCGGTGATTTCCAACGCATGAATCACTGGTTCCACGGCAGCCTGAAGTCGGTCACCGATGACTCGGTCAGTGCTGTGCTGGAAGGCACGCTGACCGCCGGCTTCGACCGTTCACTTGCGTGTCAAAGCTTTGCGATCGGGCTCGAGTTCGGGACCCGGCCCGCCCTCTTCGTCCTCAATGCATTGCGTGCCGATCAGTGGTACCGCAACAATGCGTCCCGCCTCTCGGAAAATGACCGCGAGCGCGTGCGGCGAAAGATGAAAAACGCGTTTGCCATCTCCGATGCGCAATGGCTCGGCCAGGTAACCGGCCGGTTCGATGAAGTGATGGAGCAGATCGTCGAAGGAATCAATACGGATCCGAAGCAGCGGTAGAAAACCTACGACTGCAAGACCCGCCACCTCAATACCCGTATATACGTACGCGCGTATAATATTTCAAAATTTTTAATAGGTCCTGCAACGGCGTCCGTTACACGGGAGAAGCTGGTCGATCGACAAGTGTCGAACCGCTGCAGCGATCAGAGAGCATTTAATAAATTGCCTACACCTACCGCTAATGCCCAAAAGAGATGAAAAGCGGCAACAGCTGATTCTCGAAGCGCTGGCGCCGAGCACGGACGGTCGCGCCGCGGTCGATCGCGCCCTGTGGCCATGGGAACGGCTTGCCAATCATTTGACCCCGTTGATAGGAGATGGCGGGTTCTGCGCCCTGTATGGGCGAGCCGTGCGGCTCGCGGCCCCGGAATTTAAATGGATTACCGCGAGCCAGTCGACGCAATCTATCGACTCGCTGTTCC
>JBBWZW010000261.1:0-3512 GCA_039649305.1 Burkholderiales bacterium
TTGCGGGTCGGTCAGCAGCATTTGCTGAACCGGCGTAACCGAATTCGCCAGTGAAACATCATGCCCGTACCCGGCCCAATTGCGGCCAGAGGCGCCGGTGACAAAACCGCTTTCGGCAAGTTGCTGCACGTTAGGCAGCAACGGAATGCGCGCCATGTCGAGTTTCGCTGTCAGCTTCGAACCGCGCGCCAGTTCCAGCAAATGCCCCAGCAACCCGAAGCCGGTGACGTCCGTCAACGCATGTACGCCACCCAAATCCGACAAGGCCTTGCCGGGCTTGTTAAGTTTCGTCGTGTTTTCAATCATCGCCGCGTAGCCGGCCGCGTCCAGCGCATCTTTCTTCAAAGCGGCGGACAGGATGCCCACACCCAACGGCTTTCCGAGAATTAACTTATCTCCGGCCTTTGCATCCGAATTGCGCTTGATTTTCGACGGATGCACCAGACCCATCACCACCAGGCCGTAAATCGGCTCGACGGAATCGATGGTGTGGCCGCCCGCGATCGGGATGCCGGCTTCGGCGCAAATCGATTCGCCGCCCTGGATGATCTTGCCGATGACGTCGATCGGCAATTTGTTGATCGGCATGCCGACCAGCGCCAGCGCCATGATCGGCGTGCCGCCCATCGCGTACACGTCCGAAATTGCATTGGTGGCTGCGATGCGGCCGAAATCGTAGGGATCGTCGACGATAGGCATGAAGAAATCGGTGGTGGCGATCAGCGCCTGCTCATCGTTCAGCTTGTACACCGCGGCATCGTCCGCGGTTTCGATGCCGACCATCAATTCCTTCGGTACCGGGAAACCGGTGGAGTTTTTCAGGATTTCAGCCAGGACGCCCGGCGCAATCTTGCAACCGCAGCCGCCGCCGTGGGAAAACGAAGTGAGCTTGAGGTTGAGGTCGTTAGGTGCGTTCATGTTTGATATCCGTTGACGGTCGCTCATCCATGCCCGATGCGAGCGTCGGAATGAGGATTTAATTTGTGAGGAGCAGATTATCCATCAATTGCAGCACCGCCGCTCGCTCCCGCTCCGGGGAAAACAGCGGCGCGCGTGCCATGCACTGTCGCTGCAGCAACGCGTAGAACCCCCGATCCGCCACCGCCCGGTCGATCATGCCCGCCAGTGTCCGACTGTCGCCCACGGGGAAGTAGCCGGCGTAATCTTCGCCCAGCATGCCGCGGTTGCCGGATATGTCGCTTGCGAGCACCGGCACACCGCAGGTGACGGATTCAATGATGACATTGGCGCCGCCTTCCATCTTCGAGGCCAGCACCATCAGGTGGCTTTGCATCAAATGCTCCCGCACGCTCTCGTGGGGGAGGTTGCCCAGCCAACGATAACGCGACACTGCTTGCTGGGTTGCCAATGCCTGCTGGCCGAGCGCCGGATCGAGCGCGCCGCCCACATGGTGCATGCGCACCTGCGGAGAGTGCACGAGAGCGGCGGCACGCATGAATGTGATCGGATCCTTCTCTTCGCGCAGGTGCCCGACCATGACGACATTGACATGTCCGGCATCGCCGTTGTGCGATACCGGCGGTGACGAGGCGGCGGATTGGTATATGGCAGACGCCTTGTCACGCAGCGATGGATGCAATTCCGACAGCCCGGCTTCCTGCAGGACGACCAGGCGCGTCGCGAGCTGCAATGAACGCTGTGCGTTCGCGTCGGCTTTGATGTCGCGATATAAATCGGTGCCGGTCAGGATCAGCACGGAAGGGCGGAAGGGGAAGGCGGCAGCGAACGCGGTAATCGAAGAGGACGAGCGGCGGGCATGGAGCGCGATCAGGGCATCGCATGCGAGTCCGTCCCATTCTTCAAGCAGCGTCACGCGATAGCGCGCGGCCAGGAAGTTCGCCCAGCGGCTCGCGGTTTGCCAATTCCCGTTGTTGGCTTTTGCCATTGCGGGGCTGATAATGACGATATGCGGTTTAGCCAAGAATATACCCAATGAACCTGTCTTTTCGAAATGCTGCACCCAATGAGCTGGCCCGCGCCCTGCAAGACGCGCGCGACCATACGCTTACCCTGTTCGACTGCTTTGCCGTGGCGGGACTGGACGATCCGGTCAACGTGCCGATACTACCGATCCTGAACCCGCCGCTATGGGAACTCGGCCATATCGCCTGGTTCGCCGAATGGTACATATTGCGCGGCGCCCGATCGAGTGCGCCGGAAGCAGCGCAGCGGCCGTCGCTGCTGATGAAGGGCGACGAATGGTTCGATTCTAATCGGATACCGCATCGGGCGCGCTGGTCGCTCGAATTGCCCGGTAAGGGCGCGCTCAAAACCTACTGCCGCGAAGTGCTCGACCGGGTGCTGGACAAACTGAGCGGGGCCAAGGACGACGACGACGCGCTTTATCCCTACCGCCTGGTGCTGGCGCATGAAGACATGCACGGCGAGGCGTTTGCCTACACCTTGCAGACCCTGGCCATTGCGCCGCCGGTCGAACTGCGGTTGCAGTCGGTCCCAGCGTCTTCGCAGGGCGAGATCCGTTTCCCCGGTGGGACCATCGAGATAGGCAGCCGGCCGGATAACGGATTCGTGTTCGACAATGAAAAATGGGCGCATGCCGTGCGGGTGCCGGCATTCGAAGTGGATTCGTCGCTGGTGACGAATGCGCAGTTCAGCGATTTTGTCGCGGAAGGCGGATACCAGAACCCGCATTTCTGGACTATGGCCGGGCGGGAATGGATGATGCAAGGGGAGAGCTCGGCACCCACGCACTGGAAACGCCAGGCCTCGCGCTGGCACTGCCGCCGTTTCGAAAAGGAAATCGCCTTGCCGGGCCACGAACCGGTGCGCCATGTCAGCCTCTATGAGGCGCAGGCCTATTGCATGTGGGCCGGCCGCAGGCTGCCGACGGAAGCCGAATGGGAATTCGCCGCGCAATCCGGGCATCCGGCATTCCGCTGGGGGGCGTTATGGGAATGGACCTGCAGCCCGTTTGAGCCGTATCCGGGGTTTTCAGCCGACGCTTACCGTGAGTATTCGGAACCGTTCTTCGACACGCACCAGGTATTGCGCGGGGCATCGTTTGCGACGCCGACGCGCTTGCGGTCGATGAAGTTCAGGAATTTCTATTTGCCCGGGCGTAACGACATCTTCGCCGGGTTTCGTACCTGCGCGATGTAAATACCAGGGGACAGAGGTCAGGAATCAGGGATCAGACTGGTAGGGTGCGTTCCACCGCACCGTTTTTTCTCGCAGGGTTGATATTGCCAGCCGGCGGGCAACCATTGGTGCGTGGAACGCATCCTACCGCTCCGGCCAGATGCGCTTATCTCTCTGACCGGTCTCCGGTCCGCGGCAGCCGGAACACAGACACCGCCTGCGCCAGCTTCACCGTCTGGTCCTCCAGGCTGGATGAGGCTGAAGCCGCCTGTTCGACCAGCGTCGCATTTTGCTGCGTCACCTCATCCATATGCGAGATCGCCTGGTTGACCTGTTGAATGCCCTGGCTTTGTTCATGGCTGGCAACTGAGATCTCGGCCATGATGTCGGTC
>JBBWZW010000273.1:0-4675 GCA_039649305.1 Burkholderiales bacterium
AGTTCCAGATCCAGGTGTTCGCGGCGGGCGAACTCGCGCCGGGCCTGCAGGCGCTCGATGCGACCTCCAACGGCACCGTCGAGATGTGCCACACCGTCTCCTATTACTATGTCGGCAAGGACCCGACCTTCGCGATCTACGCGTCGGTGCCGTTCGGCCTCAATGCGCGCCAGCAGAACTCATGGTGGTACCAGGGTGGCGGCATGGAGCTCGGCAACGAGTTCTTCAAGAAGTTCGGCGTCATTGGCTTCCCCTGCGGCAACACCGGCACCCAGATGGGCGGCTGGTTTCGCAAGGAGATCAAGACCGTTGCCGATCTCTCCGGCCTCAAGATGCGCATCGGCGGCATTGCCGGTCAGGTGCTGCAGAAGGTCGGCGTGGTGCCGCAGCAGCTCGCCGGCGGCGACATCTATCCCGCGCTCGAAAAGGGCACCATCGACGCCGCCGAGTGGGTCGGTCCCTACGATGACGAGAAGCTCGGATTCGCGAAGGTCGCCAAGTACTATTACTACCCGGGTTTCTGGGAAGGCGGGCCGACCGTCCACGCGTTCGCCAATCTCGAGAAGTGGAATGCACTGCCAAAGAGCTATCAGGCGATCCTGACCAATGCGACGGCGAACGCCAATAGCTGGATGGCCGCGCGTTACGACATGCAGAACCCGACCGCTCTGAAACGTCTGGTCGCCGGCGGCACCCAGCTTCGTCCGTTTACCAACGAAGTGTTGGAAGCCTGTTTGAAGGCGACCAACGAATTGTGGGGAGAAATTTCCGCGAAGAACCCCGATTTCAAGAAGTCGATCGATGCGATGCAGGCCTATCGCTCCGACCAGTATCTGTGGTGGCAGGTTGCCGAATACACCTTCGACAGCTTCATGATCCGCTCGCGCACACGCGGCTGATCAAGTCTGCGACTGACGTAACCTTAAGTAGCAGGATGAAGCCCGGTCTCCGCAAGGAGGCCGGGCTTTTTGCGTTGCGGTACGCCAATTCGTCATGGAAATCGGCAACCGGATGTTCCATGCTGGCGCTAAGCCTCGAGACGAAGGTGAACCAACAGCAATCACACAAGGGAAGAAGCTCAATGAAACGACGAGACTTTATCAAGGTCGCCGGAATAGGCGCCGCGGCCTCCGTAACCATGGCGGCGCCGGCCCTCGCCCAATCGATGCCCGAAATCAAATGGCGCATGCCGACCAGTTGGCCCAAGTCGCTCGACACGCTGTATGGCGGCGCCGAAATGATGTGCAAGATGGTGGGCGAGGCGACCGACAACAAATTCCAGATTCAGACCTTTGCCGCGGGCGAGATCGTGCCGGGACTGCAAGTCCTGGACGCGGTGCAGAACGGCACCGTCGAGATCGGTCATACCGCTTCGTATTATTACTTCGGCAAGGATCCGACCTTCGCCTTCGGCTCCGCGGTCCCTTTCGGACCCAACATGCGGATCAACCAGGCCTGGTACATGCTGGGTGGCGGCAGGGACGTTCTCAACGAGTTCTACAAGAAATATAACGTCGTGTCGCTGCTGGCCGGCAATACCGGCTGTCAGATGGGTGGCTGGTTCCGGAAGGAAATCAACACGGTCGAGGATCTCAAGGGCCTCAAATTCCGCATCGGTGGCTTTGCCGGACGCGTGCTGCAGAAGATGGGCGCGGTGCCGCAGCAGATCGCCGGCGGCGACATCTATCCCGCGCTGGAGAAGGGCACCATCGACGCGGCGGAATGGGTCGGCCCCTACGACGACGAGAAGCTCGGGTTCGTCAAGGTCGCTCCACACTATTACTATCCCGGATGGTGGGAAGGCGGCCCGATGCTGCTGTCGTTCGTCAATCAGGATAAATGGAATGCGCTGCCGAAATTCTACCAGAGCATTCTCGAGCAGGCGGGGCACTTTGCCAACAACTGGATGATGGCGAAGTATGACGTCGCCAATCCGCCCGCGTTGCGGCGGTTGCTGGCGGGCGGCGCCAAGCTGCATGCCTTCCCCGCGCCAGTCATGGAAGCCTCTTTCAAGGCGGCGAAGGAATTGCACGCCGAGGTCTCGGCGACCAACGCGGATTTCAAGAAGGTCTATGAATCGCTCACGGCCTTCTCGAACAACGGCTACCAGTGGTTCCAGGTCGCCGAAGTCGGCTACGACAACTTCATGGCGCGCCACTCGCAGAGCTGATCCGCGTCGGACGATTTTGCCAAAAAAGAAACCCCGGGAGCAATGCCCGGGGTTTCTTCGCAGAGGTGAGCCGCAGGGCGATTGGCGATCTAACCCGCGGGATTTGAAAGTTGCGCTTCCATCTTTTCGTTAAGATCACGCATGAACGCTCCCCGGCTGAAATGACGGACAAAGCCATCCGGCTTTCTTGCTGAACGGGAAATCCAGTTCAAGGTAATCGCGAGCACCACTCCAGCGAATAAGGCCTCTTTCATCATTGTAGCAGCCCGTACTGCGCGATGTAGGCGGCAGCTCCGCTGAAATAGCCGAGTAGCGCCAAACCGCTAATACGCTTAACGTACCAGAAGAATTGGATCTTTTCGAGGCCCATCGCAGCCACGCCAGCCGCCGAGCCAATAATCAGAATCGATCCGCCCGTACCGGCGCAATAGGCGATGAACTCCCACAGAAAGCTGTCGGGCGGATATTGGGCGAGGCTGTACATCCCCATGGACGCTGCCACCAGTGGAACGTTGTCCACGACGGCGCTGAGCAAACCGAGCATGACGACGATAGCGTCCTGACGCCCGACGGTCGCGTCCAGCCATTTAGCCAACATTTCAAGAACGTGGGCGTGCTCCAGAGTGGCTACAGCCAATAAAATGCCGACGAAAAAAACGATCGAGCTCATGTCAATCCGCGTCAACGCGTGCACCAGGGTCAGGTGTTTCTTTTCATCTTCGTCCTTTTGCCGATGAACCAACTCACCGACCATCCAGAGGATACCCAATCCGAAAAGTATTCCCAAAAACGGCGGCAAATGAGTGACGGTCTTGAACGCCGGCACCATTATCAGGATACTGAGCCCGAGGTAGAACATCAGATTGCGCTCGAAGACGTTGGTTCGCAACGGTTCGCCCTCGGGCTCGCGCGGCGAAACGATCTCGCGACCCCTTAGCTGGACACTCACGACGAGCAGGGGAACGACGAGGTTAATCAGCGAGGCCAGGAAAACTCCCTTGACGATCGCAAGGGGTGTAATTTGGCCCCCAATCCAGAGCATCGTGGTCGTGACATCGCCGATCGCCGACCATGCGCCCCCGGCATTGGCCGCGATCACGATCATGGCTGCAAAAAACAGCCGGTCACTCTGGCTACCCATGAGCTTCTTCATCAGCGAGATCATGACGATCGTCGTCGTCAAATTATCCAGGATGGCGCTCAGGAAAAAGGTCACGAAACCGACGAGCCACATCAGGGTGACTTGCTTCTTTGTGCGGATGAGCGAAGTGATGACCTCAAAGCCGTTGTGAGCGTCGATCACCTCGACGATCGTCATCGCTCCGATCAGGAAGAATACGATTTGGGCGGTGGAGGAAACGGAGTCATTGAGCTGGCGTTCGATGAGTGCATGATCGCCGCTCAAGACGGCGTACACGGTCCAGAGCAATCCCGCGCCGATCAATGCCGAGGCCGACTTGTTGATCTTGATCGGATGTTCAAGCGCAATCGCTGCGTATGCGATGACGAAAATTACGACGATTGCAACCAACAAGATCCACCCCCATCTAGATAGGCAGGTTATCGGAATCCGGCGTCATTGCGGTCGCTCTGGCAAGATCGCCGATCAATTTCTCGGCGGGCCGAAGTCCAGCGGCGGCAGCTCCACCTGCGGAATCTCGATCTTGATGGTGTTTGGATCGACCGTCGATGCAGCGCCCTTGTAATGCATCACCATTGATGGGAACATGACCACCAGCATCACCATGATCACCTGGATCACGACGAACGGCACCGCGCCCCAATAAATCTGCCCGGTCGTCACAGCGTCCATGCGTTTGCCGGTGACGCGATCGATGTAGGGCTCCTTCGGCGCCACCGAACGCAGATAGAACAGCGCGAACCCGAATGGCGGGTGCATGAACGACGTCTGCATGTTGACGCCGAGGATCACGCCGAACCAGATCAGGTCGATGCCGAGTTTTTCCGCCGCGGGCCCAAGCAGCGGGATGATGATGAAGGCAAGCTCGAAGAAATCCAGGAAGAAGGCCAGAATGAACACGAACGCATTCACGAAGATGAGGAAGCCGATCTGGCCGCCGGGCAGGGAGGTCAGCAGGTGTTCGACCCAGACGTGACCGTTGACGCCATAGAACGTTAGCGAGAACACGCGGGCACCGACCAGGATGAACACCACGAAGGCCGATAGTTTGGCGGTCGACTCGGCGGCCTGGCGGATCAGGTCCCAGCTCAGCCGGCGTTTGGCGGCGCCGAGAATGATTGCACCCGCGGCACCCATGGCGCCGCCTTCGGTCGGTGTCGCGATGCCGATGAAGATCGTGCCCAGCACCAGGAAGATCAGGAACAGCGGCGGCACCATCACGAACGTGGTCTGCTGCGCCATCGCGGAAAGGAAACGGAATCCGGTGAGCTTGTCGATGATCCAGTTCAGCACGGCCACGAAGAACGCGAACAGGATGCCGAAAAACATGCTGAGCACGACGTAATCCGCGCCGTGCGTGGTTG
>JBBWZW010000282.1:0-5315 GCA_039649305.1 Burkholderiales bacterium
CGCTACACCGCTTAACGAAATCCACTTTGAGGAAGAGAGCGGGTGCGGGATTTGGACTTTCACACCGCTGCCGCATTCGCGCGTCAATGCGCGTCTTTACAAGTTCCTAGTCGAAATGCAATTCGGCATTATCCTGTCGCTGCATCGTGACATCATGGGTCCCTCGTTTGCTGCGCGGGAGCTTCATGTCACTTACGGTCCGACGGACGATGCACTAAAATATCCGAACATCTTCGGATGTCCGGTGCTGTTCGACCAATCCGAGAACAAGTTTATTTTCGACGCGGCCTGGCTCGACGGAACACCGAAGGTCGGGAACGAAATTACCTATTCGACGGTGGTCGGGCTGTGCGATGGCCAGATGGAGGAATTCGAGCTTCGCATCGGGCTAGTCGGCCAGGTCCGACAAGTCCTCCTGGCCAATCTGATGCGGCCGACGAGTTTCAGCGACATCGCGGGCCATCTGAACATGAGCGCGCGCACGCTCCGAAGGAAGCTGCGCGAAGAGAACACGTCCTTCCGCAGATTGGCCGACGATTTGCGAATGCAGATGGCTATTGGTTATCTGCGCGACACGGATTTGACCGTTGAAGATATCGCTGAGGTATTGGGCTTCAGCGAGGCCGCCAATTTCCGACATGCCTTCCGCCGCTGGACCAAAGCAGCGCCGCATCAGTTCAGGGCCATTTCCGGCAAGACCATGGTGGTAGTTTGATCACCCGAAGATTGGCCGATTGTCACCGGTTCTTTGGCCGGAACGAACCGTTTCGCAGATCCAACAACCCCTTAATCCTGACAGCGAACTCCACTCGCAAACACGACACCTTGTCATGGGCCAGCGCATCGATCAGTTCTGCGAAGATTCTTCGTCAGATGAGCGATATTGCCCTTAACTGCCAATTCCCCTCGCATGCCAGCTTCAATCGCGCATTCTGCCGGTCAATTGGCGTGACACCTATACCTCCTAAAAGCACCGACGCGGTGGCTCGCGATCTTTGCCGAGCCGGCAACGCCGTATCCTACCGGACGTACTCCGACGCCAGCCACGAGGGGGTGCTGGACGAGGCCAGAGCCGATATCGAGGCTCGGGTGCACGCGAGGTTTGCTGGCTTAAATGCAACGAGCAATTGCGACGAACCTCCGTCAGCTGCAGCATCACCGTAACCCGAGGATTTCTCGATCATGGGTGCGTCGCCGAGTACAAAAGCAAAACAATCGCGTCTCGAACGTAGCCCGTTTGAACAGACCGTTCTATTGCTGCAGGGTGGCGGCGCGCTCGGCTCCTATCAGGCCGGCGTCTATCAAGCTCTCGCTGAAGCCGGCCTCCATCCGGATTGGGTTGCCGGCATTTCGATTGGTGCGGTGAATGCTGCACTTATCGCCGGCAATCCACCGGAAAGACGTGTCGAAAAACTGCGCGAGTTCTGGGAAGCGGTCAGCACGCCACCCTTGGGCGTGCCACATCTCAGTTCGATCAAACTTGCGAACGATGTCGTCCATCGCTTCGTCAACCAGACACGCGCGTTAGGCATCATGATGTTCGGCGCGCCGCACTTCTTTACGCCGCGCCTGCTCTCGCCCGTGTTCTGGCCGTCACCAAATGCCGACCAGCTCAGCTTCTATGACGTCGCTCCGTTGAGGGCGACGCTTGAGCGCCTGGTGGACTTCGACCGGCTTAACGCCGGCGCGATGCGCTTTAGCGTCGGCGCGGTGAACGTCAAAACCGCCAATTTTGCCTATTTCGACTCCACGACCCACCGCATCGGCCCGGAGCATATCATCGCCAGCGGCTCTCTGCCGCCCGGTTTTCCAGCCACTGAGATCGACGGGGAGTATTATTGGGATGGCGGCCTCGTTTCCAACACGCCGCTGCAGTGGGTGCTCGACAGCCGACCGCGGCTGGACACGCTCGCCTTTCAGATCGATCTCTGGAGTGCACGCGGTGAATTGCCTCTAAATCTTGGCGAAGCGCAAGTGCGGGTAAAGGAAATCCAATTCTCCAGTCGCACGCGGGCCGCAACCGACTATTACAAGAGGGCCCAGAAGCTCCGCATAGCCTTCGCCAGCCTCCTCAAGGATATTCCCGCTGAACTGAGGGACCGTCCGGAAGTAAAAATGCTCGCCGCGGAGGCTGACGAGAAGGTCTGCAATATCGTGCAGCTGATTTATGACGCCAAGAACTACGAAGGCATCGCTAAAGATTTTGAGTTCTCCCGCCGGACCATGGAGGAGCACTGGGCCGCCGGCTATGAGGATGTCGTTCGCGCCATTTCTCACCCTGAAATCATGCAACGTCCCGACAAGATGGAAGGCGTTCGCACCTTCGACTGGTCCCATTCCGGGCAGAAATCTGCAGTGTTCGATTTCGACCAACAGCGCGACGAGGGTTGTGATGAAAGAAAATGAAGTGCGACGCGCGGCATACGCCATGCCGCTGACAAGTCCGGCCTATCCGGTCGGCCCCTATCGCTTTTGCGATCGCGAGTACTTGATCATCACCTACCGTACCGACCCGAAAAAACTTCGCGAGCTTGTGCCAGAACCGCTCCAGATCGAAGGGGACGTGGTGAAGTTCGAATTCATCCGGATGCCCGATTCGACGGGGTTCGGCGACTATACGGAGAGCGGACAGGTCATCCCGGTCTCGTTCCAAGGCCGCAAGGGTGCCTACACGCACTGCATGTTTCTCAACGACCATCCTCCCATCGCGGGCGGCCGTGAACTCTGGGGCTTTCCCAAGAAACTTGCCCAGCCCACCCTCAAGACGGAAATCGACACGCTGGTTGGTACGCTGCACTATGGTCCGCTGCGGATTGCCGTCGGCGCCATGGGCTACAAGTACAAGCAGGCCGACCTCGCGGCAGCAAGCGCTTCGCTGGCTGCACCCAATTTCCTGCTCAAGATCATACCGCATGTCGACGGCACGGCGCGCATCTGCGAACTCGTCGAATACCGTCTGGAGGACGTTGCTCTGAAGGGCGCCTGGACGGGGCCAGCACAACTTGTTTTGGCCTCTCACCCTTTGGCGCCTTTGGCCGAGTTGCCGGTACTGGAGATCGTCTCTGGCATTCACATCGTCGCTGATCTCACGCTCCCCCTTGGAAAGGTCGTCCACGATTACCTGGCTTGAAGCCAGGCCACATTGTTCAGAAAGGAGCTTGCCATGCGTCTGAAAGATAAGGTCGCGATCGTCACCGGTGCGGCGAGCGGCATCGGAAAGGAAATTGCCATCCTCTTTGCGCGCGAAGGCGCAAAGATAGCCATCGCAGACCTCGATCAGAAGGCAGCCGGCGCCACTGCGCGCGAGATCGATCCCACTGGGAAGCGCGTTGTCGGCGTCGCGTTGGACGTCACAAATGAGCAGCAGGTGGATGATGGAACGGCCAAGGTCATCGAGACATTCGGGACCATTGATGTCCTTGTCAGCAACGCCGGCATCCAAATCGTGGCACCTCTCGTCGATTTCGAATTCGCCAAATGGAAGCGGCTCATGGCAATTCATCTTGACGGCGCGTTCCTCACCACGCGGGCTGCGCTGCGTCAGATGTACAAGCAAAAGAGCGGCAGCATCATCTATATGGGCTCGGTGCACTCGAAGGAGGCCTCAGTGCTCAAAGCGCCTTATGTCACGGCCAAGCACGGCCTGATTGGGTTTGCGAAAGTTGTCGCCAAAGAGGGGGCCGCGCATGGCGTTCGCGCTAACGTGATCTGCCCCGGGTTCGTTCGCACCCCGCTGGTCGATAAGCAAATACCCGAGCAGGCTAAGGAACTCGGCATTACGGAGCAGGAGGTCATCAAGAACATTATGCTGAAAGAAACCGTAGATGGCGAATTTACAACGGTCGACGACGTCGCCCAGACCGCGCTGTTCCTGGCTTCCTTCCGCTCGAATGCGCTAACCGGCCAGTCGATCGTCGTCAGCCACGGTTGGTTTATGCAATAGGCAGCCACTGCGGGAAGCGCTTGTGGACCAAGCTCGCCAATTCAGCCTATTCTTGATCAAGGCAGTCTTGAATGGTCGTGCAACGAGCTTATCGATCTTGCAAAGGTCAATCTATCACGCTGATCTCCCACGGTGATCGTCCTGATGAACGCATCACTAATCTCCGCCCTCGCGGCACTCGCAGGAGCAATCATCGGCGGACTCACATCCGTCCTCGCGTCGTGGGTGAGCCAACAGGCACAAGCGAAGGCGCAGTGGTTCGCGCAGGACAAGCTGCGCCGACAAGAACTCTAAAAGGAATTCTTCGAGGCGGCTTCGAAATGCAACATCCACGCGCTCCAGCACGACGAGCCGGACGTACCGGCAGTGGTCGAGCTTTACGTAAAGGTCGGCAGGATGCGAATCCTGTCCTCGCCAAAGGTCGTCGAAAGTGCTGAGTTGGCCGCACGAAGGATCGTCGATACATATCTGGTACCGAACAAGACCTTCCTTGAGCTTCGGGAGATGACGAATAAGGGATCGATCGACGCTCAATTCTGAAAGGGAAAAAACGCGGCCCCTTCATATCGCAGAGAAAACTCGCCGCGGGCTCCGGAACCAAGTGTTCGAATGTCAGGAGAAACTTATATGGGACGCCTCAAGGGGCTTCGGCGGGTAGTTGGAGCGCTCGCGCTCGTGGCGCTAGGAACCGTACTATGGCTCGCTACACGGCCGCCGCCGCTCACCGTGCAAGGTGAAGTGTCCAGCGACCGTGTCGATATCAGCCCTCGCGTCGCCGGTCGTATCGCCAAGCTTAAGGTCGACGTCGGTGATACCGTCGAACGAGGTGCAGTAATCGCCGAGCTTGAGAGCCCGCAACTCGTTGCCACCCTGATCGCCGCGCGGGCGGCGCTAAGCGTCGCCAAGGCCGATCTCGATCGCATCAACAGCACGCGGCCGGAGACCATTGCTGCCCGCAAGGCCGAGCTCGCGGCCGCGGAAGCCGACGTTACGCTCAATCAGGAGACTTACGACCGGAAGGCTCAACTTGCCCGGACCGGAAACGCGCCTCAGGCCATGGTCGATGAAGTTACCCGCAATCTGGAGTCGGCCATCCGCAAACGCGAGTCGGCTCAAGCGGCCCTGCAACTGGCGACCATCGGCGCCAGTCCGGAAGAAAAGGCGCTTGCCGCAGCTCAGGTCAAGCAGGCGGAGGCGGCGCTGAACCAGCGCGACGTGGATGTTGGCGAGCTCATTATCCGCGCCCCGATCGCCGCCCAGGTCACGACGCGTGTCGCTTCGCTCGGCGAGAATTTCAGCGCCGGTTCGCCGTTGTTTTCGCTGATCGACACCCACAATATCTGGTTCACGTTCAACCTGCGGGAGGATTTGC
>JBBWZW010000038.1:0-6734 GCA_039649305.1 Burkholderiales bacterium
CTTAGGTTGGGATGCTAATCCCAACATTCGTGCCTGGCACATCGGATGGCTTCTATCCGGGCGGGGAATGCTGCGATTGGAATTGGCCTTGAAATGAAATGCCAACACCGCACCATGCAGGGAAGTCGTCGGTTGTACGAGAGCCGGAATGTTGGGATTGGCATCCCAACCTACGTCATCCCGGGATCAAACGCCTACCACTCCAAGGAGGCAGGGACGATCTACCGATGCGGGCGTTCGCCCCTACGCGAATTCGCCGATCTTCTTCTCCACCGCCTTACGCACTGAACCGCTCGTCACAAACGATTGCGCGGCCACGATATCGTTATGGAACCAGCGGTCTCCTTCGAGGCAAGCCGGAATCTGCCGCCGCACTTCGTCATACGCCGCCTGTGTTCCCTTCCCGAGCACAAAGCCGGGCAACATATCCTCGGTCATCGTGATCGCCTGCGCTGCCAACAGCATTTCGACCCCCACGATGTACTGAGTATTCGCAACCACCGTTGCCGCCTTGCGTGCGCACCAGGTCGAGTTGGACACATGGTCCTCGCTGTTGCCCTTCGCCGGAATGCTGTCCACACTGCCCGGCATGCACAGCGTGCGGTTTTCCATCACCAGCGCACTCATCGAACATTGCACTACCGGGTAGCCCGTATTGACGCCGCGGATACCCGACATCAGGTTGCGCGGCAATCCCCAAGACATGGTCGGATCGATCAGACGCGCGATGCGGCGGTCGCAGATGCTGCCAAGGTCGGTTACCGCCATCGCCAGCAGGTCCATAGCCTGCGCCAGGTACTGGCCATGGAAATTGCCGCCGGAAATAATCTCGAAGCCGCCACCGTCCTTTGAAAAAATCAGCGGGTTGTCGGTGGCCGAATTGATTTCCTTGCCGACGATGGTGTCGATATAGTCGAGCGCATCGAACACCGGACCATACACTTGCGGCGCGCAACGAAGCGAGTACACATCCTGGATGCGAGGCGTGTAGGGGATGTCCGTGCGACGCAGTTCCTCCGGTAGCTGTACTGCGCGCGCTTCATGTGTTGCGCGAGTCGAACCTGCCAACAGGTTGCGCATGATCGCAGCCGTTTTGATCTGGCCGGCATGCGGGCGTGCCTGGTGGATGCGGTCATCGTAGGCAGACATCTCCGCGCGCATCGCTTCCAGCGTCAAGCCCAGCGACAGACAAGCGTCCGTCAGCAGGCTGCGCGCATCATGGGCAGCCAGCACCGCCACCGCGAGCGAGGCGGTGCAGCCGTTGATCAATGCCGATGCGTCTTTTGCTTTCAGGTCGAATTTGACAGGACCGACCTGCGCTTCGGCGATTGCCTGTGGCGCCGGCATGCGACGGCCCTGGTACATCACTTCCGCTTCGTCGAAACCGGCAATCGCTGCAGCGAGATAGGCCAGCGGCGCGAGGTCGCCCGACGCACCGACCGAACCTTTTTGCGGCATGATGGGATGAATGCCGGCGTTCAGGAAAGCGAGCAGACGATCGACCACTTCCACGCGTGGCGCCGAATAATTACTGGCGAACGCATTGGCCCTCAACAGCATCGTGGCGCGGCTGACTTCCTCGGAAAATGGTTCGCCCATTCCGGCTGCATGCGCCCTGATCAGCTGCGTCTGGAACAGCTCGATATGCTCGATGCCGACGCGCGTGTCTTTCAGCAGTCCGACGCCGGTGTTGAAGCTGTACATCATCGGCGCTTCATCATGCATCCAGGTTGAATCGATATAGTCGCGGCTTTGTTTCAGTGCGTCGCGCGAAGACTGCGCGAGGCCGACCGTGATGTCCGGGTCGCGTGCAATCGCGATCACTTGTTCCGCGCTCAGGGTAAAGCCGTCGATAAGAGTTGTTGTCATGATCTTCTGTGTCCCGTTTATTCGTGTTACTTCGCGCCGGCCTCATACCAACTGCCGATCAAAGCGCGCTCTTCATCCGTCATCTGCGTCAGGTTACCAATCGGCATGGCCTTGAGCTGCACAGTCTGCCGGTATATCCGTTCCGCATGTTGGCGCATCAATTCAGGCGTTTGCAGCATCACTCCCGCCGGCGCCGAAGCAAAACCCGGCTGGGTCGGTTTGTCGGAGTGACAGCTGGCGCAGCGCTGGGCAATGACAGCCTGCACCCGGCTGAAATCCACAGCATTGTTCGCCTGCGACCTTGCCGCCGGCTTGGGCGCAATGGCGATGGCGACCACCAGCAGCAGCAAGGTGCCAGCCGCCGGATAACGCCACTCGATCCGGCCTTTGTGCTTCAGGTTGAAGAAGTGGCGAATGAGCACACCCGCCGCCATGATTCCCGCCAGCACCAGCCAGTTGTACGGATGATTGTAGGTCATCGCGTAATGGTTGCTGATCATAATGAACAGCACCGGCAGCGTGAAGTAATTGTTGTGCACGCTGCGCTGCTTGCCGCGTATGCCATGGATCGGATCGGGTGATCCGCCGGCCCGCATCGCGTCTACCATCTTGCGCTGTCCGGGGATGATCACCATCAGCACATTGGCGACCATGATGGTTCCGATGATCGCGCCGACATGGAGGTACGCCGCACGGCCGCTGAACAGCTTTGACAATACATAAGCGGCCAGAACGAGCAGAGCGAACACGACGGTCCCCAGCCATCCTTCGCGCTGGCCTAATGGCGACCTGCATAACACGTCATACACGGCCCAGCCGATCACCAGGCTGGCGACGCTGATGCCGATCGCCTGCCAGGTAGTGAGGTCAGCGACCGACTTGTCGATCATCATGGCCTGCGCATTGAAGTAGTACACGATAACCAGCAGTGCGAAGCCGGACAGCCAGGTGCTATACGCCTCCCATTTGAACCAGTGCAGTTCGGCCGGCAGTTCCTTCGGCGCGACCAGGTATTTTTGTGGATTGTAGAAACCGCCGCCGTGTACCGCCCACAATTCTCCTGATACGCCCCGCTTTGCCAGGTCCGACCCCGCCTTGGGCGGCTTGATCGAATTATCCAGCCAGACGAAATAGAACGAAGCGCCGATCCATGCGATCCCGGTGATCACGTGCAGCCACCGCACCAGCAGGTTGAGCCAATCGACGCCATAGTTCAGCCAGAAAGCTTCCATGTATTCCTCATGCTTGAAGCTCGTCTGCCTCCGCGGGCGCTTCAGACGAGAGTGTTTGGTCGCGCAAATGTCAGCGCCGCTGCGACCGCTCTCCAATATACCTCAAGCGAAGATAGACTTTTTTCTGGCTTGTATCATTGGACATCCAGTATATTTGCCATACTTATACCAATATAGAGGCTGTGATGTCGGGGCTGCCAGACAACTTAAACATTCACCTGATCCGCATACTGTACCTGCTGCTCTCCGAGAAAAACGTCTCCCGCGTCGCCCTCAAGCTCAACCAGCCGCAACCTTCCATCTCCGCATCCCTGCGCAAACTGCGCGAGCTCACAGGCGACCCCTTGCTGGTGCGCGGCGCGCGGGGCATGGTGCCAACCCAGCACGGCGAAAGCCTGCTCGAACCGGCCAAGCGCATCCTCGACGACATGGAGCGGCTGTTCGTGCAGAAAACGCCGTTCTTGCCGCAGCAGCAATCGCGCACCTTTCAAATCGCCGCGCCCGATTACCTCGACAGCCAGTTCCTGCCGAGCGTGGTCGCTGCCATCCGGCGTGAATCACCGAACAGCCGCGTCGTGATTCACGGCATGGGCCCGGAAGTCGATTACACCCGACTGCTGTCGGACGGCGAACTCGACCTGGTCATCGCTAACTGGGATGAGCCGCCGCAGCACCTGCACACGTCCGAACTGTTCGAAGACGAGATCGCCTGTTTCATGCGTGCCGACTGCCCCTTTGCGCTGCGCACGGGCCCGGATGAGATGACGGTGGAAGATTACCTGTCACTGCCGCACGTGGCGCCGACGCAGATGCTGCCCGGCTATTACGGCGTCATCGAATCATTCCTTGCCCGTCAGAACATGCACCGCAATGTGGTGGTCGAGTCCGCCTATTTCGGCCTCATTCCCTACATGCTCACCCGCACCAACCTGGTACTCACCACCGGCAAGCAGTTCATGCGCTTCTATGAAAAGAACCTGCCGCTGAAATCCTTTACCGTACCGATCCGGTTTCCAAACATGCGGTTTTACCAGCTCTGGCATGATCGCGTGCATCATGCACCGGAACATAAATGGCTGCGGGATTTGGTTTGTGCGAACGCGCGGGCGTTGTCACCGAAATAACTTTTGATTGGGTTTTTATATTGGCGGGCTGAAGAGTGGTATTACCCGATTCGTATATTGGCGTGCTGGCTTGCCTATACTATCGGGCATGGCTGATCATCCTCAGGCGTATCGCGGAGCCTCGTATTCTCTCCTTACATTAAACGCACGGAGATGGGTGTTAGCGCCCCCAGAAAAACATCGACCCAGGTGACGCATGACCGACACGTATAAAAACTACCCCCGCGACCTCATCGGCTACGGCCGCAATCCGCCGCACCCCCAATGGCCGGGGAATGCCCGCGTCGCCCTGCAGTTCGTGCTCAATTACGAAGAAGGCGCCGAAAACTGCGTCCTGCATGGTGATAAGGCATCGGAAACCTTCCTGTCCGAAATCATCGGCGCGCAAGCCTTCGAGATGCGCCACATGAGCATGGAGTCGATCTACGAATACGGTTCGCGTGCAGGCCTGTGGCGTGTATTGCGCATGTTCGAAGAGCGCAAGCTGCCGCTGACGATATTCGCGGTATCAATGGCGTTGAAGCGCAATCCGGAAGCGGTCGCTGCGTTCCAACAACTCGGCCATGAGATCGCCTGCCATGGTTTGCGTTGGATCAGTTACCAGCACATGGACGAAGCGACCGAGCGCGCGCATATGAAGGAAGCGGTCGACATCATCAGGGAAATGTCCGGCACCGCCCCGCTCGGTTGGTATACCGGACGCGATTCGCCGAACACACGCAGGCTGGTGGTCGAGCATGGCGGCTTCGTCTACGATGCTGACAACTATGGCGACGACCTGCCATTCTGGGAGCAGGTGGCGATTTCGGATGCAGACGGCGAACCGGCGGTCAAGCCGCAACTGGTGGTGCCCTACACGCTCGACTCCAACGACATGCGCTTCGCCGCGACGCAGGGATTCAACTCCGGCACGCAGTTTTTCGATTACCTGAAAGATGCGTTCGATGTGCTTTACCAGGAAGGCGATCCGGCCGGGTTGAACCAGCCGAAGATGCTGTCGATTGGCCTCCACTGCCGCCTCGTCGGCCGGCCGGGACGGGCCGCGGCACTGGCCCGCTTTCTCGACTATGTGCAGTCGCACGACAAGGTGTGGATCACGCGTCGCATCGACATCGCAAACCACTGGCAAGCAACCCATCCGTTTTCCATTTGAGCGTAGCCATGACAACAACCCTGGAGCACCTGAACGCATGCAGCGCGGCTGAATTTATTGAAACGCTCTCCGGCATCTACGAACATTCGCCATGGATACCGCAACGCGCCGCAGCGAGACGACCGTTCGGCAGTCTCACCGAGTTGAAGCTCGCCCTCCACGCGACGGTGACGGCGGCAAGCGAAGCGGAGCAGCTCGGGTTGATCCGCGCCCACCCGGAGCTTGCCGGCAAAGCCGCAATCGCGGGGACGTTGACGAAGGAATCGACGGGAGAACAGGCAAAGGCAGGACTGAACAACTGCAGCTCCGAAGAATTCGCGACGCTGCATAAGCTCAATGCCGACTATAACGAAAAATTCGGCTTCCCGTTTATCGTCGCGGTGAAAGGTCCGGACGGCAAAGGCTTAAGCCGCAGCGGGATCATCAGCACATTCGCCCGCCGCCTGAAAAACTGTCGCGAAGACGAGGTCGCTGAAAACCTGCGCCAGATCGGCCGTATTGCGGAACTGCGCCTGAACGATTTGCTCGGCTTCACACCGCGCCTCGGGGAAACCATCGTGGCGTGGGCTGAAGTACTCGGCGCATGGAGCGATGACGACGGCGGGCTGACCTGCGCGTACATGACTACGTCGCATCGCAAGACGGCGGCGCAAATCGCGACCTGGATGCGTGAAGCAGGCATGCAAGTCGGCATCGATGCAATCGGCAACGTCATCGGACGCTATCCGTCGGATAACCCGGAGGCGAAGACGCTGATGACCGGCTCCCATTACGACACAGTGCGCAACGGTGGAAAGTACGACGGCCGTGAAGGCATCCTGTTGCCGATCGCCGTCATCGGGCATTTGCATGAGCGCGGGGTGAAGCTTCCCTATCATGTTGAGATCGTCGGCTTTTCCGAGGAAGAAGGCGTTCGTTACAAAAGTACTTTCCTGGGCAGCAATGCGATCGCCGGCCGCTTCGACATGACGGTGCTGGACAAAGTGGATGCGGACGGCATCACCATGCGCACGGCGTTACAGGATGCCGGATATAACGTCGACGAGATCGCCCATATCGCGCGTAATCCGGACGACTTGCTCGGTTTCGTCGAGGTGCATATTGAGCAAGGCCCTGTTTTGCTCGAGCGAGACCTGCCGGTCGGGATCGTGAGTTCGATTGCCGGCTGCGTGCGTCAC
Source organism: Burkholderiales bacterium (assembly GCA_039649305.1). Taxonomy (GTDB): domain Bacteria; phylum Pseudomonadota; class Gammaproteobacteria; order Burkholderiales; family Burkholderiaceae_D; genus Noviherbaspirillum. The sequence goes on from JBBWZW010000038.1 coordinate 6,557, forward strand.
CTGATCGAACTGACCGGCGTCGCCAGCCATGCCGGCACGACGCCGATGACGATGCGCAAGGATGCCGCAGCGGCTGCAGCGGAGATCATCCTGTTCGTTGAAAAACGATGCGGCGCAGCCGAGTCCCTGGTAGGCACCGTCGGCCAGCTCGAAGTCCCGGGTGGATCGATCAACGTTA
>JBBWZW010000305.1:0-4160 GCA_039649305.1 Burkholderiales bacterium
CCAGCGTCTGCAACACGGACATCGTTGCAAGGTTCTGATGATCGCGTCGGCCAGCCGCCTGCGCATGGTTGCGATCGAATTTGGAATGTGGCGTTCAGGCCGCAAGGGCGGATCCTCTGGGTCGATAACCGTCGGGAACGGCAAGTTGCGGGAGGAGAACGGTCGAGCGAGGTCCTGAGGGGGGAATCGTCTCCCGTTCGGAGATCAGGAATCCGTAGGCCGCGACGCAGAGCGTGGCATGATGATGGAAGCCGCGCCAGCGGCGCCCCTCAAAGTGACCGAGCCCGACCTCCTGCTTCAGCTCCTGATAATCGCGCTCGATGCGCCAGCGCAATTTGGCGAGATCGACCAGACGGGCGAAGCCAATATTCTCCGGCAGAGTTGAAAGCCAATACTTTGTCGGCTCCTGTTCTCCCTTCGGCCATTCGATCAAAAGCCATTCTTCCGGCCAAGGTTCGCTGCGGTTGAAGTCGCGATGGGCGATGCGAATGCGCAGCCGCGCAAAACGCGATTTGAGGGGCACATTGGTTCCCTCACGCCAAGTGATCGTCCGCCAGAGCTTGGCCGGAAGGCTGAAGGCAAGATCCTTGACTTTGACCGGTTGGTGCTCGGCATCGCGGCGCAACTGCTTGGTCGGCCGGCCGCGGCCCGGGACGTAAGGTTTAGGCGGCAAGGGCCCGGTGCCAGGCGCCCAGACTGTTGTGTTCGAGAGAATGCCGGCAACGTAAGGCAACCCAAGCGCCGTGACAGCCCTGCGCAGATCGATGTGAGTGCCATAGCCCGCATCCATCAGAACTACTCCGCGCGGCAAACCCGCTGCGCAGGCCGCGCGGATCTGATCGAGCGCGATCTCAGGCTTGGTTTGAAAACCGATCTCCTCAGGCACGCCTGCCTTCTTGCGGCGGGCAGTATCAGAGGCCCAGCTCTCCGGCAGATACAACCGATAGGCCACCGGAAGACTCGCATGTGCATTGGCCAGCGACAGCGACACCGCGACCTGGCAATTGTCCTGCTTGCCGAGTTGGCCGCAATACTGCCGGGCCACTCCAACCGAATGCGTGCCCTTCTTGGGAAAGCCCGTGTCGTCGATGATCCAGGCCTCGATCGAACCATGCCGCTCGATCGCGGGCAGAACCATCTCGCGAACTTTGGCCAGGACCCGCTCGTCCGACCAGCGCCCCTCGCCGACAAAATGCAACAGAGACTGATGCTGTGCCGCCGTCCGCTCCGGTGCCGTCACCGCTGCCATCGGCTCCACACTCTTGCGCTCGCACGGCAACATCAGGCCCTGGCAATAATCCCGCAGTGGCTTTGCCCGGTCGGCGTGACCAATCACGCTCACAAGTTCCTCGACATAGGCCGAAAACCGTACTTCACTGCTCTGCTCTTGAAGATCCATCTCAGCCCTCACATGCTGAATACCGAATCTCCCAACGCTACAATGAGTCGCCGCGCCATTGCCCTGTGGCTTTCTGACTCAGTAAGACTAACCCTCGGTCGTTTCGGCAATTCGGTAGCCAATACCGGGCTCCGTGATGATGATGCGGGGGTCGCCTGGGTCGGCTTCGATCTTTTGGCGAAGTTGACCGATATAGACGCGAAGATACTGGGTATCCGCCGCATGTGCCGGCCCCCAGACCGCGCTCAGAATCTGCTTGTGGGTAACGACCTTACCGGCATGCCGCGAGAGAAAGGAAAGCAGGTCGAATTCCTTTGGAGTGAGTTTAAGCTCGACGGCCTCGCGCATCACGCGATGTCTAAGGTTGTCGATCTCGAGGTTAGCCGCGCGCAACACAGGTGTTTCGGCGACACGTTCCATCCGATGCCGCAGCGCGGTCCGCATCCGGGCCAACAACTCACCCACGCCGAACGGCTTGTTGACGAAGTCGTCACTGCCAAGATCGAGAGCTTCGATTTTTTCGGCCTCCCGGTCTCGCGCCGACAGCACAATGATTGGCACGTCCGACCATTTTCGCACCTGGCGGATCACCTCCTTGCCATCGCCGTCCGGAAGCCCGAGATCGAGGACGACGATATCGGGTGTGTCCGCGGCAATCCGTTTGATGGCTTCTGCGACGGTGCCGGCACTCATGAGCAGATAATTGTTGGCTTCCAGTGCAGGCTTGAGAAACCGCAGGATCGCCGGTTCGTCGTCGACAACAAGAACACGGATCTTCGCCATCACGGCTGCTCGCGCGGAAATGTCAGCGTAAGGCGGGTCCCGCCTCGGTCGGCGACCGGGCTCTCGGCTCTCACCGAGCCGCCATGCGCGACGACAATGCCCTTTGTGATTGCAAGTCCGAGACCGGTTCCTTCGCCCTTATCGGCGCCGGACGCTTTACTTGCGCCGGCACGTACGAATTTATCGAATACGCGAGGCAGGGCCTCATCGGCAATGCCTGGACCATTATCCGTGACACGCAGCGAAATCGACTGGGGCGTAACAACCGCGTCAATCACTACACGCGTTCCCGCCGGTGTATGCGAGACGGCGTTGTTCACCACGTTGGCCAATGCCTGCTCGATCAGGATCGCATCGGCCGCGATCATCGGCAGTTCCGGCGCCAAATCCAATACGAAGGATAAATCAGCTCCACGTCGTTTCGCGTTACCCACCACGCGCCCTGCGATCTCGCGCAAATCAATCCAGTCCCGCCGCAATTCAAGAGCTCCGGCGTCGATTCGAGCAATCGCCAGAAGATTGCGCACCATATCGTCGAGTCCCTCGGCTTCCGTCCTTATGTCGGCAAGAAGACCGCGCTGGAGATCGTCGTCGAGCCTGTCTCGATATTCGATCAGGCTGGTCGCGGATCCCAGAATAGACGCAAGCGGAGTTCGAAAGTCATGAGAAACCGAAGCGAGAAGGACGTTTCGGACACGCTCGGTCTCCGCCGTATTTTGCGCGATCAGCATTTCCTGCGCCAGCAATGAGCGCTCGAGTGCCGCCGCAGTCTGTTCGGCGAGCGTTGCGAGCAGAGCGCGCGCCTCAGAGTCCGGTGCAAAGCCACGCGCGTCGCGTGCTATTCCCACTACGCCGAGCGATCGGCTCTGGGTACGAAGCGGAATGAAATACCATTGTGCGTTCGACAACGTCTCAGACCCGCATCCAACGGGTTCGCTCCGCGCGAATGCGAGTCGTGCGGCTTCCATCGTCAACGAGTCCAGGGTGTCTTCAGGCGGCCAGGCGGCCGACAGCGACAGTTCGCCATCCTGATTGAGAAGAATCACCGCAGGACGGCGCAGGCTGGTATGGATCTCGCCGGCAGCTCCGTCCGCTGTGGCACCCGCATGTGTAAGTCCCGAGAGCTTCCAGGTAAACTCATAGAGGCGTCGCATGGTGCGTGCGCGCTCATTCGCGGCGCGGGCCTGGTCGCGGACGCGTCCCGCCAGAGCAGATGTCACAATCGCGACAATTAGAAAAATGATGAGCGCAAGCAGCTCATGCGGCTGCGTGATCTGAAAGGTGTAGAGCGGCTCGATAAAAAAGAAATTGTAGGAAAGGAATGACAAGACCGACGCATAGATCGCGGGCCACATTCCAAAGCTGACCGCGGAAAACAGCACGGCCATCAAGAAAACCATTGAAATGTTCGGCAATGGAGCGAGCGCGGAGAATAGACGGCCCGAAACGATCGCGGCCGCAACGGCAGCCGTCGACCACAGATAACTCATCCATCGGCTTGAACTCGAAATTTGCAGTCACCCGCAGCTGCGCAACAGCCGTCAGCACCACACTGTTCTCGGCCACGTTGCAGTCCATCGATCTTAGAGCCGGACCGAAAAACCAGCCAATGAAATATGGAGGTTCGAAACCGTCATTGCGAGCCAGCGAGCCAAAAGTCCCGCGCCGAGGCGCGAGAGCGCACTGCGCAACTCCATAGTCAGTCGTCATACTCCGCCAACGCGGAGTAAGCAGTACGCCACGGCTTCTCGATTCTGTCGATCACGCTCTGGAATATTGGGTCGCCCGCTCAAGCCGGGCCATGACCCTGTGCCCAAGTACGACGTCATTGCGAGGAGCACTTGCGACGAAGCAATCCATTTCTTTCTTTACGCGGTCAGACGGATTGCTTCGCGGAGCCTGTCATCGGGCGCGCATTCGCGTTGGCTCGCAATGACGGTCCGTCACATCATGTCGGCGGTCGCCAGAGGATGATACC
>JBBWZW010000046.1:0-3431 GCA_039649305.1 Burkholderiales bacterium
CTTTTATGAAAACCTTGCAATTTTTTCCCGTGTTGGTGAGCCTATTGTTTGCTTGCACCGCGCATGCACAGCCGTTCTCACCTCAGACGCAACGCGAAGAAGTCACGCATCTCCTCGAGTTTATCGAGCAGTCCAACTGCCAATTCAACCGGAATGGCAGCTGGCATCAATCTCGCGATGCGCGCCTTCATTTGCAAAAGAAATATGACTATTTAGGGAAACGAGACCTCGTGCCGGACGCGGAACGATTCATCGAACGGGCCGCATCGCAAAGCAGCATGAGCCGCCAGGCATACAAGGTCCGTTGTGCTGACGGCAAGGAAATCGCAAGCGCGAGCTGGTTGACCGAAGAGCTGGCACGGTATCGAAAAGCGCGGGCGAAACAAGCGCCGCAATAAGCTGTTCAAACCCGGTCTGACGTTTCTTCAGCAGCCGACCTTCATAGGGATACCCGTCGCATGTTTGATTTCATCGTGCAGTTCATGTCACAAGCCGGTTATTTCGGCGTGTTTGCATTGATGGCTTTGGAAAACATCTTTCCCCCGATCCCCTCCGAAATGATCATGCCGCTCGCCGGTTTTGCGGCCGCGCGCGGCGACCTGAACGTGGTTATGGTCGTGGTCGCGGGCACTGCCGGATCGGTAATTGGCGCGCTACCCTGGTTTTTTGCAGGACGGTTATATGGTCAGGCCAGGATGAAGCACCTCGCCGGCAAGCATGGACGTTGGCTTACCGTTTCACCGGATGATGTCGATAAGGCACTGCAGACCTTTGAACGGCATGGCCGAAAGGCAGTGTTCTTCGGTCGCCTGATCCCGGCGATCCGCACGCTGATTTCGGTGCCGGCCGGAATTGCGCGGATGCCGATGTTGCCGTTTCTCGCCTATTCCACGGCGGGTTCTTTAGTGTGGACGAGTTTGCTCGCCGCTGCCGGCTACGTGCTGAAGGCTCAATACACGCAGGTCCAGCATTACCTCGACCCGGCGTCGAAGATCGTGATCGGAGTGATTGTCGCCTTGTATATATATCGACTTGTGACACACCGTGGAGGCAAGGTCGCTGACTAAGTGCCTGCAATTCTGCGGCCTTGATTCGTATCAATGCAGAAGAATCGTTAAAAATCATGCACTTAATCAACGTTATTCTGTGTTGTCCACAGAGTTGTCCACGGAAATTGTGAGTAACCCCGCAGGTTGAACCTAACGCATCCAGATCGCGATTACAGGTCGCCGAGAATTCGATGCGCCAACGCCTTGGCTTCATCCAGGGCTTCCTGAGGCGTATCGGACAGAGAATCGACGGTGTGCTGGGATTGCTCCGCTTCGGACCCGTTCTCATGGGTAATCAGTACGACACCCTGGTATTTGCCGCCCTCGAGCCTTTGTATATCGGCCTCGGCGGTCCAGTCTGCCTTCTTGTACTTTACGGCCGCCATGTCGGCCTCCCGCTTGCCTTTTGGTCGTTGTTCATCGCGTACTCCAAAATCCGATTGGAGGACCGAGGCTGTTGAATGTTCCGCAACAAATCAACTTGTTTGCACCAGAAAATGAGGCGCGCTTTCTACAAGACTCTATGTAGCAAGACGAAAGATGAATTTTTGAATTGCCTGAATGGCAACCAGGAAGGCATGCATCAGGACGGCTCGGCGCCGGCTAGCGCTCAGGCCAGGCGGGTGACTGCCCAGGTGATGGCGGAGATGCTGACCGCAGCGGATGCCGCGATGCAAAGAGCAGCGTGGAGTTTATTTTTGTTAATCGACATGACTGGGCCTACGGTAGTGGCCGGTTTAATGACCAGCGGCAATACCGTAGGATAGCCAAATTTTGATTTTCCGCAAGGAAAAGTTTGACTCGGGAACGACTTTCCCGTAACCGCGAGAAGGAGCGTTATCGAGTTGTAAAGGACCACGACCGATCGACGGCCGTGCCGTCCACGGTGCCGGTGAAACGCACGTCGTAGGTGGTCGCTCCCGCCAGCGCATCCAACGGCACTATGGAGGCCGCCGATCTTGGCGTATTAGCGTCGGCCGCCCTGGTCAGGAGTTGCACGGGTAGGACAGCACCGCCGCGCGGTTGCACGGTGAAACTCTGTATCCCGACCGTGCTTGTGATATCGGCGTGGATGCTGATCGGGTAGCCGACCTCATTCCTGCTCGCGACCGGGTCCGGCGATTCGGTATCGCTGAAAAAATTCCTGGCCACGTTCTGCTGATTGGCGAACGGATAAACGACGGTGCCGCCCTGCCCCAGGACGCGGGTCATGCCGTTGACCGCAAAGTCGGTCGTCATGTAGATCGCACCATCGGACGCGGTCACGCTGCCCGAACCGATTTCCTTGAACACCGGTTCAAAAACGACAAAGCGGTGGTAGATGGCTGCGATCAGGTCTTCCGCTCCGTTGAAACCGGACGGGTCGCCGGTACGGACGATGACTTCGCCGTATGCGTAACCGGTGCGTGGCGTGAACTGGTAGTTCGCCGCCTCGAGGCGGCTGACTTTGGAAGGCGCGCAGGCGGGTTCATTGGCGTTATCAAACAGGCAGGCACCGGTAAAACCTTGCCTCCCTTCGATCTGTATATGAGTGATGCCAAGGAATGTCTGGTAGTTCGAATGTCCGACTGCGGCAACATCGATATTGCCGTTGCGTGCCAAGACCAGAAGACCCATTTGCTGGCGCCGGACGTTGAACCAGTTGATGCTGTCCGTCGCGCTGTTGCCGGTGGCTTGCGGCGCGGTGGGCTCCAGCGCTGCAACCGACTCTCGCGCCGGAGAAGCGCTTGATGAACTATCGCCGCCACCGCCGCCACCGCCACATGAAGATAGCAAGAGCGTTATTAATAACGCTGACGTCCAACGGACCTGGCGTAGCACCATTTTTATTTTTCCTTAATGTGAAGACAAAATTGAAACGCGCCATATAAAGGAGGCGCAGCAAACGGCTCGTTAGATACGGGGCTGCAGATTCGGTTGCAAAATAATTGAAGGGAACTGCAGGACAACAACGGGGGGAATGTCCCCGTGGGGACAGAGCTTGTTGCCTTGCCATGTAGGCTGGCCGGATACCTGTCATACACGCGTACGTTTTTGGACTGCTATCGATCTGGGCGGAAGGCAAATGAGGTGTGGACGGCAAACCTGCGATGCGCGATATATCATAGCACCCGGCCTTGATGCTAATCAGAGATTTCCGACAGGCGCACAGTGCGCCAGAAGACTGGCGAGCATCTTATAAAACTATACACAGCCAGGTGACAAGCCTGGATCACGAAGCACCTTACCCACCGCACCATGCCATTTCACCGCCCCCCGAATCTGCGCCCTTTTCTGCTCGCCTTGCTGCTCGGCTTCGTCGCCGCGATCGTCTTCGAGTGGCTGAACGCGCCACTGCCATGGATGATCGGCCCGCTGTTCGTCACCGCCGCCGCGCGCATG
>JBBWZW010000319.1:0-7643 GCA_039649305.1 Burkholderiales bacterium
ACTCCCAGGTGAAGTAGGGGCCGGCATGCCAGGTGCCGCGGTGCAGCTTGATCGCGGTATCGCCAGGCACATGGAAAGCCCGGATTGCGCCCGGTTCGGGCGCTGCCATATCGGTGCCGGGCGCCGCCACCGCGATATACCAGTCGCGGTCGTTGCGCGCACCAAGGCATTGGGTGACACGCAGGTGGCGGGTGATACGGCTGAACTCCATGCCATGGTACGGCGCGCGCATGATATACAGCCGGGGATGGCCGGCCGTCAGGTCGAGTTGCGCTTCTTCGGGGCCGAAGTGCTTGCCGTATTCCGACGGAGCAATAAGCTCTCCGAATGGTGCGAAGGCGTGCGCCGATATCTGCTCGCACTCAAGGGGGATTAGGCGGACAGTATCTGATGGCACTGTGTTGTCATTATCGATGGTTCGTTTATCGGGGCTCATGGCTGGTATGGATGATTGGCGATCCAGTGTTGCGCCACCTGGCCGCGCGTGCAGAGCCATACGCCTTCCCGTTGCTGGACATAATCGAGGAAGCGCTCGACCCCGGCGAAGCGGGCGGGGTGGCCGCTGATCCGCAGATGCAGGCTGACTGACATCATCTTTGGCTGGGTCGCGCCTTCGCGCCAGAGCACGTCAAAAGCGCTGCGCATCCAGATGAAAAAGTCGTCGGGATTGGCCCACCAGCCGCGCATGAACTTGTTGTCATTGTTGGCGAAGGTATGGGGCACCACCAGGTGCGGCTTGTCGCCCACCACTTCCCAATACGGCAGTTCATCCGCATAGGAATTGCTGTCGTACAGGAAGCCGCCTTCTTCGACCAGCAGGCGCCTGGTATTGAGGCTCGGGCCATAGCGGCAATACCAGCCGATGGGGCGTTGTCCGACCGTCTCTTTCAGGCTGGCCACCGCCTTGCGGATGTGTTCCCGTTCCTCTTCTTCGCTCATTTGATACTGGTTCACCCAGCGCCATCCGTGGCAAAGAAGGTCATGCCCGGCCTCGGCGATGGCCTTAGCCGCGTCCGGGTTGCGTTCGAGCGCCAATGCGGAAGCGCTGATCGTCAACGGTACGCCGCGCTTGTGAAACAGGTTATGGAGCCGCCAGAAGCCGACCCGGCTGCCGTATTCGAACATTGATTCCGCCGCGAGGTCGCGGCCGCCGACCCCCATGTCGGATGCGCCGGCATCGGTCAGGGTCGCTTCCGAACGGCCATCGCCATCGGGAACCGAGTACTCCGAGCCTTCTTCGTAATTGACTATGAAGTTGATGGCGACCCGCGCGCCGCCGGGCCACTTCGGGTCGGGCGGGGTCTTGCCGTATCCGACGAAATCACGTACGTGTGTATGTTCCATGCTTTCCCTTTTAGAAGAGGGCCAGGGCGGCGCGCACTTGCTCGCGTCCGACCGGCACGTTGTTGTAAAGTTCGGTCAGCCTGGCCTTGAAGGCCGGGTCCGCCTTGCGCAGATTGGCCTCCACCGGGTCTGCCCCGAAAACCAATGTGTCACTGGCGTCCCACGACAATTCCTTGACGAACCTGACGCGCTCCGCCCGCAAGTGCGCGAAGGCGGAACATAGCAAGGCTGGCTCGAGGCGTCTCTGCGCGAGCGCTTCCCGAATGAGCGCAATGAACGCGGCCGCGTCCTCGATCGCCTGGGTCGCGCCTTGGCCGAGCGTCGGGCACATCGCATGCGCAGCGTCGCCTACAAACAGCAGGCGCCGGCTCTCGTCATGGAACAGCGGTTCGATCTCCTGCGCGCGTGCCCAATGCATCGCGGGGGCGCTGGCGGCGAATACCGCAGATAACGCATCGAGGCGAGGATCCGGGTGGTCAAAGCCGTCGATATAGGCGGTGCGCAGGAAGGCCGGATCCAGGTAGTGTTCCGGTGTGGGGGCGCCGGGTTCGATCGGCAAGTTGCCGCTGACGTAGATCAGGCCATCCGGCAGCCTGAACGCAATGAGTCGGCGCGGGCCGTTGAACCACTGCTCCATGTCTTGCACATCGATGTCGCCATGATCATCGACCAGTGCGCGAAAGTTGGTGACGCCCAGGTGCCGGGGTTCGGGCGTTCCACAGTGTTCAGCGCGCAGCGCGGAATAGCGGCCATCGCTGCCGATCAGCAGGTCGACGTTGTCGATTACATCGGTGACGCCGTCGGCTTTGCGCAACGCATGTACCTTGAGGCGCCCGTCGGGGTTGCGCTCGAAGCCGGCGCAGCTGGTGGTATAACGGATTGCGTCGCCGGCGCCGGCGCGCACCGTTCTATATAGCTCGGACCAGCGGATACGGACGCCGGAGCGGTCGGCGACCGCATTCAGCGGGGTATGATAAATTTCGCTGCCGTCGCCAAGGCGTGCCATCCAGCGCGTCCACGGCAGGCTCACCTCTCGCAGCGCTGCGCCGGTCTCGGGGTATACCATGTCCACCGCACGCAATGCGTTCGGGCCGATATTCAATCCATTGCCGGCATGACTGTGATGGTCCGGTCCGGTCGATTCGAGGCATATCACCTCGAGCTCCGGCATGGTGCGCAGTGCGCTTGCAATGATTCCGCCTGCGACGCCCGCACCTGCTATCACAATCCGCATTCTTTTCAATCTCTTCTCCTTCTTCCAGACGTTGCCCTGCAAACCGCTGCCATAAAAACCGTATACGTGTCTGTATGCAAAATGCAGGCCATATGATGGACAGACCTGAAGAGGACGAAGGCGGGTGATCGCGGCGCTCCTGCAGCGCCGGCGATTCGTTATGCCTGGTTTGTGGTGCAGGTGCGACTCACGCTTGTGCAGCGGGGCACCACGCAGGTGCGGCGGAGGAGGGCGTCGACGACGCGATTACCATCGCAGGGGAGCAAATTGTATACAGCGTGGTATCCAATGAAGGGTAACGACGTACACAGGCAATCGCAGTTCAAAAAAAAGAGGACTCTGTAAGAGTCCTCCGCGCTGCTTTCACTCTGCTGCGTTATCCAGCCGGGTATCGCCCTCTCAGCATCCAAGGTCGTGCCGGTAACTCTTGCAGAGATGTTCGCGGTCGAGGCTGCTCATAGAGCTGTCTCTCAGCGCACCCATTTGACCCGCCGGTGCGGCGCAGCCGGACAGTACTCCTACAGCCAAAACGAAAACAAATAGCGTTCGCATGTTGTTCTCCTCAGAAGGGTTTGTTCACTCAGGTTTGTGGCGCGTTTTTGTATGCGCTTCCTTGTCGCTCCGGTCGCAGAGACCGGTGCATTACTGTATCACGGCGGTGCGCGAGTGGATCAGCTATGCATTGAAACGGGTGGTATGCCAGAAAAGACTGCCCTGTCTTGATGAACATGCGGAAAGATTGCACCGCCGTGATGCATCCTTGCGGCCTGTATGTCGTAACAGGCAGGAATGGCTGGCGTCTGGAAGCGAGATTTAGCGTGCGTCGATCCGCGTCCATGAGAACTATCGCGGACGTGGCCGGTGAGGGTGGCAAGGTATCTTATGTTGTTCGAAGTGGGCCGTCTTTGCCGGGCAGCGGTTCGACCATGTTGTGGTCAATGAGGCGAGTGGTCCAGGTTTCAACCGTCATTGATGCGAGGCGTTTACTGAACAATGCACGTGTCGCCTCGGCCAAGGGTTCGAGCGTCGACAGAATACGGAGAGCCGGATGGTCCAGCGCAGCCGAATACAAATGGAACTGCACGCGTCGCACCGGCCACTCGGGATATCGGCGCTCGCTTGCTCAAGGCGGATAACGGGCGGGATGCCGGAAGCAGGTGCAGTCATCGGCGGCTTTCCAATAACTTAGCGCAATTTGGCTTGGCGTTCCGCCGCTGCCGGCCGGGTCAGCGCAGACTCAATCAATTTGCTGAACGCCGGACGCTCGCGCGCGGTGAGTTCATACCACGGTTCGTTGGCCTTGTGCTCGGCACGGGCGATCTCTTCGGCTTCCTCGACCAGCGCCGCCTCGTCGACGCGAGTCGTCCGGCCGTTCTTGAGCACGACTTCACCGGCGACGATGACATCACGGACATTGCTGCCGTTTTCATACATGACGAGATGAGAAAACACGTCGCCGCGAGGACGCCAGTCGAGACCGCGGGTATCGATGATGGCGATGTCGGCGCGCTTGCCCGGCTGAATTACACCAAGCTGGTCCCCTTGACCAATGACCTTCGCACCACCGATGGTGGCCGCCCGAAACGCTGCGCGCTCCCTGATCCAGCGCGACTCCGGTTCGCCATGGACACGGCTCAGCAACGCCATCATCTTCGCTTGCTCCAAAATGCTGGCTGCGGCGCAGCTGGCGCTGTCGGTGCCAAGCGCCACGTTGACGCCAAGCTCCAGCAGGCGCGCGGTCGGTTGCAGGCCGCTGCCGAGGTGCAGGTTGCTGATCGGATTATGCACAACGCTGACGCCGCGTTCCGCCGCCAGTTCCATGTCACGCTCGGTGCACCATACAAAATGCACGAGGGACGAACGCGGATTGACGAGGCCGAACTGATCCAGATGGGTGACGAAGCTGCCGCCGGTCTCCTCGGGCGCAACCAATAGCTGCGTCTTTGCTTCAAGCAGATGGGTATGCAGCCCCATCCGGTGCCGTTCCGCATAGGAACCCGTCATTTCAAGCAGCCGGTGCGAGCAGCGTTGCGGGCCATCGACCCCGAGCATCAGGTCGAGCCGGCCGTCGAGGTCGCGCCAACCGATCAGTTCATCCATCAGTTCAAAATACGCTTCCGGCGGTTGGGTATTCATTGCCGCCCATCGGCTGCTGACCTCGGCCGGAAGTTCGTCACGCCGGATCGGGAGTGAATCGGCATATACCCTGTCTTCATACATCGGCGCGATAGTCGCACGGATGCCGATGTCCTGGTATGCGCGGAATGCCTCTCCGACCGACTGCACGGTTGGCAGCGCGCCATAGCGAAAATGGTCGATGTGTGCAGTAATGCCGCGCTTCAGCAGTGCCAGCGCATGCAGCTGAGAACTCACGTAAACGGACCGTTGTGAACGCGGCGCGCGGCGCGCCATTGCATCCAGCACAAACAAGTCGAGTGGCGAGCCGGCGACGGTGCCCGGCAACATGGACGCATAGGAATGCGAGTGCGCATCGATCAGGCCGGGTATGATTACGCAGCCGCGTGCGTCGATAGTTTCGACCTTGCCGGTCAGCGCCGGCCCTGGTTCGTCCGGAGCACTCAACGCAATGATACGGTCGCCCTCGATCCAAATGTCGCATGCGATCGCTTCGGTCGCATCCGCGCTGGTAACGACATCCGCGCCGCTGATCTTTAATATCCCGTGTTTCAAAAGCCTGCTCCCCTGGTTACCTGAATGCTTTCTCTACGCAAGAACGGTGCCATACGGGTAGCGGCATGCGGTCGCTTTGATCCCGCGTGCTGATCACGCTCATGGAGCGTCGCATCGCGAAGCGATCGGAACTGAAATGGTGCTGAAGCCGGACATGAAACCTATTTCAGTGCGCGAGCCGGCTCTGTTTAGGGGCAAGGCTGACAGCGCGCATAACGCGCGTAGCCCTGTTCCATCTGTGATTGAGTGCGCCATTGATGATGCGATCAGTTAGGCATGAACCTTGCTCATTGCCGCTGCGTAGCAATGCGATTGACTGCCCGAGTGCGCGATGCGAATTGGAGATGGCGATGGTAAGTAGAGCTAAACCGCTTGATGGCGTTCATGCGCATCTTGAATGCGCTGCCCCCATAGGTACGGCAGGTACGGTTAGTACAGCGATCGGCTGTGCCCCGAAGGAGGCAATGTGATAAGCCCAACCTCCGCCGCTGCGCCGATCATGACGGCAAATCCGGCAATCCCGGATCGGAAAACACTGGGATCACTCTTCAAGGCCGGCATGCGTCAACTGGCGGGGGGAGTGTGCGTCATCGCGACCGAACACGATGGTAATCGTCACGCTTCGACGGTGACGTCGGTCAGCTCGCTGTCCATGGACCCGCCGTCGATGATTGTCTGTATCAATGCCGGCTCTTCGATTCACCAGCCGCTACAGGCGAGCCGGCGCTTGTCGGTAAACCTGCTGTCAACCGGGCAGCTTGGCGTTGCAGATCGATGTACCGGCTTTGACGGCAGCGTCGGCGAAGCGCGATTCGCGGTCGGCGAGTGGAGCAGGCATCAAAGTGGCAGCCCGGTTCTCGATGATGCGCTCGTATCCATAGTGTGCACGGTTGAGCAAAGCTGGACCGGGGGCTCACATTCGGTGCTGCTGTGCGCCGTTGAAAGCATTGTTGCGGGGCCCCCCGGGCAGCCACTGGTTTATGCGAACCGGGCTTACGCGTCGCTTTTGCCGATGGATATGGAAGCATCCAGACAGGCTTGAAACAAATATCGCGGGAGGGCGCCGGCAACGGATGTCGCCCTGAGCGAATAACACTACGGGAACCAGATGAAGGAAGATGAATTCAGGCTTGAGGCGCTTGCACAGCGCATACGCAGCGATTCGGAATGGATGGCGTATCCGTCGCGAACCTGGGTCAAGCCTTTGGCCACCGCCGAAGGACTGCATGTCTACGATGCCATCATTGTCGGCGCCGGGCAGTCGGGCCTGGCGGTCGCCCAGGGTCTGATCCGGGACGGCATCAATAACGTCCTGCTGATCGATCGTAATCCAGAGGGATACGAGGGGCCGTGGCTGACCTACGCGCGCATGGCGACCTTGCGCACGCCGAAATACCAGGTCGGCATGGACCATGGGTTGCCGAGCCTGACCACCCGCGCCTGGTACGAAGCGAAATACGGAGCCGGCAGCTGGGAGGCGGTCGACCGTGTCGGCCGCGAGGACTGGATGGCGTATCTGCGCTGGTACCGCAAGGTTTTAAATCTTCCGGTCCGCAACAACATCGAACTGCAGGAAATCGTCCCGCACGACAAATGGTTCAAGCTATCGGTTGCTACGCCGGAGGGCGCCGAGATGCTGGCGGCGCGCCGGGTGGTGCTTGCCACCGGTTTCGAGGGCAATGGCGAGTGGCGGATACCGGATGAGATCGCAGCGGTATTGCCGCCCGAGCGTTGCGTCCATTCCAATACCCCCACCGACTTCGAGAAATACCGCGGGCAGCGGCTCGGCATCCTCGGGCATGGCGCCTCCGCATTCGATGCGGCGATCACCGCAATCCGACACGGCGCAAAAACCGTCGACATCTGCTTCCGGCGGGCGATGATCCCGACCGTCAATCCCTACCGCGGCGTCGAATACGCGGGCTTCCTCAAGGACTTCTCGGAACTGGACGATGCGATACGCTGGAGCCTGAACTACTACTTCGACGTCCACGATCAACCGCCGGCGCGGCACAGTTTTGAAACGGCGCAGACCTTCCCGAATTTCGCAATGCATTCCGCATCGCCCTGGCAGCAGATTGGGATGGTCGATGGCGAGATCCGGATCCGGACGCCGCACCGCGACTTTGCCTTCGATCATGTGATCTGCGCCACTGGCTCAGTGCCGGACCTGACCCGACGCCGGGAGGTCAGTTCGTTCGCCGGCCAGATTGCATTGTGGCGCGACCGGTACTCCCCGCCTGCGGAAGAAAGGCTGGACATGCTCGGGCTGTACCCCTATCTCGGCCGGCATTACGAACTGCTCGAACGGATCCCTTGCAGCGCTCCATTCCTGATGCATATCCTTTCTTTCAATTTCTACTCGTTCCTCAGG
>JBBWZW010000330.1:0-3512 GCA_039649305.1 Burkholderiales bacterium
GCGGCAGCGCCCGGGCAGCGCCAAGGGCGTCGTCTTCATGACGCTGGAGGACGAAACCGGCATCGCCAATATCGTGGTGTGGCCGAAGGTCATGGAACGCTTTCGCAAGGAGGTGATGGGCGCGCGGTTGGTGCTGGTCGAAGGGTATATTCAGAGCAGTCCGGAACACGTGACGCATCTGGTCGCCGAACGATTATTCGACCGCTCTCGCGATCTGGTGAATCTTGCCAATGACGCGCTCAGCCGGAAACATGCTTTGCCGGTCGGTCCGGCGCTGATCGAACCGCTGCATGACGACCGGCGTCAGCACCCTGATAATCCGGGCCAGAAAATCCGCCATCCCCGCAACGTACGCATCCTGCCGCGCTCGCGGGATTTTCACTAGGGCGTGAGCTTATAAATCAATTGCGCTGGTAGACGTCTGCTTTCGTGCGCATTCCGGACTCAAGTCGGACATCGCGGGCGGTCCGAAAAGTGCCAAATAGCTGACATCCTGAGATGTGGAACGGCGACGTTCGCGAAAGCCAACAGCGGCCATTATCTCGGAGAGTTGACGAGGGTATCGGCTTTGGGAAGTGACCTGGATCCCTCTTAGTGCCGCAACGCGGTCCAAAGCACCATCGCGGCCATGAGATAAATGGCGACTGAGCCGATGGTCCAAAGCAAGGCGCGCAACTCGTGTGATCGCGCCGTTAGCACGACATAAAAATGGGCGAAACGCGAGAGTACGTAGACGGAAAAGACACTGAGGGCCACGGCGTCGCCGGGTGCTGTACAAACATAAAGCAGCCCTGTGACGAGAAAAAGCGGGATATTCTCAACGTCGTTTCCGTGCATGCGCCGGGAACGTTCGACATATTCGTTGGGCAGCAACTGCTCCGGGCTTGGATGAGGATTAGTGGGAGACCGTTGCGCATCCTCCTCGTAGCGGTACCCACCTCTGACCTTGATCATTCGGAATACGGTGATCCATCCTTGCGACATCATCTTCACAACCATCAATGCCGCCGCTATAGCGTAATGGCAAAATATCGGGTTATCGAAGGTCAGCAAGTTCATGAGAGCACCCCTCGACGGAAAGCCAATTTGTGTCGTGTGGCGGGCCGGTACTTGTCGCGTCGCTTGTTGCCATTTATCCTCAACAACCGCAAGGATTTCAGCTTCAAACTCCAATGGTGAGCGTAATCAAGCATGATCGACTGTGACAAGATCGTCGAGTGGCTGGTCGACGGTGCGCGCTCGGTCTCCAATACCCGCGAGGTAGTGTCGGAGCTGTGCGATAACCTGGTTGGTTGCGGCATTCCAATATCGCGATTCGGACTGTTCGTGCTCACGCTGCACCCGCAGATCATGGGCCAGGCGTTCTTTTGGAAGCCTGGTGCGGGCGTCGACGTGATCAATGCATCATTCGAAACCTTCCAAACCGAAGATTTCCGCCAAAGTCCAGTAAGACGCGTCATTGACACCGGCACGCCTCTCCGCCGCAGGCTTGGAGATGCAAGTTGTCCGATGGATTTTGCAGTGACGCGCGATTTGAGGATGCAAGGCGTGACAGATTACCTTGCCGTGCCGCTACTCTTTGCCAGTGGCGCCGTTCACGGCGCTACTTTCGCAACCGAGCATCCGGGTGGCTTCGCAGACGCGCAAATCGCCGCCATTGAATCTGTTGTCGCTCCTTTGGCTCGCGTCGCCGAGAACCGGATGCTGGAGCGAACCGCGAGCATCCTGCTTGATACCTATGTCGGCAACAGCGCAGGGTCGCGTATTCTTGCCGGACAAATAAGGCGGGGCGACACAGTCGCTATCCGCGCGGCGATCTGGCTATCGGATATGCGCGGTTTTACACGCCTCGCTGATCGCCTGCCGCCGCAGACGCTGGTTGACATGCTCAATCGATATTTTGACTGCCAGATCCCTGCGATCGCGAAGCACGGCGGGGAAGTCCTTAAATTCATGGGCGACGGTTTGCTCGCCATTTTCCCAATCGCCGCGGGTGACGAACATGCGCGTCAGGTTTGTGATAACGCTCTCGCGGCTGCGCACGAGGCGCGCGCCGCAATCGCGTCGGATTCATTTGAGGGAGGCGTGCGCTTCGGGCTGGCGCTTCATGTGGGCGAAGTCTTATACGGAAATATTGGGAGCGGAGACCGGCTGGATTTCACCTGCATCGGTCCGGCGGTGAACTTGGCTGCCCGTATCGAAAAGCTAACGGGAGAATTGAATCGTACAATCCTGGCCTCCGAGGAATTTGAACATTATTGCTCGTCACGATTTGTACCTGTGGGTGAATTTGAGCTGCGAGGGTTCGGGCTTACCCGGGCGGTCTTTGGATTGTCAGATGAGGTAAACTACGAACAGAACTTGGTCCGTCAGTGATGCGCTCGGCTTAATGCACGTCCGTTCCGGGGTCAGAAGCCGAAGTCTTGACGTCTCCAAGTGACGTCAGCTTTGGTTCGCACAGCAGACATTGTTCGATCGATCGGCAAGAGGGAAGAGTGCCTCTACCACCGAGCCTGAACCTGCGGTGACGACACTCGTGTGCTACCTACACGTTGCGCACGAGGCTGCGGGTGCGGCGGGCACCCGGCATTCCCCACGCCCTCTGTTTTCCGGGCGAAAGATTCATGCAAAACTCGGGCGCATCGCGCCGCGGGATCGCGGACTCATGGACGGCGCAAAGTGGGCACCGGCTTCCGATCAGATTAGGCCAAAATAATCTGCTACTCCGGCGCAGCGCCGACCGGCGGACCGCCGGGCGGCCGGTGCAAATAGGTAATCGTTACAAACGCGCCCAGCCATGAGCCGACCGCCGCGAAAGCGACATAGACCCAGTTTTCGGTATAGCTGATCACGGCGTAGGATGAGAGCAGGTACCAGACGCTGCTCCACGTCGCCGCCGGCACGCGCTTGCGCGCTACCACGGCGGAGGTGAACATGACATAGACCGCATCGGTCGCGGCCGTCGCCAGCAAGACGGCACCGGCGGTCAGGGGATCGATGGCGGCCATTGCAATTCCTTCCATGCAGTGAGTACCGGTTCGCGTGAAGAAGACGCGTCAAAACAAAAAAGCTAGAGTCTGGTTCTGATTAAACCGAACAGGCTCTCGGCACAGCTTCGAACGTTAGGCAAGAGTGACGGTCATGCAAAGTCCCTGCGAAATCCTCGAAGCGATCTGGACCGTTGCCGGCGGCGATCCGTCCGCGCTCGACGCCGTCACGCTGACGGGCGAAGAGCCGCAACGGCCGTCGTCGTTTCGCGTTGCTGCCGCGGCGCAGGCCAGCATTGCCGCAGCCGGACTTGCTGCCGCGCAGATCTGGAAATTGCGCAGCGGGCAATCGCAGGACGTTGCGGTCGATATGCGTCATGCCGTCGTCGAATGCCGCTCCGAGCGTTACCTGCGCGTCGACGGCAAGCCGCCTCCGCCGGCCTGGGACGCCATCGCCGGCGTCTACAAGACCCGCGATCAACGCTTCGTGCGGCTGCACACCAACTTCCCGCATCACCGCGACGC
>JBBWZW010000371.1:0-7280 GCA_039649305.1 Burkholderiales bacterium
CGAAGACGATGCCTTCTTCGGCAGCGACAGCCAGCTGGTGGCGCCGGTTTCCGTCGGCAAGGGCGCGACGCTCGGCGCCGGCACCACGCTGACGAAGGACGCGCCGGCCGGCAAGCTGACCATCTCGCGCCCGAAGCAGATGACGATCGAAGGCTGGTCGCGCCCCGTAAAAACCAAGAAGTAACGGGACGTATTCGTAGGGCGGAAAAGCGTAGCGCCTTCCGCCGTATGACCTTGCAAACTGAGTGCAATAACAGGCATATGGCGGGAGGGGCTACGCTTTTCCGCCCTACAGAAGGTCGCGGGCCATTATGCCTGTTCTGAGGAACAAATGCTGATGTGGCGCACCGGTGAAAAAATCTCAGTCAGCATTTATTAATGCAACAGCGGCTCATCCAACCGCAACAACGCTTCAAACGCCCCAGCGCTCAAAGGCCGGCTGCAGTAATACCCCTGGATCTCATCACACCCGAGCTGCCGCAAAAGGTCGAGTTGTTCCGCCGTTTCGACCCCTTCCGCGACCACGCGCAGTTTCAGGGTATGGGCCATTGCGATGATCGCGTTGGCGATCGCCGCATCCTCCTGGTTCTGCGGAAGGTTGGCAATGAATGTGCGATCAATCTTCACGTCGTTGAAGGGGAAGCGCCGCAGATAGGCCAGCGAAGAATAACCGGTGCCGAAGTCATCCAGCGACAGGGTGACGCCCAGCGCCCTGAACGCCTTTAGCGTGCGGGCCGCTTCCTCCGGGTTTTGCATCACCGCGGTTTCGGTCAGTTCCAGCGCCAGGTAGTGCGGATCAAGCCGATGCGCGGTCAACACGTTGCGCACGCTTTGCAATACGCCTTCTTTCCTCATTTCGGCAGCCGAGATATTGACGGCAACCGGAACACAACTGATGCCGCTGGCAAGCCACTCTGCCTGCTGCGCGCACACCCGTTCCAGCACCCATTCACCAATGGAGGTGATGAGGCCGGTTTCTTCGGCCAGCGGGATGAACTCGGCGGGCGGCACCATGCCGATCTCCGGGTGCTCCCAGCGCACCAGCGCTTCGGCGCTGAGGATGGCGCCGTGGTCGGGCTCTACCCGCGCCTGGTAGACCAGGCTCAACTCGTTGCGCGCGAGCGCGCCGCGCAAGTCGGATTCGAGTTTGAAGCGTCGCTGGGTACGATCATTCATCTCCTCCGTGTAAAACTTGAAGCCATTGCCGCCCTGGTCCTTGGCACGGTACATGGCGACGTCGGCATTCTTGAGCAAGACTTCCTGATGCATGCCGTCCTTCGGATACAGGCTGATGCCCACGCTGGCGGTGGTGAATACATGACGCTCCCCGGCATTGATCGGTTGCCGCAGCGCCTCCAGCACTGACCATGCGATCGCCGAGCAGTGGTCCCCATCGGATACTTCGGTGATGACCACCACGAATTCGTCGCCGCCAAGCCGGGCCACGGTATCGGTCTCGCGCACGCAGCGCTGCAGGCGTTGCGCTACCACTTGCAACATGATGTCGCCGGTCGCGTGACCGAGGCTGTCGTTAATGGTTTTGAACCGGTCCAGGTCGATCAGAAGCACAGCTACCTGCTTGCCATAACGGTGTGCATAGGCCATGGCTTTGGATAGCCGGTCTACCAGCAGATTACGGTTCGCCAACGCGGTCAGCGGGTCGTAATACGCCTGGCGCTCAAGCTGTTCTTCGTAACGCTTGCGTTCGGTCGCGTCATCGATGATCCACACGAGATGCGTCGCCTCACCAGCATCGTTACGCACCGGCGCGATGGAAAGCGCATTCCAGAACAGCGTGCCATCCTTGCGGTAGTTGCGCATGGTGGTGGTGATTTCGCGCCGTTCGAGCGCGGCAAGCCGGGCTTCCTCCAGTCCCGGCTGCTTGAAGTCTTGTCCGAGCAGCAGGCGAGGCGTGAGGCCGGTTACCTCCGCCGCGGTGTAACCGGTGATTTTCTCGAACGCGGGATTGACGTAAATGATGACGTTGTGTCCATCTTTGCATTCGGTGATCATGATGCCGTTAATGCTCGACTCGATGGCGCGATCGCGCAATCGCAATGTGTCCTGCACGCGTTTGCGCTCGCTGTTTTCCTCGGCGAGGTTCTGGTAAAGCTCGGCGTTTTCAAGCGAGATCGCAGCCTGTGCGGCCAATAGCTCGAGCATGGCCACGCGTGTAGTGAACGCGTCGCTGACCAGGTCATTTTCCAGGTAGAGCACGCCGATGAGTTCGGGGTAGCGCAACACCGGAAGGCACAATACCGATTTCGATTCCTTGCCGCTGAAATAGGCGTCCGCCGCGAACGGATTCTCCACGCGAGCATCGGACAAAATGATTTTTTCACGACTGCGTCGGACGTAATTCAGCAGGGAAGCGGGCAACGTGCCCTGCGCCGGGATGTGTGGCGCGTGGACCCGGACATCGATTGTTTGAAGGTCGACCACCGCTTCCACTGCCAACGCCAGGTCGCTCTTTCGGGAGAGCAGCAGATAGCCTTTTTGTGCGCCGGCATTCTCCATCACGGCGCGCATGAGCGTGTCGAGCAAATGCGCCGGGACGATCTGGCTCGAGATTGCCTGCGATGCCTTGATCACTGTCAGCGCATCCAGTTGTGCGACGCCTTGTACAGCCGGTAGTGGCGGCGTATCGTCGAGGTACGGATACGTCGCATCGATATCCTTCACTTTGCCGTATGCGCCCCACCTGGCATAGCAGGCACGCGCCTGGCGCAGATGCATTTCGGCGAACACGCCCGATCCTTTTGCGAGATAAAAGCGGGCCGCCAGTTCGCATGCCAGCGCCTGGTCCGGGAGGCATCCGCGGTTTTGTCCCCACCTGATGCTCTCCTGATACAACCGGTCTGCCTCCTGCATGTCGCCGCTGATGCGGGCGAATTCGGCGGATACCAGCGCGCTGCACGCGCCAAACGTGCTCGGGTTGACGTCGGCCCACAGGCGGACTTTCTGGCGGTACTCCATCAGTACGTCCAGCCATACGGCTTGCTGCTCCGGTCTCGCCTGCTCGAACAGGGCAGCCAGCGTCAGCGCATAGAAAACACAGTACTCGCGATACGACAATTCGCTCGCGCACCAACGCGATTCGAATATCGCGCGCGCCTTTTCCCCTGCGCGCAAGGCCTCGGCATAGTGGCCCGACAGGTAGTTGTTCTGTAGCTGGATGCTCCAATACATGTGCGCGAGCACGGGGTGCCGGTTTTCTTCCAGCATCGCCTCCGCGCGCGAGTGGTCGAATTGCGCTTCTTCAGTTGTCGGCCGGGACCGGCCCTGCAACTTCCTGATGAACAGGGAAAGTGCGACAGCGGTGTCGAACCGGGGCTGGGACTGGCTCTTGCCTATGGCTTCATAAACAGAGGGAAATGCCTCCATGATGTCGCCCAGCGGATCACCACGAACAACCTTGCTGTGAAACAGGTTCATCGCGGAACACGCCGCGAAAAGGTTATCGCCTACGCAGGCAGCGGCCTGCACCCCGGTCTGAAACTCCGCGATGGCCTGGTCGATCGGATCGTTCCAGTACGAAGCGACCGCAACCGAGTATTGGATTTTGCCCGAGTAACGCGATTCGGGATGCTTTGCCGCCAGCGCAGCCGCGGTCGCCGAGAAGCGACGCGCGTACTGGTAATCGCCGCAGACGGGGCCGAGGACCGAACCATACATGGCATACCACCATGCGGCCCCCTCCGTGTTGCCGCATTCGATGGCGAGCGCTACCATGCGGGCGGTACGGATCGCGAACTGGTTTATGTCGGGAATATCGAAGCTCATCGCCGAAAAAAGCATCGCGGCCTCGCATTGCGGATCGGTCGATGGAGGCAGGTCGGCGATAGCCTCGACCGGACGCTCGCCCAGCAGGTCGCGTACGTGGTTGCAGGCGGCGATGACATCCGCGCGTTCCGGACTGGCCGGAATGTCGAGCCCGCATACAGCCAGGCCTGCCACCTCGTCCTGCATGGCTTCAATATATTGTCCGTTCATCATGTGTATGTTTTGCCGGAAAAAATAGACGGCAGCCTGTTCCATCTTCGATCGGGCCGTCGTGAGCAATTCCTCGATCCCTGCGGCCGCAGCTTCAGGGTTCTCGTTTAACAGTTCGCACTGCACTTTTTCCAGGTGCAGCGGAAAACCGATGTCGTGGTGCTGTTCCCACGCCGCGCCGAGCAGGTCGATGCCGGCCGTCAAATGGCGCAGCGCGTCGGTATAGGCAAACGACGCCTTGGCGCGGCGGCCCGCGGTCAGGTTCAGTTCCGCCAACCGGATTCTTTCATCTTCATCCGTGATGAGCGACGCGCCGGCGTTCAGGTGGTTGACTATGTCAAACAGACGGTCCTGCGGCGGATTCGAGGTGAGGATATCGAGCAGGCGGCGGCCAATGACGAGATGCAGCTGCGCGATGTCCGCCGTCGGAATCAATGAATATGCGGCGTGCTGCACGCGGTCGTGTGACCAGCGATAGGATTCGGTGCCGCTCGCCTGGCTGAGCAGTCCCTGGTCAACGGCGTCGCACAAATGCGTTTTAAGTGCCGCAGGTGCCTGCGCCGCGATTGAAGCGAGGTCGCCCAGCTCGAAACGGGCGCCGAGGCAGGCAGCTGATTTCAATACCTCCTGCGTGGCGGGCGGCAGCCGCTCGAACCGGCTCACCATCAGCGTCGCCGCGTCGTCAGTGACGTT
Source organism: Burkholderiales bacterium (assembly GCA_039649305.1). GTDB lineage: Bacteria > Pseudomonadota > Gammaproteobacteria > Burkholderiales > Burkholderiaceae_D > Noviherbaspirillum. The sequence goes on from JBBWZW010000371.1 coordinate 4,687, forward strand.
TGCTTCTTCGCACATGGGGAATATACGTCTTGTACTGTTCGAACTTGCCCACGATGAAGCAACCGCGTTTTTGCACGATTGATTTACGCGCCGCATCGACCAGCGCCGATTTGCCGAGCGGAAGCAAGCGCCCCGGCGCGATCGGCATGCCGGGCAGGCAGGCCAGCGGCTCACCGCCGAAGTCCTCAGTCACGTGGACGGGCCGGCCTTCGCAGGTATCGAGGGCGATCAGTTTCTCGACCGCTTCGGTCTGAAGCAGCCGGTGGACACTGTATTCGTGCTTCAGTTGAGCGAGGCGTTCCGGCAGATAGTGCGGAGGCAGGACTTTCAGGATAACAGGCTGTCCGTCGATGTCTCTGACGCCACGGTAGAGCACTTCCCGCTTGTTGCTATGAAGCATTTCGACCTTTGTATACATCCGGTCTCCTCGGCCGTACGCAGGGAACATGCCGAGGATAGGTCGCGAACCTTACGGTCCGCTTGCGGGAAACTCATCGTTTTCCCGATTACTTTCGTCTAGATTTGAGAATTGGGTCGGACCGCGCCGCCGTCATTCGACTATCGAATAGGTCCTGGCCTCGACCTGCCCGATCGCATCGAAATGCCACCATTCGAACGGATGCTGGGCGTAGCCTCCTGCCGCCATCGACTCGCGCAACAGCCGGCGGTTTTCCATTTGTGCATCCGACAACTTCCATTCGCGCCAGTGCTGCTCTTCAAGCGCCGGTTGTGACAGATCATCAAAGGCATCGAAGGCGGTGCCCATGTCGAGCTCCTTTCCGGACGCGTCGAGGATCGTGACATCGACGGCAAAACCAAAATTATGGATGGACCCGCTATCCGGATTGGCGACGTAACATTCCTGTTGCGTGCCCACGACGTGCGCCCACAGCCTGCGCTGCACGGAGCGCGGGCGTGTCGCATCGAGGACGGTTATTCGGTGGTCAGGATGACTTTTGGATAACGCTTCCACGGCTCGGTGCAATTGAAGCGCAGCCGCTTTGCGCAAAAAGGCGCGGTTGAAAGCGCCATACAGGTCGACGCCCATGAAATTGTTGGCCGACGCATAACGCAGGTCGATCGCAATTTTTGGCAACAGGGCCAGGTCGACGAAATCGGGATCCGCCTCCATCTGGGCCAGTGACGCCACAAGGGCGAGATTGCGATGCATTTCCGGGTCGCGTATGTCGTTCATGTCGAAGTTTTCTCCATCAGGGTCGGTTAACAACGGCTTGCAAGTTTATTAAGTCGTTTCAAGCGGAGAAAGAGTTCCATGAACGCGGCCGGGTGGCGTCACGCGGAAGTCCAATGTGCACTGATGAAGTAGGGCGCCCCTACAATGCGCCCTACGTCCTGTCCATCGCGAGCCGTGCAGCCCGCCGTCCCAGTGCCACCCACGCGAACAGGTCGCGTACAGCCCATGCCATGGCGGCCAGGCCCAGCGCGGCAAGAACCCATGACAGCACTCCATGACGGATGAGCTCCAATGCAGCAGGTTGCGAACCCCATCGCGACAGGATCGGCACCAGCACAACGATGATGAAGCCGAGGTTAAGCGTCAGGAAAAAATGCAGTACCCGTTCATTCTGCGGAAGCACCCGCGTACGGTTTTCAACGTATTCGTCGCTCGCATCCACCAGTACTTCCGCAGCCAGCAGTGCGCCAATCGCGGCGGCCCACATGCCATGCCAGGCGAACAGCGCGAGGCCGCCGAACAGAATCCCGTAGATCGCCTCGCGCAATGAGTGGAGTCCGACTTCCTTACGCGCTTCCACGCGATGCGGCAATCGTTCGATCAATTCGTGGTTGAGCAGCGTATCGATCCCGCCGATGACGCCTTGGGCGATCAGCAGGACGAGCAAGATAGTTTCAAGGCTCAAGCAGGAATCTCCAGCCGGATAACTGCAGAGTCAACGGCTGCGCTCGCCCATTGCTGCGCGGACCATGCCGGTTGCTGCAAGGCCCAGGGCAAGCGCCCCATATACCGCGGCTAGCGATTTGCCGGATAACCTTTTTTCGAAACCCGGTGTGAAGCGACGCGGAACAAGATAATAGTCGGTGACATATGCGACTGCGGTCACCGCCGCCGCACCCACGATCGGGTTCACGAATTGACGCACAGCATCAGGGTTGGTAGCCGGCTGACCAAAAAAACGTTCGTAAAACGCCGCCCAGAATATTCCGGAGGCGAGGTTGAGCACAAATCCGACGCCAGTATATTTTGATGACACGTCATCTTCTTGTGCCGCCTCGTCACCCCATGCGATATGGCTGGTGGCATTGAGCGGCGCCGCATAGGAGCCGGTTTCGCGCTTACCCTGCAGGGAGGCGGCCAGTGCGACAGAGAGCCCGGCAACGGTTCCGGATATCAACGCGCGGCTTACGGTATTGTCGGCATTTTGCATACGGGAGATCCTTTCTCGATAGTCTTTCCAGACCATTAGACAGACCCCGAGAGGAACATTCCCGTGGTGACGCGCGTTGTTATTTCTCACTTGCGTTCGAAATAACAGCAACGTAGTGCGCATTGCAATGCGCACTACGTTGCTGTTATTTCGAACGCAAGTGAGAAATAACAACGCGCGTCACCACGG
>JBBWZW010000377.1:0-6351 GCA_039649305.1 Burkholderiales bacterium
GTTCATTACTCCGCCCTACGAGCTATTGAAGCAGTTCGGCCGTAACATCAAATCCCGCAAAGCCCCAGCACTTTCTCCTGCTGGCTGCAGTCCTTCGCGGGCTTGGCGGCGGCCTTCGGTGCCGGGGCGTGGCTGGCTGCACATGAGCGCAGCACCCGCTCCATGGGCGGATAGTATTTCCAACCCTTGCCCAGCGCGGGCAGTTCCATCTTCACTTCCTTCCATTTCGGGTGTCCGCTGCCCTGCAGGTTTTCATAGTTCTGGCAGAGCGCTTCGGCAAACCGGACCATGGTGTTCTGAGTCATCTGCAGGTTGTAGTCGTACGTCACGAGGAAGGCTTTGACCGTCAGTGTAGGCACGTCCTCGGTCAGCCAGCTCGGATAGCTGGCCTTGTGTATGTTCGCGGCAAAATAGGTTTGCGTTGCGCGTGACGTTTCCTGCGCCTTTTCATCCAGGCGGAGCATCTTGATGAAGTCACGTGCTTCCGGCTTCATGTCGGTGAACAGCTTCGCAGGCTGTCCCGCGACGATGATCACGACGTCGACCGATTTGTCCGTTGTCAGCTTGATCAACGCCTCTTCATTCGAAAGGTAGCTCGCATTGTTTTCCGGCAGCGCTACGCCGAACATGAGCCGGTACAGAGTGGTGGAAGAGAGCGCCGTCCCGCTGCCGACCGGGCCGACATTGATCTTCTTGCCCTTGATCTCATGGATATAGTTCAACGGCGAGTCCGCGCGCGTAACGAAGTAGATTTCTTCGTTGTATAGCGGCAGGATGACCCGTAGCGGCCTGATGATCCTGCCGGCGGTCTTGTTCCCCACGGCGGCCTGGTCCATGAAAGCCTGGTACACATCGGACTGCACCAACGCGAATTTCACGCCTTCTTCAAAGCGCAGCCGCTGTATGTTTTCCGCCGACCCCTTCGAAGGCAACACTTCCAGATCCATATCCGCCGCGTTTGCCACCGACTTGGCCAGGTCGCGGCCGATCTGGATGTAGGTGCCGCGCTCGGACGCGGTCACGATCTTGTACTCAGCGCGGGCAAAGGCCAGCGCGGGCAAGACGCAAAACAGGAAAAAAATAAAACGGATGTTCCTCACGATGCGTCTCCCCAGAGTGTTTGTATAGTGCAGCTAGCTCTTTTCTTTACCACCTTACTTCGACCGCGCATCGCATAGTCCCATTGCCTGCGAGGCAGTGGGGCAGTTGGGAGTCGCGCGATCGCCCCCAGCCTGGCTGAGGGCGACGTCCGATGTGCCGCTGCTTGTCGGTCCCGCCTGGCTTCCATTGTCTGCACGCACGACCCGCGGCCTGAGCCGGGGGCGCTCAGTTTCAACTGGTAGCGGCGCCGGTGCGGCGGCCGCTACAGCAACCTCGTCAGCCGGCTGCGCTTTCGCAATTTCTTTACCCTGAGCCGGCAGCGCCGGCTTCGATTCCGCGATGCTGGCGGTGCCCTGAGCCGGTGTGAATCTTGTCTTTAGCGGCTGCGCGCCGCTGTTCACAAGCTGTGGCTTCTGCGTTATTTCGCCGAGCCGTTCACGCACTGCGACAGGTGCAACGACCCCTGTCCCCGTGACGGCTTTGATCAGCGCGGATAACGTCGGCATCTCGAATGCAGGCGTAATAGCGTAGTACCCGGCCACCGCGACTCCGCTTACCAGTATCAGGAGTACGGTGGAATGCCATTTTTTTGATGTCTCAGGGATGGCAGCTATGCGCAATCGCATGCCTTCTATTACCGGGGCAGGCGCTTCTTTAAGTGTCCCCGCTGCGATTTCAGCGGAATCATTTGAACGGGAAACAAGTCGCGAGGGTTCTTTCAGGTGTGGTGGCTGGCTGTTCCGGGCGGCTGCATTGCCAACCCGGACGCTGCCATGGAAACGATTCAGCCGGCCCATGCGGAAGACCACGCGATCCGGACCTATTTTGGGGAAGGTAAAGTCGTTGAGCCGCTGTGGCACGCGCGACGGTTCGCTGCAATGCCTGCAACTCGTGACAGTCTGGCATATCGCGCAAACATGCAGGTGCAATGGCGAACCGCAGTTATTGCACAGGTTTTTTTCAAGCCCGCCTTCGGGCAGTGCGCGAACCATATTCATATCAGCTCCGTGCTCCAGGGTGGCTCGATGACACTCTGGTTAGGGCGCTCAGCGAGGGCAGTAATTGCACTCGCGCGCTCTGGAAATTTTTTGTTGCAACAGCATCTTCCGCATACCTGCGGTTTACCGACAAGTGTAACCGCTGGTCAACCAAAAGCAAGTCCCAAAAACTCGTGTCGTTTTATCAAGACCGTGCAGGGCGCGACTACGAGCTCAGCCTGGGTGTCAGCCCGCGGCCTTCTTGTGCGCTTCGGTGATCGTCCAGTAATAAAGCGTCTTGGGTCCGACCCGTTCGACTTTTTCCGGTGGCCATTCGGGGCCCATGTCGAAGTCATGCGATACCACGCGTGTCCCGACTTTAAGCTGCTTCCAGAGCTGCGGGCGCAGCCGGCGGTTCACCTCGGGCAGCAGGTACAGGGTAACGACAGTCGCATCGGCGAAGTCGGCCAGGAACAGGTCGCCCACCAGGAACTTTACCTTGTCGCTGACGCCTGCTTTCCTTGCATAGCCGCGCGCTTCGGCGATGCGACGCGGATCCATGTCGATGCCGACGCCGGTTGCGCCGCGTTCCGCGGCCGCGGTGATGACTATCCTGCCGTCGCCGCAACCAAGGTCGTACACCACGTCCCCTTTGCCGACGCCGGCCATGTCCAGCATCTTGTTCACCACCGGTCGCGGTGTCGATACATAAGGCACGTCCAGAGGCAGTCCTTCGTCCGCCAGCGCAGGTGTGCTGAACAAGGCCGCGAGCAACGTCGCGCATAGTGCTGCTACCACGGGAGTAGCGCGATGAACGACCATAGGTGTCTCCTTGTTGTGATCCAGTCTTGAGGGATACGTATCAACAACAGCATGGCGCCGCCTGCACCTTCCATGGCGCTGTGACAGAATAACAGGCCAGCCCTCCACCCGTCCCAGGAGCACCCATGAGCATGCTTTCCCAGGAAGAACTCGCGCGGCTTTGCTCCGCCGAATCCCTGTTTCCCTCCCCCATCCCGGTGCAGTCGGTATCGAGCGACGAGTTCATGCCTGGTCCGCAAACACCCAGGCAGCGTGAGTTCGAACAAAGGGTCAAGGAGATGGGCGCACAAAATGCGAAGCGCCTGGGCATCAGTCGCAGAAGGTTCTTCCAGACCGCGGCCGGGATGGCAACAGCGTTCCTCGCGATGAACGATACCTATGGCCCTCTTTTCGGTGTCTCCCGCGCAGAAGCGGCGACGCCGGAACAAGCGGATGAACGGGCCAGGGGTCTGTCCGGGCAGTTCATCATGGATATGCATACCCACTTCCTGCGTCCTGGCACGCGTCTGCAGGGCTTCGTCAACCAGCGCAAAGCAGTGGGCAAGGCGGGCTGGAATCCGGGACTGGTGGAGAAGGAGCAAACCATCGACGACCTGATGTTCACCAACTACATCAAGGAAATTTACCTCGACAGCGATACCAAGGTCGCCTGCATCAGCGGCGCACCGTCAGAGGTCCCGGACGACTGGTTCCTGACCAACGAGATGAAAGCGCAGGCACGAGCCGCCGTGAATGGCCTTGCAGGCACCAGGCGCATGTTCTCGCATGCGATCTTCACTCCGGGTTATCCGGGATGGATGGAGCAGATCGATCACGCTCTCGCCGAACTCAAGCCCGATTCGATGAAGGGATACACCATAGGCGACAACACCCACAAGGATTTGTCCCGGCATCCATGGCGGTTGGATGACGAGAAGCTGGCCTATCCCGCTTACGAAAAATTTCAGAAGGCGGGCATCAGGAATGTGTGTATCCACAAGGGGTTGTTCCCGCCGTCAGTGGAAAAGCAGTTCCCTCATCTGCTGCAGTATTCCGATGTGCGCGATGTCGGTCAGGCGGCGAAGGACTGGCCTGGGCTGAACTTCATCATTTACCACGGCGGTTACCGGTGGTCGGGTGGGGGAGCGGTGCACGATGCGTGGAGGCAGTTCGAGAGCACAGGACGGATCGAGTGGGTGACCGACCTCGCGGAGATCCCGGCCAGGTACGGCGTGAGCAACGTTTACGCGGACGTCGGTCAGTTATTCGCGCAGTCCACGATCGCCGATCCCCGGGTCGCCGCGGTCATGATGGGACAACTTATCAGGGGCCTTGGCGCCGATCACGTTTGCTGGGGCACGGACGCCATCTGGACCGGGTCGCCGCAATGGCAGATCGAGGCGCTGCGCCGGCTTGAGATACCCGAAGACCTGCAAAAGAAGTACGGCCTTGCGCCACTGGGTGCGGCGGACGGCCCGATCAAGAAAGCAATCTTCGGCGGTAACAATGCCCGGCTTTATAACTATAAGCCGCAACAACGCGCCGACCTCGCATCTGACAAGCTGGCATCCTACAAGGAGTTATACGGCAAGCACGGTGCCGGGCGGACCAACCTGGCTTATGGCTTTGCATTGAAGGATGCCGCGTGAAGCCATAACGGCTTCCGTTGGAGCAGCGCTACGGATGGCTACCCTCGGATTACGGAACGTTTCAGGCGCTCGCTACGCATGCGGGAGGGGCGGGAGAGGATAATGAGGTCGATGAAAACGCCGGAATCGCGCTTCCGAATCTGATCAATGCTGTTTCGATACCTTCTCCGGAATTGGGCAGCGAATTCCTGGAGTAACGCGGCACGCGGCGAACTCCACCGCGTGTCAAGACATGGGAGGCCCCGCCCGGCTGCCCCTGAGGATTGTTGAATGACTTCGTCGTTCATTGTTGATGTAATGGCTCGCTTTTTGCCAAACCATCAACTAAAGGACGCATGCATGTTCAACGGTGTACGTAGGGTGGCGCTCGCCGCCTGCATGGTTTTGCTGACGCCGCTCTCGAGCGCAGCCAGCACGCAAATCAATTTCGCGACCGCCTATGCGGCGGACAGCTTCCAGACCGAAAATCTCCAGCGATACGCCGACGAAGTGGCCAGAGTCACCGCAGGCAAGGTCAATATCAAACTGCATCCGGCCGGCACCTTGCTCAAGCCGACCGAAATCTATTCAGGTGTACGCAGCGGCAAGACGGAGGGCGGGGAAGTCATCATGTCCAGCCTCGCCAAAGAACATCCCCTGTTCGGAATGGACGCGCTGCCTTTCATCGTAGCCGGCTACGATGATGCCAGGCGCTTGTGGACAATATCGCGTCCCGGCATCGAGAAGGTACTGACTGAACACGGTTTGCAGTTGCTTTACGCAGTGCCATGGCCGCCGCAGAATCTTTATTCCAATCGTGAAGTAAAGAGCATGCAGGACTTCAAGGGCATGCGGATGCGCGTCTACAATTCGGCATCCGAGCGCATTGCGCAATTGATCGGCGCACGTCCGATTACGATACAGGCAGTCGATCTCGGCAAAGCGTTAGACGAGGAAAAGTTCGACATGATGCTGACCTCCAGTTGGACCGGCGTCGACATGAAAGCATGGTCGAAACTCAAGTACTACTACCAGGTGAATGCCTGGCTCCCGAAGAACATGGTTTTCATTAGCAAGACAGTGTTCAATCGTCTGGACGCTGACACGCAACAGAAGTTGCTTCTGGCGGCACGCACCGCCGAACAGCGCGGCTGGATGCTTAGCGAGAGTACCGATCGCACCTATGAAGACGTGATACGCGCGCACGGGATGCGTGTCGACAAAATTGATCCCTTGATCAGGAGCGCACTGGATCGGCTTGGTGAAACGTTTACCACCGAATGGCTGCGACAGTCCGCACAGGATGAATGGACGCTACTCATGAAGTACTCCAATGGACGTCCGGGGAAATGACAATATGCCGGGGCGCAACGCACGCCGATGGGTTCGCCTGACCCAGGGAGGAGGGCGCGGCTCAATGCCGCGCCTGAAGGCTAACCCCCCTGGTACGGATCGACAGGATTAATTGGATGGATCGGCCTGTAAGAAGTGGCCGACTGGTAATCTACTGCGCTGGTGCCGCTGCTGCCGCTGGTACCGCTAGTGCCCATGCTGTAACAACTGCTCAATAAAACAACTGCGAGAATGATGGAAAGATTCTTCATGACTTATCTCCATTGAAGTGCCCACATACGAAACTCCCGGGAAGCTTGCCGGGAGGCGGCCCGTTATGACGGGCTATCCTTCCGGCATTCGTATAATGAGCCGCGTGGAAAATATGTTCATTGCATCTGGCAATCCCTCTGTCCGTGTCTATTGAAAATCCCGATGCGGCTTATTGCATCCGCTTTCAATTGAGTAACGCAGACGCACCGCAACGATCAACTCGAAACGCGCAGCACTAT
>JBBWZW010000400.1:0-5991 GCA_039649305.1 Burkholderiales bacterium
AGCTGCGCGAATGCCACGGCGTGTGCATTGCGACGGAAACGGTACGTCGGTTAATGTCGGATGCTGGATTGTGGATCCCACGCAAGCTGCGTCCCCCAAAGGTGTACCAGCCGCGCAACCGCCGGCAAGCCGCCGTCCAACGGTCGCGCGGCTTAATGTGTCGTGCTCGGTCAGGCGCACCATTTCATCGGCCAGCAGCTCCAGCGTCCAACGTGCTTGCCCTTCGCGCGGTGCCGAACATGCCGTCGCAATCAGCAACGCTTCCTCCTTGCCTGATAGTTTGCGACGACCGCCGGGTCGATGCGCCTCGTGCAAGGCTGCATCAAAGCCATCCTCAACGAAGCTGCGCTTGATGCGGTAAATCTCAGTTTCTGGGTGCTGCTGAGAGCCTCAGGCCTGCGGGCTGCCAATTGAGGGACCACAGGCGTGTTGGAATATGCTTCCGGATCCGAGTCGAAGATCTTCTTGTCGAGGTAAATCTCGATCAGGCAATAGGGCTCGTCGTTATGGTAGTGCACCCTCCGCAGGCGTTGGTAGGACGGGCCCACTTCGCCGAATGGGAATGCGGGAATCAACGGGTGTTCGGATTCATCGTCGATTGCGAGCAGTCGGATCTTCAGGTTCGCGACGATTTCCACCAACTCGTCGGAACTGGTCGCGAGCTTAAACCAGCGCTGCTTCGACAAATCCTTGGCGACAAATGTGCCGAGACCACGTGTACGGCGACCGATGCCCTGCTCTTCCAACTGGTTCAGTGCGCCACGCAAAGTGATGCGCGACACCTGATACTCCTTTTCGAGTTCCTCGAGCGTCGGTATCTGCTCACGGAAACGCCATTCCTGGCTTTCGATCTTTTGGCGCATAAGCTTCACCACTGCAAATACAAGGGCATGCGGCTTTTAATAATAAGCATTTTGACGATTGACAAGTGTTTCCTGGGGGTGAACTCCGAAAAAACGAAACCGCCTGCGAGTCCATGAGGAACAAGCAGGTCGTCCGAGTGGTCAGACGACCTCTACTTCTGAGAAGCGCTGTGGGGAATATCGGGAGAACGATGTTGCCGTCAGTTCTGGCTGAGCGTCAGCGTGGCCTGGGTACCGAGACTTCAACCGATTTTATAGAATTTTTATCTGATGGCAGACAAACGCTGTTACAACAAAAGCGAGGCGGTTCAGTATTTTGGCATTGACCGTAGCTCGTTCGAGACATACATCGAACCGGAGCTTGATGGCACGGGCATCAAGGTCGGGGACTGCCTGGTCTACGAGGTCCATGACCTGAACAAAGCATGGGAGGCGTTCAAAAAGAAAGCGCGAGACACTTCTGCGTCAATCAGCCCTGCTCATGTGCAAGCCGCCGCCTCACCAAAAAAAGTTAAAGCGCGATCGAAAGAGACGACCGCGTCGCCGCATTCAGGCTCTGTCGCCTGGAACGCCGTCGTAAAAACCGTGCTTGAAAAAGGCAAAGCCCGGAAGAAATAACTCGTCGATCCGGGCGTGTGCGTCCCGGTCGAGCCCACTTAGTACCGCGTGATTGCAAAAAACATCAGTAATCCGATTTTGGCCCGACCGGTCCGAACGGCAAACTAAGCTTTTTGCCCGGACCCAATAACCGGTGCGACCGGCTCGCCCGTCAGTCGCTGTTGCAACCGCTCTTCCAATCTGGTCAGGCTGCGCAAGCGGGCATGATTGGTATAGTTATCCGACAACGGCGAGTTGATTTCCCTCTTCAAGGCCACGATCTCAGCCCTGATATTTTTGAGTCGCCACTTAAAATACATTTTCATCACTTTCGCCCTCTACACACATTCTGGATTGCCAGACCATTGACCTAAGACCGGGCCAGCAGGTTTTTGTTCCGTTCGGCAAGTCGACAATCTGATGCTCAGTTTCGACGCGGATTATGTTGACCGTTTGTCAACCCGCCGATTATGATGCGACAAAAATCCTGGGGGGTGTCAATGAAGTCGCACATCGGCCGCATGGTGATCCATGCAGTTTGCATGGTCTTGTTCATGCATACGCACGCGCAAGCGTCAGGCATCGACATCAATATTGCGACGGCTTATTCGGCCGACAGCTTCCACACGCAAAATCTCCAAAAGTATGCAGACGACATCGCCCAGTCCACGAACGGGCAGCTCACTCTACGAATTCACCCGAACGGCTCACTGGTCCAGCCGACCGAAATCACTTCTGCTGTGCGCAAAGGCGCGGTAGAGGCCGGTGAAGTCATCATGTCGAGTCTTGCGGACGACTGCCCACTGTGCGGAATAGACGCACTACCCTTCATCGTTTCCCGCTACGAGGATGCGCGCAGGTTATGGGACATTTCGCGCGACGCTGTGGGAAAAAGTTTGGCGGAGCGTGGGTTGCAGTTGCTCTATGCGGTTCCCTGGCCACCGCAAAATTTCTACTCCAGAAATCCGATTGTATCCGTGCGTGATTTTCAGGGACTCCGTATGCGCAGTTATAACCCCGCAACTTACCGTATCGCGGAGTTGATCGGCGCTCAGCCTGTCACAGTACAGGTGGTCGATCTCCCAAAAGTCATTGCCGAGGACGGGTTGGACTTAATGCTGACGTCCAGCTGGACCGGAGTGGAAACAAAAGCCTGGTCCAAGCTCCAGTACTACTACAAGGTGCAGGCATGGATTCCGAAAAACATCGTTTTTATGAACAAGCGCATATTCGACGAGCTCGATGCTCCTGCCCGAAATGCCCTTATTGAGGCTGCTGTCATTGCGGAGCGGCGTGGATGGAACCAAAGCCAGGAAACCGACAAGCTATACGAAGAAGAGCTTGCATTGAACATGCGCATCGTCAGCGAGATAGATCCGCTTGTCAGGGAATACCTCGATCGCATAGGCGAAAGTCTTGCGCTTGAATGGCTTAGGCAGGCGGACGGTGATGAATTCAAAATTTTATTGAAATACACGACTGAGCGTTCGATGAAGTAAGTGACACCAGGGGCACTGGGCGCAGTGATCATGACCACTTCGCCATGATGCCGCCATGAATTGCCGAACACCGTAAAGTGCATATGGGGCCATGCTATTAGTCACATCCCATCCCGGAATAGCTCTGCGTTTAACTTCTCGATCGAGAGATGAACCTCGCTTGGTCTTTGGCAGGATTGCATTCATACAACCTGCACTCAATCGCAATTTGTTAACGAATTGCCCGGCATCTTTCCGCAAATTATTAACAAACTTGTAACTCATTGTTAGCAATATGCTAACATCGCAACCGTTGCATGTTTCACAACTCCAGTTATGAAACATGCAATACTGTGAGTCGCCACAGGAGTTCTGATTGATCATCCGGCTATCTATATGCGACCTAGTAGATAGCAATTTCTAGGGGAATAAAACCATGAAGAGAGTTGCATTCAAGGTCTTTGCAGGACTGGCCTTGGCGAGCTTGGTTATGCTTTGCCAAGTCTCTCACGCAGCAGACATCACACGTACGCACTTCGTTAATCTTGTGAACGGTACATCTGGATTCGACGATATGTTTACGGCAGTCGATACCGGTAAAACATTTTTGGATCAGTTTACTTTCACCGTCGGTGGCTTGTCGGATTTCGACGCCGGCCTGATCTCCGTAGCGACCAAGAAGAAATTCGATCTGGACATCACCGGGATCAGTTTGTATTCCGGAAACACCCCCCTCGCCGCCGGCATGCAAGGCGCATCGGGAGTGCTGGATAGCTGGTCGCTGTCCTTCGCCAACCTGGCGAACGGTGCATACACCTTGGCAGTGGAAGGGAAAGTACTGGGCACGTCAGGCGGCAGCTTCGGCGGCAACATCAACATCTCGCCGGTTCCGGAACCCAGCACATGGGGGATGATGCTCGGCGGTTTCGGCCTGCTGGGCCTGATCGCGCGTCGCCGCAAGTCGACCGGTTCCGCTGGTCTGGTAGCCGCTTAATTTTGCACTCGGGCGAAATAGCGTAGAGACGAACGCCATGCCGTTCGTGTACGGGGGCGCGGCCCCCGTATTTTTTCCATCATGTCACGTCACTCGCAGAATTCCTTCTGAGGAAGTATCAGACCCACCCTCTATCATCTTAGAGCCCGCAACCGCCGGCACCTGCTTCATCCGCACCTCCGAAAGGCACCAGGGACGTCGGTATACACTGGGCACTGGGAGCCTCTGGAGCCGCCCGTTCGTGGATGTTCAACTCTTTTGACAAGAGCGCGAAGCTACTTGTGTCACGTGAACCGTTGGGCTCCATTGAGAGATTACATATCACGCTAGTCGCCTCACCTTGGCTATGTTGACCGCGGCGAGCGCCGCGAATCGCAGTCACCCCGCACAACCTTCACGCGCGCCTTGGTGCTGTCGATGGCAGAAGATGCCCCTGTAGGGCTTAAGAAACACAAATCAACGCTACTTTGGACCCGCGCAACGATAGGTTGTTTTTGCCGGCCATAGCGGGTGAAGTGCAGAGAGCGTGATCCTATTTCGTTGTTTGCGAACGTCTTGCCCACCCCTGTCAGAGCAAAGTAGTAATGTCCGGTTCTAGCAAAGTAGAAATGTCCGCTTTTTGCTAGTTAGTTCATACTGCCGATCCAGAACCGTTTGAAGTCGAGTGTGAGCAGAATCGGGAGCATCACATGCAGGAGCTGGACCGCGCCAAGATTATTGAGGCCTATGCAAAGAGCGAGATCAGGGCCGTTGCAGCGCTGCGGCTACAGATCAGTACGCGGCCGGTGCGGCGCTTACAAGCGTGGTTTGCCGTAGTGGGGGTGAGCGGCATGATCTCTGGGCGGGCGATGTCCCCTCTCTCTCTCTCCGGGGCAAAGGAAGTGTTGCGCGAACGACAGTTCCCGCTGCCGGAGCCGGTTGGCTTGCAAGCCAATCCGTCGGACGCGGAGCGGAGTTAGGATGATCGTGCTCGCAGGTGCGACGCCATTGGCAAACGCCCCCTCACCCCTGCCCTCACCCGCGAACCACTGAGGTTTAACCACAATCGGGGCGAGCCGATCGCGGAGGCACGCGCTGTTACCCCTTCACCCTGCAAGCATAGGTATCTACACAAGTACCTGACGTCTCGCATACCACTGTCATTCCCGCGCTGTCGGGAATCCAATGCCACTGACGCTCGCCAAGAGCGGAGGTCACCATCGGTTTCGACTTTTTTGGGGCACAAGACCGAATAGGCGAACGGTAGCGGAACATCTCTGGGTTCCCGGCTGCGACTGTGTAGATACCTGCGCTCTACAGGGGGCGGTATAACGAGGGTTTCGGACAACATGCTGTCCGGCCGCGGAATGGCACAGGCTTGCAAGCCTGTGCTCCGTCAAGTGGAAGGGGTGCAGTGCACGCGACTAGCCAGCGTCCGATGAATCCAAACTGTGACGTCGTTTGACAAAGCGTCGGCCGTCATTTCACTTGCCAAAGTGGTGGTCCGTTGGCTGACGACCCTCAACTTTGCGAGGTGAAATGGTGCGCGGGACGCACCAGTGGGACCGTTATCAAGGTATCTGCGTTGATTTAACTACAGCGTCTTCTGGTGTCTATCTAGACTAGGCGACCCCTAGGCTAGGTGCGCTTGACACGCCACAGTGCGAGCACTGGTAGTGGCGGGCAACGGCGCAGTGCGCCCGCTACGACGAGCGAAAATGACAACTATTCCTGCGCGGATCCTTAGAATATGTCGAGCACATGCTGCTGCCGTTACAAGGCATATATAGACGGTATTCCCACATACTGCTTCATGTTGCCGACAGCGATGTAAATCCCCATTACCAAATCGCCGTCCCGCGGCATTCGCAATTGGGTAAGCAACCGGCGCCAAAGCGATTGCTGTACACCATCGCTATCAGAATGTCAGGACTGCATTCGGTCTGACATCCAAGATCGCATTCCTAAACTGGACTTGAATACGCTTCAATGACTCTGCCGTTTCTGCTTCAAAACGCATCACCACCATCGGCGTCGTATTGGACGCGCGCACAAGGCCGAAGCCATCCGCATATTCGAC
>JBBWZW010000434.1:0-6085 GCA_039649305.1 Burkholderiales bacterium
CCGGTGGATGCGACCGGGTCATAACCCGGCGAATCCATGAACACGAAACCCGTCTTGTCGATCGGCTCAGCATATTCATAGACTGCTTGCAAAGGAGTGGTGCCGCCCTTCATGGCGGAGCCGAGCGACTTCTCGAAAATGTTGGCGAGACCGCCCTGCTGGTTGCCCGGTCCGACGACGCCGTTGAACTGGCCGTTCTGCCCGCGGGTGTATTCCTTCCACCATTCGATGCGATCGAGCAGCTTTTGACCGACTTCCGGCGTGACGGCGCGACGCGTCAGCATGTTTTCCACGCCATAGATTTCCGGCGTTTCAGAAAGGATCGCGGTACCGCCATGACGCACGAGGATATCCATTGCCGCGCCGAGCGCCGGATTGGCAGTGATACCGGAAAATCCATCGGAGCCGCCGCACTCCAGGCCTACCTTGATGTGGCTTGCAGGCACAGGCTGGCGGCGTATCGCGTTCGCGGTCGGGAGCATTTCCTTCACGGCCGCAATGCCGGCTTCGATCGTCTCGCGCGTTCCGCCCATTTCCTGCATCACCATGGTCCGCAGCAACGCTCCTTGCGTCAGCTGCTGCGAGTCGACCAGGTCAGAGACCTGGTTGCGTTCGCAACCGAGCCCGACGATCAGGGCGCCCGCGAGGTTTGGATGGCGCACATAGCCGGCGATCGTGCGACGCAGGACATCGAAGTGATAGCTGGGGGAAGACATGCCGCAACCGCTGGTCTGAGCGAATGCGACCACACCATCGACGTTCGGATAATCCTTCAGGCGTTCCGGTGTAAACCATTCCGCGATTTTCTTGATCACGGTCGCAGAGCAATTGACCGATGAAAACAGCCCGACGAAGTTGCGTGTGCCGACGCGTCCATCGGGGCGCACGATGCCCATGAAGGTTGCGCGCTCGGCCTCGGGTACATAGTCGACCGGACGCACATCCAGGCCGAAGCCCGGGTCGCGCTCATATTCGATGAACTCGATGTTATGCGAATGGACGTGATCGCCGGGTTCGATATCGCGTGCCGCGAGCCCGATGACCGTATCGTACTTGCGCACTGATTCGCCACGCGAAATGCGAACGGCTGCGACCTTGTGTCCGGCCGGGATCTGCGCGCGCATGCGTACGGCAGCCCCGCCGACCTCGATCTGCTGTCCCAACGTCAGCGGTTCCCTGGCGATCAGGACATTGTCCGCTTGATGAAGCCGGATCAGTGGGCGTGAAAAATCCTTGGTAGTAACGATGGTCATCTGGTATCTGCTCTATAAACGTGGTTATCCGTTCTTGATCTGCTCTTTGAGGTTGAGCTTCTCGATCAGGCGTTTTTCACGTACGTATTGTTCGAGGATGAACTTGCGATAATCGGCGGCATCGAGATACATCACCGGCGCATCGATCTTGTCGCAAGACTGTTTGAACTCGTCGCTCATCACCGCCTTGCGCAGCGCGGCGCGCAGCTTTGCTTCGACCTTGGGATCAAGGCCGGCCGGTGCGCCAACACCGTTGGGCGCATCGACCACAACGTCATAGCCAGCGTCCTTCAGTGTCGGCGCGCCTTTGAAACGCGGCGGACGTTGCTCGCCCCAGCTTGCCAGCAGGCGGAGCTTGCCCTGCTCGACATGCGGCGCCCACGAGCTGGAGTCGGCCAGTACATCGACCTGTCCGCCCAGCAGGTCAGCCAATGCCGGCGCCCCACCCTTGTACGGGATATGGTTCATTTTGATGCCGGCAGCCATGCAGAATTCTTCCATGCCGACGTGGGTTGCGCCGGCAACGCCCGATGTGGCGTAGTTCACTTTACCGGGGTTGGCTTTGGCGTCGTTCACCAGGTCGGCCAGCGTCTTGTAGCGCGAATCCGCGCGCACAACGATGCCGAAGGTCTGCCCGGAAGTACGTGCCAGATAGGTGAAGTCTTTCAGCGGATCAAAGGTGACGCTGCCCAATTGCGAGAACCGCGTAACCGAAATCGGGATTTGCCCGATCGTATAGCCATCGGGCTGCGCAGCGGCGATAGCGCGTGCGCCTATCATGCCCGATGCCCCGGCGCGGTTTTCAAAGACCACCGGCTGGCCGAGGTGCTTGGCCATCTCGCGCATCAATACACGCATCGTCGCATCAGCAGTGCCGCCCGCAGGCCACGGACAGATGAAGGTGACCGGGCGTGAGGGATAGTTGCTGTCGGCCAGCGCGGCCAACGGGAATGCACCTGTGGCAGCGCCGGCGAGACCGCCCGCCGCGCCGAGGATCAGTTGCCTGCGCTTTTGATTGAAACTGGATTTGCTCATTTTTGTCTCCATGATGGTGTGCGTGTCAGCAGTGTTGTGATCTTTGCCACATTCAATGTTACCGGTAACATCGGTACTCGGATCGTAATACACTTTCCTGATAATTGCTACAATCGCCCGCTTCAACAGTGAGTTCCCGTGACCAGACGCCCATCTAAAGAAGCCCCTCCTCCCAATGGCCAGCGCCGCGCCCGGCGTGGCACGGGAGGAGTAACGCTGCGCGAACTCGCCAATCTTGTCGGTGTGACAAAGGTGACGATTTCGCGTGCGCTCAACACCCCTGAACTGGTATCGCCTGAAACCTTGAAGCGGGTGCAGGACGCGGTGCGTGAAACAGGCTACGTCCCGAACCTGGTGGCGGGATCGCTTGCGTCCAACCGCAGCCGTTTGATCGTCGCACTGATTCCGGCCGTGGGCGGAGCGGTATTCCAGGAAACCACCGAAGCGCTTACGACCGCGCTGGCTGAGGCCGGCTATCAGTTGCTGATCGGCCAGAGCGGCTACGACGAATCGCGCGAGGACGCGCTGCTCGATGCGATCATCGGGCGACGGCCCGCCGGCATTGTCCTCACCGGCGTGATGCATACCGCCCTCGCCCGCCAACGCTTGCAGGCGGCGGACATCCCCGTCGTAGAGACGTGGGATATCACTCGGACGCCGATCGACATGCTGGTCGGCTTCTCACATCAGAAAGTCGGCAAGGCGGCCGCAAAGTACTTGCAATCGCGGGGCGCGAGACATCCGGCCTTGATCACGCCGGGAGATCGACGTGCGCTCGCGCGCAGCAAGGCGTTTGCAGATGAAATGCAAAAGGCTACGGGCGCCGCCGTGCCTCTCTATTCGATAGCATCTCCGGCCAATCTCGGGGATGGACGCCGCGCATTGGCGACCCTTTTGTCGGAGCATCCAAAGACCGATGCGATCTTCTGCGGCGCCGACACGCTCGCGCTGGGCGCGTTGATTGAAGCGGGATCAAGAGGCTTGCCGGTGCCGGGTCGTCTTCGCGTGGTTGGTTATGGTGATCTTAACTTTGCGAAGGATACCGATCCGCCGCTCACGACGATGCGCATCGACGGCACCAGGATTGGTAAGCTGGCTGCGGCGATGTTGACTGAGCGGATTGAGGGTCGGGACGTTGAGCAGCGTGTGGTTGATGTGGGGTTTCAGGTGGTGGAGCGGGGGAGCGCTTGATGTAGGTTTGGTTGACGAAGGAAACCCAACGCTACACCGATCACTGTATCGACACGGTTGCGGGAGCCGATGTGTCTTAGGTACCGCGCAGGAATAACTTTCACAATTTTGCAGGCCATAGCGGGCGCGCTGCAGAGAGCCTGGTCTTCTTTTTTCTTGCGAACGTGTTGCTCGTCGTCGCCATAGCTCGCCATGACTCCTCCTCGCGCCTTGCATCGCATCCCGCTACGTCCGCCAAATTGCACAAGTTATTCCTGCGCGGCGCCTTAGGGAGTTGCGCGCTTCGTTACACGGCAAATGATGCGGATCGATTCTCCATGGCGTCCAGCAGGCTCTCCAGCGGAACCGGCTTCACGAGGTGGACCGCTATCCCGGCTTCCCGGCTTTTGTCCCGGTCATGAGCAAGCCCATAGCCGGTCAGCGCGATCATTCGCGGCACGTCGTTGCTTCCGCTGTTGACCCACTTTTCGCGCATCATGATGGCCAGCTCATAGCCGTTGATGATGGGCAGGCCGATATCGAGTACGACCACGGTTGGTCGAAAACTTTCGCTCAACGCGAGCGCTTCCGGAGCGTCATGCGCCACCGTTGCTTCATGGCCCGCCATTGTCAGAAACTCTACCACCATCTCCGCAGCATCGCGGTTATCGTCGACCACGAGTACCCGCTCGCGCGGCTTGCCTTCATGCGGTACCGCGGATACTTCGACGGCATCCGGGGCCGCTGCAGTGGACCGGACTGTCGATAACGGCAGCCTGACGATGAACTCGCTCCCCCGCCCGCTGCCATCGCTATAGGCAGAAACCGAGCCTCCATGCAGACCTACCAGCGACTTGACTATGGAAAGGCCAATGCCGAGACCGCCGGCCGCACGATCCATGGTCACGCGCCCCTGTTGGAACAAATCGAAGACATGAGGCAGCAGCTTCGCATCGATGCCCATGCCATTGTCCTTGACCGACAACTCCATCGCGCCCGCGACGGACGTCGCCTTCACCACTATGTCACCGCCGGGCTGGGTGTATTTCGCCGCGTTCACGAGCAAATTCGCGATCACCTGCGACAGTCGCATCGGATCCGCGTTAACGATCGGTACGGGCCAGGCTATGTCCACGCGCAGATGATGGGCGTGCCGCTCCAATAAAGGTTTGGCCGTCTCTATCGACTTGTACACGATAGACGCAATGTCCACGGGCGCCTTCTTCAGCTCGATCTTGCCGCGCGTGACACGCGAAACATCCAGCAAGTCATCGACCAGTGTGGTCATGTTCCTTACCTGCCGTTCGATGATCTGCAGTTCTCGCGTCAATTGGCCGCCGGCGCGAAGTTTGATCAGATCCAATGCAG
Source organism: Burkholderiales bacterium (assembly GCA_039649305.1). Lineage (GTDB taxonomy): Bacteria > Pseudomonadota > Gammaproteobacteria > Burkholderiales > Burkholderiaceae_D > Noviherbaspirillum. The sequence goes on from JBBWZW010000434.1 coordinate 4,827, forward strand.
TAACAATGGGCGCCAGCGGGTTGCGCAGCTCATGACCGAGCATGGCGAGGAACTCGTCCTTCGACCGTAGCGCGTCCTCACGCTCCTGCACCAGGCGAGCCGTCCTCAGGCCGCTGGCTGCAAGGCTTGCGGCTGCCCGGAGCAGAATAATCTCACCAGGCCGGGGAAAGTCGCCGCGGACGGACCCAATCGCGAGGACGGCGGCGTTACCGGAGTAACTCATGGCGATGCGGGCGATGCGCAGTTCGCCAAGCGGCGTCCGCTCTATCGTGACGGTGGGCTCGCGCGACAGCGCTGACACAGGGACATGCGTAAAGTCGAACCATCCGGTGCTGCCGGGTTCAACCACTTGTCCGGAGATTCGCAGCAAGGAAAGCGGCGGCTCGTTGACATCGAATATAGCCGTGACGTGGCATACCTCGATCGGGAGGACGCCTTCAAGCGCTTCTGCGAGAATGCGAAGAACTACATCGGGATCCCTGCCGCTCCACAGTGACGGCAAGGCCAGCAAACCCATCAGGTCGCGAAGACAGGTCTGCAGTTCCACGCCAGCCAACGCTTCAATGTCTTGTGCGGGCATCAGCGCCCCTGCCTGGTCCGGCGAGTCCCCATGCGACGCGCGGGGCTCAATCATTTAATAGTTGCGACGCCGCCGCTCCGGTCCCTGTGGCGGGACCTTATTTCACTCAATAGCTGCTCCGGCGGCGTGTAGAACGGGTTTTCATAGATCACGTTACCGACCAGCGTTAGCGGATGCGAACGCAAAATGTCCATCATCATCGCGCCGGAAAGCTTTGCGGAATCATAAACGCAGACCGCCATCTGGCCGCTGCGAGCCAGTGTTTCGTTGACGCGTGACTCGAACTCGATGACTTGCTCCGTGCCCGGATTGCCCTTGAGTGTCCAGTTCATGTTGCCCATGATCCGCATCTTTGGATAGCCGGCCTCAAGGCCCGCCGCCAGGACGCCTTCAATCGCGCCCAACATCCGTTCCTGGTCAAACGTGCCGCCGCTGAGGTAGGCATCATCCCAGGTCAGCACATCGAGTTGCCCGCAAGCCTGGCAGTGGTCAGTATCGATCCCGCATTCCTTCAGACGCTCGACATGATCGGTAGTCAGATGGGGATCGACGATATGCACCGATTTTTCTCCCCACTCGAGCCCTTCCTTGAAAAACGATCCCAGCACCGAGTATTCTTCGTCGCGCCTATCGAAGAATGCACAGACGTGGTGATAGCGGCCGACGTTCTTTCCGGCCA
>JBBWZW010000444.1:0-2529 GCA_039649305.1 Burkholderiales bacterium
CTCCCGGCGTGCATGACTAACTTCGCAGCATAAGCTGGCCGATATCGGTTTCCATTAAATACGATTTCATTTTTGGCCCGCCGATCACGCCCGGTTGATGCAGTTAGAGCGATAGATCTGATGACACCGGGGCTGAAACCGAAAATCAGGCAGCGGCGAGGAGTGAATTTCAATGATCACCGCACATCGCTACGGCTCGACGCGAGCAAGCCAGTATGAATCTTTTTATAATCGCAGCCGCAGGTGCAACTCAGCATGTTGAAGGTGGGCAGCTTGGCTATTGGAGACCAGCATGAAGACGATTTCGATGATGGCGATGGCCTCAGCGATCGCACTTCCCGCGACTTGTTTCACCGCGACGCCAGGAGCGGCAAAGGCCGGCCCCATCACACTCCGGGAGTATTACTGCCTGTCATATGATGAAGACGGAACAAATTGCAGCTTCACAAGCTACGCGCAGTGCGAGGCGACAGCTTCGGGCATCGGTGCCAAATGCTATGGCAACAGCTTTCGCGACGATGAAGGCTTTCGAAATGAGGGTCCTCGCGCCGGCGAATACCAAGGTCCTATCTACTGACAGGCGCATTCTTTTTTCAAAGGCAAACCGTAGCATTTTCAGCTGGCGGCCCTCCCCTTGCCGAGCCGGGGCAGCTCTTTCACCCCGTCTTCCCGGTCGGGACAAATAATCTCCACCCGGCAACCCGAGCCAGAGAAGATCGCCAGCCGAAAGCCGTGCAACTTTACGATCGCGGCAACCAGACTGAGTCCAAGACCCACGCCCGCCGTATTTCTCATTTTGTCGGAACGGTAGAAGCGCCGCAACACAGCCTCGCGCTCCTTTTCACTGATGCCGCAACCGGTATCCGTTACGCGCACGATGGCTTCGGCATCGCCGTGTAACAGTTCCATGTCCACTTTCCCGCCTTCAGGCGTAAATTTGATGGCGTTGTCGACCAGGTTGGCAACCGCCTCGATCAACAAGTCCCGGTCGCCGCGCACCGTGAGTTGGTCCGTCACCCGGACGTGCAAGGCAACATTTTTGTTTTCGGCGATCGGCTCGTATATATCGCACACCTCCCGCAGCATTTCGTGCAGTGCGACGCTGCCGAAACCTGCGGAGCGCCGGCTGTTTTCGATCTCCGCAAGGCGCAAAAGCGCCGTGATGATCGCCAGCGACTGATCAATACCTACGATCGCCTTGTCCGCGACGGCCTGAAGCTGCTCCAAAGTGGCTGCGTTGGTGCGCCCGCGTTCGAGGGTGAGCCGCGCGCGCGTCAGCGGCGTCCGCAGGTCGTGGGCGATATCGTTGCCGACGCCGGCGAGCGCGTGGATCATCGTTTCCATTTCATCGAGCATGCCATTGACGATGACCGCGAGCTTCGAAAACGGCTCGTCGACGGTACGGTGCGGAAGCCGCTCCCGCAGATCACCGGCGATGATGCGCTGAACCCGCCGATTGACCTCTTCGACTCGCTTCTGCGCGCGCACACTCAGCCACGCGCCGGCCAACAGGCAAAGACAAAAGCCCGGCAGCAGACCCAGCGCGAGCGCCTCACCGACCACGTGGGACATTTCCTTGATTTCGTCGACTTCTCTTCCGATAACCAGCACGTCACCGCTCGGCAGGCGCCGCGCGATCGCGCGGATCATCCGATTCTCTCGTCCGGTCGGAACCATCCTGACGACCGAGACGGTTTGCACCAAATTATCCATCTTGAGCTCAAGGGGCAGGCTTTCCAGATTGCCTGCAATCCTTTGACGGTCCGAACCGAATAGTCCGGCATACTGAACCCCCCGGGAATCCTGCCTCAGATGCTCATCGAGCGCCTCCAGTCGCCGTTCGCTGGACAAACCCGCAATAACGTTCATTTGACTGGCGATCATTCTGTCGGATCGCGCGATCAGGTATTGGTCGGTCTTCCAATAGATGAACCCGAACAGCATGATAACGAAAATCGCAAACACGCCGGCCACCATGAGGGCCCAGTGGAAGGTGTTCGAGCTTATGAAATCCGGTCGTCGCATTGGGTTTCCGCGGCGCGGATGTGTTCGGCTGGCGCCAGCATAACCCAACAGGATTAGCAGTGCACGGCCGCCGGAGCGAGCAAACACGTCAGGGCGCGATGCGAAGAATGAACCCGGCACCGCGAACATTGTGGATCATAGGGGCTTCGTCAGGCCCGTCCACCTTATGACGCAGACGGCCCATATGCACGTCCACAAGATTGGTCGCAGGAACGAATTTGTAATTCCAGACTTCCTCGAGCAGCATGGCCCGCGTCAGCAGCTGATCGCTGCGCTGCATCATGTATTCAAGCAAGCGAAACTCGCGCGGCAGCAAATCGATCATGCGATCGCCGCGTCTGGCAGTGCGCTCGATCAGATCGAGTTCCAGCGGCCCCACCCGCAGCGTCGTCTCACGTGATTCTGCCGGCCGGCGCAGCAACGCTTCTATTCTGGCGACCAGTTCAACGATCGCAAACGGTTTGGTAAGATAGTCGTCGCCACCCATTCGCAATCCGCGCACGC
>JBBWZW010000453.1:0-4558 GCA_039649305.1 Burkholderiales bacterium
AACCCGGAGGTGGCCGGGAGGCCGCAGTTGGCAAGCGAAAACAGCACGAAGAAGGTAGCAAACCGCGGCATGGTGTTGACCACGCCTCCGTAGTGCGCAATTTCACGTGAGTGCATGCGGTCGTACAGCACGCCGATGCAGAGGAACATTGCGCCGGACACAAAGCCGTGCGAGATCATCTGGACGATACCGCCCTGCACTGCCATGTCATTAAACATGAAGAAGCCGAGCGTCACGAAACCCATGTGGGCAACCGACGAGTAGGCAACCAGTTTTTTCATGTCGGTCTGCACCAATGCGACCAGGCCAACATAGATCACGGCGATCAGGGACAGGACGATCATGAATCCGGCCAACGAATGACTCGCATCCGGTGCGATCGGCAGCGAGAACCGCAGAAAGCCGTATGCACCCAGTTTCAGCATGATTGCGGCCAGCACCACCGAACCGCCGGTCGGCGCTTCAACGTGCGCATCCGGCAGCCAGGTATGCACCGGCCACATCGGCACCTTCACCGCGAAAGCCATCAGGAACGCCAGGAAGATCAGGATCTGCGCATTCAGCGGCAGCGGCAGTTTATGCCAGGTCAGGATATCAAAGCTGCCGCCCGACTTGAAGTACAGGTACAGGATCGCGACCAGCGTCAGCAAGGAACCGAGCAAGGTGTACAGGAAGAACTTGACCGCAGCGTAGACGCGGTTCGCACCGCCCCATACACCGATGATGATGAACATCGGAATCAGCGTCGATTCGAAGAACACGTAGAACAACATGCCGTCGAGCGCGCAGAACACGCCGATCATCAGGCCTGACAAAATCAGGAAAGAGCCCATGTATTGGGCAACGCGCTTTTCAATCACTTCCCATCCGGCGATCACCACGATGACTGTGATGAACGCGGTCAGCAGCACGAACCATAGCGAAATGCCGTCCACACCCAGGAAATAATTGATGTTGAAGCGGTCGATCCAGGCCGCCTTCTCGACGAACTGCATGCCGTGCGCTGAGTTATCGAAACCACTCAGCAGCGGCAAGGTGACGAGAAAACTGACGATGGAACCGACCAGCGCGAGGCTGCGTGACAGTCCGGGATTCTCGTCGCGGCCGACCGCGAGAACCAACATGCCGAACAGGATCGGCAACCAGATCGAGAGGCTCAGGAGAGGAAAAGTTGACTGCATCATGGTTATAGTTTGTTTTGCTTCGCCAACTTATTTGGCAAACGACGGGAACGGCATGAAATAAACCAGGAAACCCAAAATACCGAGAATCATCACAAATGCGTAATGATAGATGTATCCCGACTGGGCATGACGGATCACGGTCGAGAACCACCCGACGAGTTTCGCACTACCGTTGACGACCAGGCCGTCAATCAGGGTCCGGTCGCCAACCTTCCACAGGCCGTTGCCGAGTACGCGCGCGCCACCGGCGAACACAGCCTGGTTAATCGCGTCCATGTAGTACTTGTTGTCCAGCAGCGTATGAATCGCGCGGAATTTGGCGTAGAACCATGCCGGCACGCGCGGATTCACCATGTAGCAATAGTATGCGGAGACTACACCGGCCAGCGCCAGCCAGAACGGCGCCGTAGTGAGCCCATGCAGGGCCATCGCCGTCGCGCCGTGAAACGCGCTGGTCAGTTCTGTCATCGCCGGATGCTTATCGCTGACAAAAATGGCGTCCTTGAAGAAATCTCCGTGCAGCATCGGTCCGATAGTCAGGAAACCGATCAGCACAGAAGGAATCGCCAGCAGGATCAGCGGCAGTGTGACAACCCAGGGCGCCTCGTGCGGTTTTTCACCCGGCGCCAGGCCGTGGTGCGCTTCATCGCTGTGTTCATCATGGCTATGATCCTGATGCTCGCCGGGATGCGGCTTGCCGAAACGCTCTTCACCGTGGAATACCAGGAAGTACATGCGGAACGAGTAGAAGGCAGTCACGAACACGCCGGCCAGCACCGCGAAGTTGGCAAAGCCGGCGCCGGGAATGTGCGTCGCATGCACAGCTTCAATAATGCTGTCCTTCGAATAGAAGCCCGAGAAGAACGGCGTACCGATCAGGGCCAGCGAACCGATCAGGGAGGTAATCCAGGTGATCGGCATGTACTTGCGCAGACCACCCATGTTGCGGATGTCCTGGTCGTGGTGCATGCCGATGATGACCGCGCCCGCCGCAAGGAACAGCAACGCTTTGAAGAACGCGTGGGTCATCAGGTGGAATACACCGATCGAATAAGCCGATGCACCCAACGCGACGGTCATATAGCCGAGCTGCGACAGCGTGGAATAAGCGACAACCCGCTTGATATCGTTCTGGATGATGCCGAGGAAGCCCATGAACAGCGCGGTGATCGAACCGATGACCAGCACGAAAGACAATGCGGTGTCGCTCAGTTCAAACAACGGGGACATGCGGGCGACCATGAAGATCCCTGCGGTGACCATGGTTGCCGCGTGAATCAGCGCGGAAATCGGTGTCGGGCCTTCCATCGAATCCGGCAGCCAGACGTGCAGCGGGAATTGCGCGGATTTACCCATGGCGCCGATGAACAGGCAGATACAGGCGACCGTCAGCAATTGCCAGTCAGTGCCCGGCAAGGTCAGCTGGGCGAGCTGTTCTTTCTTCGCAAACACGTCGGCGTAGTTCATCGAGCCGGCGTAGGCCAGCAACAAGCCGATGCCGAGGATAAAGCCGAAGTCGCCCACGCGGTTGACCAGGAAGGCTTTCATGTTCGCGAATATCGCGGTCGGCCGCGTGTACCAGAAACCGATCAGCAGGTAGGAGACAAGGCCGACCGCTTCCCAACCGAAGAACAGTTGCAGGAAGTTGTTGCCCATCACCAGCATCAGCATCGAAAAGGTGAACAGCGAAATGTAGGAGAAGAAGCGGTTGTAACCGTCGTCCTCCGCCATGTAGCCGATTGTGTAGATATGCACCATCAACGACACGAAGGTCACCACGCACATCATCATCGCGGTCAGGCTGTCGATCAGGAAGCCGATTTCGAAGTTGACGCCGCCGACAGTCATCCAGCGATAGACGGTACCGTTAAAGGTAGCGCCATCCATGACCGCGAACAGGGTCTGGATCGAAATAATGAACGCGATCAGCACGCCCAGTATCGTTACCGTGGTTGTTGTCGCGCGACCGACCTTGTTGCCGAAGAACTTCGTACCTAACAGGCCCGCAATTGCGGCGCCTGCGAGCGGTGCCAATGGCACCGCGAGTAGAAGGTTGGGGTTGAGTTGACCCGCCATAGCCTGCCCTTACGATGTTTTTGTAATTAACCTTTGAGACTGTCGAGGTCTTCCACATTGATGGTGTCCAGATTACGGAACAGCACCACCAGGATGGCAAGACCAATCGCGGATTCCGCGGCAGCCACAGTAAGGATGAAGAAAACGAAAACCTGTCCCGCCGCATCTCCCAGGTAATGGGAGAAGGCGATGAAATTCATGTTCACCGCCAACAGCATCAGCTCAATGGCCATCAGCAACACGATGATGTTCTTGCGATTGAGGAAAATGCCGACGATGGAGATCGAAAACAGGATTGCGCCCAGGATCAGAAAGTGTGCAAGCGATAAAACCATGATGTGCCCTGCCCTATTGTTTTTCTGCTGCCGCAGATGCGGGTTGCGCATTACCGCCGGCATCGCCATTACCGCCGTTGCCATTGGCACGCACGGATTCGGACTTCATGCTGACGATGCGAATACGGTCGTTGCGCTTGACCTTGACCGCGTCCGAGGGACTGAAGTACTTGGTATCCTTGCGGCGGCGCATCGTCAGTGCAACCGCGGCCACGATCGCCACCAGCAGGATCACCGCGGCAATCTCGAATGCATACACGTATTCGGTAAAGATCAGCTTGCCCAATTCCTTGGTGTCGCCGATGTTTGCCGCGGCTGCCGGCACCTGCGGCTCGATAGTCCAGAAGCCATGAAGCAGCACAGCGGACATTTCAAGCACGATGACCACGCCCACCGTCGCGGCCAACGGGAAATATCCCCAGAAGTTTTCCCGCATCTTGTCTATGTTGATATCCAACATCATCACCACGAACAGGAATAGCACCATCACGGCGCCTACGTACACGAGCACCAGCACGATGGCCAGGAACTCGGCCTTCAACAGAAGCCAGATCCCGGCAGCGGAGAAGAACGACAGCACAAGGAACAGCGCGGCATGCACTGGATTGCGGTCTGTGATGACGCGGGTCGCGGCGAAAATCAGGATCGCCGAGAACGCGTAGAACAAAGCAGTTTTAAATTCCATAATGAATCCAAAGAGTCGGCCGCAGGATAGCTTGCCTCCCGCCAGCGAGACTTACCAAACACACGATCGGTTAACGATAGGCCGCATCAGCTGCGCGAGCGGCAGCAATGTCTTTTTCGTAACGGTCACCCACGGCCAGCAGCATCTCTTTGGTGTAGTAGAGATCGCCACGTTTTTCGCCGTGATATTCGAGAATATTGGTTTCGACGATCGAATCGACCGGGCAGGATTCTTCGCAGAATCCACAGAATATGCACTTGGTCAGATCGATGTCATAG
>JBBWZW010000454.1:0-13232 GCA_039649305.1 Burkholderiales bacterium
AGGTCAATGCGGTTTTCAAGGGCAATTACGAAGAATCGATGGCGGCCGCGATTGCTGCGTTCCGCGCCGGTAATGCACCGCATATCCAACAGGTGTTCGAGGTCGGCACAGCCACCATGATGTATGCCAAGGGTGCAATCACTCCGGTTACCCAGGTAATGAAGCTGGGCGGCGAAAAGTTCGATGCGTCGGTCTATGTGCCCGCGGTCGCCGGTTATTACACGTCGCCCAAGGGCGACATGTTGTCCTTCCCGTTCAACAGCTCCACCACCGTGTTCTATTACAACAAGGACATGTTCGCGAAAGCGGGGCTGGATCCCAACAAGCCGCCGGTCACCTGGCAAGAAGTTGCCGGTGCCGCCGCCAAGCTGAAGGCCAGCGGTGAGAAGTGCCCGTACACCACTGGCTGGCAATCCTGGGTGCACCTGGAGAGTTTCTCCGCGTGGCACAACGTTGAATTTGCTTCGAAAAACAACGGCTTCGGCGGCCTCGACACACGCCTGAAGTTCAACAGCCCGCTGCACGTCAAGCATATCGAGAACCTGTCGAACTGGCACAAGCAGGGCTATTTCGTCTATGCCGGCCGCAAGAACGAAGCGGAAGCGAAGTTCTACTCCGGCGAGTGCTCGATGCTGACTTCGTCCAGCGGGGCTTACGCCAACATTTCCAAGAATGCGAAATTCAAGTATGGCGTCGCGCAACTGCCGTATTACAACGATGTGAAGGGTGCGCCGCAGAACACCGTCATCGGCGGCGCATCGCTGTGGGTCATGTCGGGCAAGAAGAATGAAGAATACAAAGGCGTAGCCCGCTTCTTCAAGTTCCTGTCGCAGCCGGAGATCCAGGCGAAGTGGCACCAGGAAACCGGCTACCTGCCGATCACGACGGCGGCCTACGATATGACTAAGAAGTCCGGTTTCTATGAAAAGACGCCCGGACCTGACGTTGCGGTACAACAGATGATCGTCAAGACAACCGATAAATCCCGCGGCATCCGCCTCGGCAACCTGGTCCAGATCCGAGGCGTAGTTGACGAGGAACTGGAGCAGGTCTGGAACGGCACCAAGACGCCTAAGGAAGCACTTGATACCGCGGTCAAACGCGGTGATGAGTTGCTGGTGCGGTTCGAGCGCGCCAATAAGTAAGGGCCGCCAGGCTCACTTCTACTGAGCTTTTAGTGAGGGAGTGAGGGAACGAAAGCTCAGTCCCTCACCCCCCACCCCCACCCCCGCTGGGGGAGAGGGGAGCGATCAGCAGCAAATGGATGACAACCGCGGTTGCCATCCATTTGCTGAAGGATCAATAAGGCAAAACAGGTAACCGAACGCAATGCGCCTCCTCACCCGACAGAGGGGAGGGGGCGCGTTCCGTTCACGCACAAAATCAATAATGGAAAAACGCGCGCGCTTCAAATCAGCCTGGCTTCCCTATGCGCTGGTCGCACCACAGATCATTGTCACCCTGCTGTTCTTCTTCTGGCCGGCGGCACAGGCGTTGTACCAGTCCGTACTGATACAGGATTCTTTCGGTACCTCCTCGCAGTTCGTCTGGTTCGAGAATTTCGAGTACCTTTTCAAAGACGAGCTGTATCTCCAGTCTTTCAAGACCACCGCACTCTTTTCCGTGCTGGTCGCCTTCTTCGGGTTGACGCTTGCGCTCATCCTCGCGGTGTTTGCCGATCGCATCGTGAAGGGCGCGGCAGTTTACAAGACATTCCTGATCTGGCCCTATGCCGTGTCGCCGGTGGTGGTCGGCGTTCTGTGGATGTTCATGATGAGTCCGACGCTCGGCATCGTCGCGCATGCGCTGCGCGCTATCGGTATTGAATGGAACAACCTGTTGAACGGGCGTCACGCGATGACCCTGATCGTGATAGCGGCTATATGGAAGCAGATCAGCTACAACTTCCTGTTCTTCCTCGCTGGACTGCAATCGATCCCGAAGTCGCTGATCGAAGCGGCCGCCATTGACGGCGCCGGACCGGTCAGGCGCTTCTTTACGATCGTATTCCCGTTGCTGTCGCCGACCACCTTCTTTCTGCTGGTGATCAACATCGTCTATTCGTTCTTCGACACCTTTGCGATCATCGAGGCGACTACCCATGGCGGTCCAGGCAAGGACACCGAGATCCTGGTGTACAAGGTGTTCCAGGATGGTTTCAGGGGCGGCGACCTGGGAAGCTCCGCGGCGCAATCGGTGGTACTGATGGCGATCGTTATCGTGCTGACCATCGTGCAGTTCAAATATGTTGAGAAGAAAGTGCAGTACTCATGATTGAAAAACGTCCTATCCTCGACTTCATCAGCCATCTCGTATTGATCCTTGGCGTGGTGATAGTCGCCTTCCCCATTTACGTCGCGTTCGTCGCCAGCACGCAGACTGCGGAGCAGGCTGCGTTGGCGCCAATTTCATTGGTGCCGGGTACGCATTTTTTCGAAAACTATGCGGCAGTCCTCACCCAGGGCGCATCCGGTTATATTTCGGCGCCGCCGGTCGGACGCATGATGTGGGTGAGCCTGGTATCGGCATTGGTTATCGCGATCGGCAAGATTACGATCTCGATGCTGTCCGCGTTCGCGATCGTTTATTTCCGCTTTCCGGGCCGGTCGTTTTTCTTCTGGATGATCTTCGTCACGCTGATGCTGCCGGTCGAGGTGCGCATCACGCCCACCTATCAGGTCGTGTCGGATCTGGGGATGCTGAATTCCTACGCCGGCCTGACTATTCCGCTGATCGCTTCGGCCACCGCCACCTTCCTGTTCCGCCAGTTTTTCCTTACGGTGCCAGATGAGTTGGCGGAAGCAGCGCGCATAGATGGCGCCGGACCACTGCGCTTTTTCAAGGACGTTTTGTGGCCGCTGTCGCGCACCAATGTGATTGCGCTGTTCGTGATCATGTTCATCTACGGCTGGAACCAGTATCTGTGGCCGCTGCTGGTGGCGACCGGCCAGGACATGTATCCGATCGGTATCGGCGTCAAGTCGATGATCGCGGGCGGCGACGCCGCCGTGGAATGGAATATGGTGATGGCGACGGCGATCCTGGCGATGCTACCGCCCGGACTGGTTGTGGTCATCATGCAGAGATGGTTCGTAAAAGGGTTGGTCGATTCAGAGAAATGATATGGCACAAGTCCACTTAAAAAACATTACAAAAACCTACGGCAACGGCGCCAAATCCGTCGATGTCATCCACGGCATTTCGATGGATATCGACGACGGTGAATTCATCGTGATGGTCGGGCCATCTGGTTGCGGCAAGTCCACGCTGTTGCGGATGGTCGCCGGCCTCGAAGAGATCACTGGCGGCGACATCGTCATCGGCGATCGCGTCGTCAATGAACTGGAGCCGAAGGACCGCGACATCGCGATGGTGTTCCAGAACTATGCGCTGTATCCGCACATGAGCGTCTACGACAACATGGCGTACGGTCTCAAGATCCGCCGCTTTTCGAAGCAGGACATTGAGACCCGTGTGCAGAAGGCAGCCAAGATCCTCGAGCTTGGCGCACTGTTGCAACGCACGCCGCGCCAGCTTTCCGGCGGCCAGCGGCAGCGGGTGGCGATGGGTCGCGCCATCGTGCGTGAGCCGGCCGTGTTCCTGTTTGATGAGCCGCTATCGAACCTGGATGCGAAGCTGCGCGTCCAGATGCGGCTTGAGATCCAGAAAATGCACCGGGCGCTGGGCACGACGAGTTTGTATGTGACCCATGACCAGGTGGAAGCGATGACGCTTGGGCAGCGCATGATCGTGATGAACGCCGGGCGTGCCGAGCAGATCGGCACCCCGGCCGAAGTCTACGGGAAGCCGGCGACGACCTTTGTGGCCAGCTTCATCGGTTCGCCGCCGATGAACCTGCTGAAGGGAAGAGTAAGCGGAGACGGTATGCATTTCGAGCCTGGTGGCGCCGCCATTGCGCTGCCAACCGCAAACAGCGCGTTGGCCGGTCGTGAGGTCGTACTCGGCGTGCGCCCGGAGCATCTCATTCTCGGCAAGCCCGGTTTGTCGCTACAGGTGGAAATGGTCGAGGCGCTTGGCGCCGATGTGCTGATTCATGCGGATGCCGGAGGCCAATCCGTGGTGATTCGCGCGCCGGCCGGAGCAGACGTCGCGGCGGGGCAGAGCGTAACGGCAGGCTTTGACGCCACGTCGGTGCACTGGTTCGATGCGCAAACGACGCGGCGGCTGGATTAATAACCTATGCTTCGACGACTTCCGGTTCGTCCAGCATCGACACGCCCTGCAGTTCTGAGGAAAGAACCGCATCCCGCACTGCTTCGATCGCTGCACGGCGGGTGAAGCTCTTGCGCCATGCGATGACCACGCGGCGTGAAGGTGCGGGGTGTGCGAACGGCACATAACGCAGCATGCCGTCGGTCGCCTGCATGTCACGTATCGATGCGTTCGGCAGCACCGTGATGCCGATGCCGGAAGCGACCATGTGACGGATGGTTTCCAGCGAGGAGCCTTCGAAGGTGCGGGCGATGCCGTCGCCGGTGGTCGAAAAGCGAGACATCTCGGGGCAGACTTCCAGCACCTGGTCACGGAAGCAATGGCCGTTGCCGAGCAGCAGCATGGTTTCCGTTTTCAATTCTTCCGCGGCGATCGTGTCGCGGCCTGCCCATGAGTGATGACTGGGCATCGCGACAACGAAAGGCTCGTCGTACAGTGCTTGCACCATCAGGCCCTGGTCCGAAAAGGGCAGGGCCATGATCGCTGCATCCAGTTCGCCCTGGCGCAGCAGTTCGATCAGGCGCGTGGTGAAATTTTCCTGCAGGACCAGTGGCATTTGCGGCACGCGCTGGATCATGGTTTTGACCAGTGGCGGCAGCAGGTAAGGGGCGATGGTGTAGATCACGCCGAGCCGCAGCGGACCCGCCAGCGGGTCTTTGTTCTGTTTCGCAATCTCCTTGATGGCAGCAGTCTGCTCGAGCACTCGTTCAGCCTGCGCCACGATCTGGGCGCCCAGCGGAGTCATCGAAATTTCCGTGCCGCCGCGTTCGAAGATCACGACGCCGAGTTCATCTTCCAGTTTCTTGATTGCCACCGACAGCGTCGGTTGTGCGACGAAGCAAGCTTCCGCAGCATGACCGAAATGCTTTTGGCGCGCGACGGCGACGATGTATTTGAGTTCAGTCAAGGTCATACAAATCTTTTCGCAAGAGGAACAGTCAGGGCATCCCGGCCGGAGACAGGACGAATCAGACACTGGGAAGATAGTATATAGAAAATGCGGCGGCCGGATTGGAGCGGCCATTGCGGACCGGCGCAGGCCCGCGGGTGCGCTAAACCTTCAGGAATTCTTCCCGTCCGCCCAGCCAGCGCGCCAGGTGCGCCTCCACTGTGGCCGGATCGTCCCGTAGCAGTGTTTGCGCGACATCGCGCGCCTTCTCCACCAGCCATTGGTCCGTCTGCAGGTCGGCAAAACGCAGCATGGCCTGGCCCGATTGCCGCGCCCCGAGGAATTCGCCCGGCCCGCGGATTTCGAGGTCGCGGCGGGCAATTTCAAAGCCGTCGGTGGTTTCCCGCATTGTCATCAGGCGTTGCCTGGCAACAGGTCCGAGCGGGCTTTGATAAAGTAACAAGCAAACGCTTGCCGCCGAACCGCGCCCGACCCGGCCGCGCAATTGGTGCAGTTGCGACAGGCCGAACCGCTCCGCGTGTTCGATCACCATCAACGACGCGTTCGGCACGTCCACCCCGACCTCGATCACGGTGGTGGCGACCAGCACATGGATCTCGCCGCGGATGAAGGCGTCCATCACCGTCTGTTTTTCGGCCGGCTTCAGGCGGCCGTGCACCAGGCCTACCTGCAAGTCCGGCAGCGCTTCCACCAGTGTGGCGTGCGTGTCTGTAGCGGTTTGCAGTTGCAACGCCTCCGACTCCTCGATCAGCGGACACACCCAATAGGCTTGCCTACCTTCCTGCGCCGCGGCGTGCACCCGCCCGATCACTTCGTCACGCCGTTTTTGATCGATGATGCGCGTGACGATCGGTGTGCGTCCCGGCGGCAGCTCGTCAATGACGGAGACTTCGAGGTCGGCGTAGTACGTCATCGCCAGTGTGCGCGGAATGGGCGTCGCCGACATCATCAACTGGTGCGGAACAGTTTGCGTGTTATGCGCCGTGTCGTCCAGGCCCTTGTTGCGCAATGCGAGCCGCTGGCCGACACCGAACCGATGCTGCTCGTCGACGATCACCAGACCGAGCTTGGCAAACTCCACGCCTTCCTGGATCAGCGCATGGGTGCCGATCACGAGTCGCGCCTCACCGGATTCGATGCTTGCCAGCGCAGCGGTTTTCTCCTTCTTTTTCAGGCTGCCGGTCAGCCACGCGACCTGCACTCCGAGCGGCTCCATCCACATGGCGATTTTGCGGAAGTGCTGCTCGGCGAGGATCTCGGTCGGCGCCATCAGCACCGCCTGGAAGCCGCTGTCGATCGCTTGCGTCGCCGCCAGTGCTGCCACCACCGTCTTGCCGCTGCCGACGTCGCCTTGCAGCAGCCGCTGCATCGGGAACGATTCGCGCAGGTCGGTGCGGATTTCGTCCAGCACGCGCTGCTGCGCTCCGGTCAGCCTGAAGGGCAAGGTGGCAAGGAAAGCATGGGAGAGATCGCCCACGGTCGGCAACGCGACAGCGCCTTTGGCGCGGCGCGCGGACTGCGCGCGCTTCATGGAAAGCTGCTGCGCCAGCAGTTCGTCAAACTTCATGCGCGTCCAGGCCGGATGCGAACGGTCGGCCAATGCATTTTCGTCTACATCGGCGGGCGGATTATGCAGCAGCCGTACTGCGGGCTCAAATGCCTGCAGATCTAAGGCGTTGCGCATCGATTCCGGAAGCGTGTCGCGCCAGTCAATACGGGTCAGCGCACCCGCAATCGCCTTGCGCAGATAGGACTGCGGCAAACCCTCGCCTGATGGATAGACCGGCGTTAACGCGGTCGGCAGCGCCTCGCCTTCTTCGACGATCTTGTAGGTCGGATGAACCATCTCGGCGCCGAAGAACCCATTCCGAACCTCGCCGCGCGCCCGTACCCGTGCTCCTTCGGCCAGCTGCTTGACCTGGCTGCCGTAAAAATTCAGGAAGCGCATTGCCAGCTGGCCGGAGTCATCGGCGATGGTGGCTACCAGCTGGCGCCGCGGACGGTACTGGATTTCGCAGGACGTGATCAGACCTTCGACCTGAACCGGACTGGACCCGATAAACCCGGCCTGGCGGATCGGCGCGATCCGGGTCTCGTCTTCATAACGCATAGGCAGATGCAGCACCAGGTCCATCGCGGTGCGCAGCCCGAGCTTCTCGAGTTTGTTCTGGCCGGTCTTCGCCGCCTTGGCGGGCTTGGCCGGACTGTCAGGTTTTGCAGGCTTTTGCTTCAGTGAAGGCATGTCGCTTAATCGGGGCGGCAGGGCGTAAAATAGCGGGTTTGTTCAACGGTTGGGGATGGCAATATTGCCAAAGATGTAACGATAGCAGTTCCCGGCATACTCCGATACCAATCCTATACATGTATTCGCTTTCCGATTTCGATTTTGACCTGCCGCAGGAGTTGATCGCACAAACGCCGCTGCAGCAGCGCAGCGCTTCGCGCCTGTTGCAGGTTGACGGCGATGCCCTGGCAGACCGCGCGTTTGCGGACATCGTCACGCTTTTGCAACCGGGCGATCTGCTGGTATTCAACGACACCCGGGTACTCAAGGCCCGCTTTTTCGGCATCAAGGCTAGCGGCGGCAAAGTGGAAGTCCTGGTCGAACGCGTGGTCGATAACCGGACCGTGCATGCGCAGGTTCGCGCTTCCAAGTCGCCGCAGCCCGGCAGCACGATCCGCCTTGCTGATGCATTCGATGTATCAGTAGGTGGTCGGGTGGGCGAATTTTATACCCTGCAGTTTCCATCGGATGTATTTGATTTGATCGAACAACATGGCCGCCTGCCACTGCCGCCGTACATCGAACATGATGCTGACGAATTCGACGAAAAGCGTTATCAGACAGTCTATGCAAAGCAGCCGGGCGCCGTGGCCGCGCCGACTGCGGGCCTGCATTTCGATCAGGCGCTGCTCGATGCGTTAAGCAAGAAAGGCGTGCGCTTCGCGTTCGTCACGCTGCATGTCGGGGCCGGCACCTTTCAACCGGTGCGCACCGAGAATCTGACCGAACACAAGATGCACACCGAGTGGTACACGATTTCGCAGGAGACGGTCGATGCGGTCCGTGCTGCCAAAGCCGCCGGAGGCGCCGTGGTGGCGGTCGGCACGACCAGCATGCGTGCGCTCGAATCGGCATCGCAGACTGGACCGCTGCAAGCGGGCAGTGCGGACACCGCGCTCTTCATCACGCCGGGTTATACCTTTAAAACCGTAGACCGCCTGATCACCAATTTCCACTTACCAAAATCGACGCTGTTGATGCTGGTGTCGGCCTTCGCCGGCTATCGGCATATCCGTGCCGCCTATGCGCACGCGATTGCGCAGCGTTACCGGTTTTTCAGTTATGGCGATGCGATGCTGCTAACACGAACAGAGAACAATGCTTAATTTCAAACTTATCAAAACCGACGGCAAGGCCCGTCGCGGCCGCCTGACCCTGAATCATGGCGTAGTTGAAACCCCGATCTTCATGCCGGTCGGCACCTACGGTACGGTCAAGGCGATGTCGCCGGTCGAACTCGAAGAAGTTGGCGCGCAAATCATCCTCGGCAATACCTTCCACCTCTGGCTGCGGCCCGGTCTTGACGTCCTGGCAAAATTCGAAGGGCTGCACCGGTTCATGGGCTGGACCAAACCCATCCTGACCGATTCCGGCGGCTTCCAGGTGTTCTCGCTGGGCGCAATGCGCAAGATCACCGAAGAAGGTGTCAAGTTTTCATCGCCGATCAATGGCGACAAGCTGTTCCTGTCCCCCGAAGTGTCGATGCAGGTGCAGCGCGCGCTCAATTCCGACATCGTGATGCAATTCGACGAATGCACGCCGTATGAGATCGACGGCCGGCCGGCGACGGAAAAGGAGGCTGCGGATTCCATGCGCATGTCGCTGCGCTGGGCCAAGCGCTCGCGTGATGAATTTGACAAGGGAGAGAATCCCAACGCGCTGTTCGGCATCGTGCAGGGGGGCATGTTCGAGCATCTGCGCGACGAGTCACTGGCCGGTTTGCAGGAGGTTGGTTTTGAGGGCCTCGCGATCGGCGGTCTTTCCGTGGGCGAACCTAAAGAAGAAATGCTGCGCGTGTTGGAGCACGTCGGCCCACGCATGCCGGCGGACAAGCCGCATTACCTGATGGGCGTCGGCACTCCCGAGGACCTGGTGGCCGGCGTCGCCAACGGCGTTGATATGTTCGACTGCGTCATGCCTACACGTAATGCGCGCAACGGCTGGCTGTTCACACGCTTCGGCGACATCAAGATCAAGAATGCGCGCTACAAGGATGAGGACCGGCCGCTCGACGAGACCTGCGAATGTTATACCTGCCGCAACTTCTCGCGCGCCTACTTGTATCATTTGCATCGCGCCGGCGAAATCCTCGGCGCCCGTCTCAACACGATCCATAATTTGCACTACTACCTGCAGCTGATGCGCGAAATGCGGGCGGCGATCGACGCCGACCGCTTCCAGGCATTTACGGTGCAATTCAAGGCGGATCGCGCGCGCGGCACCTGATGCCTCACTGCCTCGTTGAGATGCGATGCTAGAATCACGGGTTATTCACAACAACAAACGGGAGTTTTACAGTGTTCATTTCCAACGCCTATGCACAAACCGCCGCAGGCGGCGTCGAAAGCAGCCTGATGAGTTTTCTGCCCATCATCCTGATGTTCGTGGTTCTTTATTTCCTGATGATTCGTCCTCAGATGAAGCGGCAGAAAGAGGCGAAGGCCATGATGGAGTCGCTCGCGAAGGGCGATGAAGTCGTTACCGCCGGCGGCATCGTCGGTAAAGTAACAAAAGTGGCCGACGGCTATGTCACGCTGGAAGTGGCGAACGGCACCGAGATCCTGGTGCAGAAAGCCGCAGTGGCCACGCTGCTGCCAAAAGGCACAATTAAATCGCTTTAATTGGGTCGGACTGGAGGGTTCGCCGGGAAATCCGCGAACCGCCTGATGTAAAGTAAATGCCGATACCCAACACCAAACGCTGAACCACTATGAATCGTTACCCCCTCTGGAAATACATTCTCATCGTCATTGCACTGGTTTTCGGCGCGCTATATACAGTACCGAACTTCTTTGGCGAGTCGCCCGCGGTCCAGGTCAGCAGCGCAAAAGCCACCGTGAAAGTGGACAGCTCCATGATCACCCGGGTGGAACAGGCACTGCAACAAGGCGGCCTTAAACCGGAGGGCGTGTTATACGATATCAGTGGCACACACGGTTCGGTGCGTGCCCGCTTCTCGAATACCGACACCCAGTTCAAGGCCAAGGCCCTGCTGGAAAAAGAGCTGAACACAGATCCGGCCGACCCGACCTACATCGTCGCCTTCAACCTGTTGTCGAACACGCCGACCTGGCTGCAGAAGATCCACGCATTGCCGATGGCCCTCGGCCTCGATTTGCGCGGCGGCGTGCACTTCCTTATGCAAGTCGATACCAAGGCGGTATTGAGCAAGCGCGTACAAGGTTTGCAGTCCAGCGTGCGCAGTATCTTGCGTGACAAGAACGTGCGCCATGCCGGCATCAGCCGCAGCGGTGATGCGATCGAGATCAGGTTCCGCGAGCCGGAAACCCGCGCCAAGGCCGTCGATGTCCTGGCATCGCAATTGCCGGAACTGGCGTTGGTCGAAGCGGCTGACGGCGCCGACCTGAAACTGGTCGCCACGCTGCGACCGGAAGCGCTGAAGCAAACGGTGGAAAACGCCGTGCAGCAAAACATCACTACCTTGTCCAAGCGGGTCAATGAGCTGGGCGTCGCCGAACCCCTGATCCAGCGCCAGGGCGCCGATCGCATCATCGTGCAATTGCCGGGCGTGCAAGACGTTTCGCGTGCGAAAGACATCATCGGCCGCACCGCGACCCTGGAAGTGCGCATGGTCGACGAGTCGGTTGCGCGCGGCACCGAAGAAACAGCGGCAGTGCCTTTCGGTTCCGAACTGTTCAAGGTAGGCAAGGGCGCCCCGGTGGTGCTCTATAAAGAGCCGATTCTGACCGGCGACTATATCTCGAACGCCACCGCCAGCTTCGATCAGAACCAGCAGCCTTCCGTCAGTATCGACCTCAACGGCGACGGCGGCCGCAAGATGCGTGAAGCGACGCGCGGCAAGATCGGCAAGCTGATGGCCATTGTGCTGTTCGAGAAAAACAAGGGTGAAGTGCTGACGGTTGCCACCATCCAGGACGAACTCGGTTCCCGTTTCCAGATCACCGGCATGGGCTCGTCCGAGGCGGCCAACGATCTTTCGCTGCTGTTGCGTGCCGGATCACTGGCAGCGCCGATGGAAATTATCGAAGAGCGCACGATCGGCCCGCAGCTTGGCGCCGAAAACATCGAGAAAGGCTTCAAGTCGACGTTGTATGGCTTTATCGCCATCGCGCTCTTCATGATGCTCTACTATCACCTGTTCGGCTTCTTCAGCGCGATGGCGCTGGCAGTCAACGTATTGCTGCTGATCGCGTTGTTGTCGTTGCTGCAGGCGACGCTGACCTTGCCGGGCATTGCCGCTATCGCGCTCGCGCTGGGTATGGCGATCGATGCGAACGTGTTGATCAACGAACGGATACGCGAGGAGCTGCGGTCCGGAAAATCGCCGCAGGCGGCTATCTCGGCAGGCTTCGATCGTGCCTGGGCCACCATCCTGGATTCCAACGTGACGACCCTGATTGCCGGTCTCGCCTTGTTGATTTTTGGTTCCGGCCCGGTTCGCGGATTCGCGGTCGTGCATTGCCTCGGCATCATGACCTCGATTTTCTCGGCGGTGTTCGTCATGCGCGGCATGGTCAATCTCTGGTACGGCCGCAAGAAGAAACTCGCCTCGGTATCGATCGGCCAGATCTGGAAACCGGCGCAAGGCTGAAGAACACCACGCGGGCCGGCAAGCCGGCCCGCGCTTAACGACTAACGGGATTCAACATGGAATTTTTCCGCATCAAAAAAGATATTCCTTTCATGCGACACGCGTTGATATTCAACGTGATTTCGGCGATCACCTTCGTTCTGGCGGTGTTCTTCCTGTGGCAGAAAGGCTTGCACCTGTCGATCGAGTTCACCGGCGGCACGGTGATGGAAGTGCAGTATTCGAAGCCTGCCGATATCGAAGGCGTGCGCAAGTCCATCGAAGGGCTCGGGTTGACCGATGTGCAGGTGCAGACTTTCGGCACCGCCCAGGATGTGCTGATTCGTATGCCGGTGCAGAAGGGCATGAGCTCGGCGCAGCTGAGCGAAAAAGTGATCAGCGTGCTCAGGGCCAAAGACCCGGATGTGCAACTGAAGCGGGTTGAGTTCGTCGGACCGCAGGTCGGGGAAGAGCTGACGCACGACGGCCTGATGGCGCTGCTGATGGTGGTGGTCGGCGTGGTCGTGTACCTGTGGTTTCGTTTCGAGTGGAAGTTCGGGGTGGCGGCGATACTCGCGAACCTGCATGACGTCGTGATCATCCTCGGCTTCTTCGCGTTCTTTCAATGGGAATTCTCGCTGTCGGTCCTGGCTGCGGTGCTGGCCGTGCTCGGCTACTCCGTCAATGAATCGGTGGTGATCTTCGACCGGATCCGTGAAAATTTCCGCAAGATGCGCAAGGCCTCGGTCACCGAAGTCATCGACAGTGCGATCACCGGCACGATTTCCCGCACCATCATCACCCACGGATCCACCCAGATCATGGTCGGATCGATGCTGCTGTTCGGCGGCCCGACGCTGCACTATTTCGCATTGGCGCTGACGATCGGCATTCTGTTCGGTATTTACTCGTCGGTGTTCGTGGCTGCCGCCATCGCCATGTGGCTCGGCGTAAAGCGCGAGGATCTGATCAAGCCGATCAAAGAGAAAGTCGAGACGGACGGCGCGGTGGTCTGACGCGTTTGAAACGTTGGAAAAAGCCGGTTTTCGAACCGGCTTTTTTTTGCTCCGGCACAATTGAAACGTAAAAAAACCGGTGCCCATGGCACCGGTCCTTAGCTAAGGCACCGCGCAGGAATAAGTTGGTCAATTTTGCTGGCCGTAGCGGGCGCGTTGCAGAGAGCCTGACTTATGTCGTTGCTCGCGAACGTGTTGCTCGTCGTCGCCATAGCTCGCTATGGCTCCTCCTCACGC
>JBBWZW010000473.1:0-3735 GCA_039649305.1 Burkholderiales bacterium
TTCGTGCGAACCAGCTTGTATAGACGTCTTCTCCCACGCTCGAGCGCAGCCGACCCTTCACGCGTGACCAGCGATCCTGTTCCGTGTTTGTCATTGTCTGACGACTTTTCTGAAGGAGTGATGTTGCCTTGTGAATCGCCGTGCGGGTTTTCCGCGCGGCGTGACCTCAAGCGAGGCTTCGTCTCCAGCCATAGACCGGCCGCTCGGCGAAATGCCGCGGGCAATTCAATAGGGCTGGAAGAGAAGCGTCGGGGAGGTCAGCGCGTACTCGACGGTCTGTCCGGAGTTAGCGCGAGAGGCCGCCCGCAGGCGGAAACTAAGGGGTCTAATACGTAATCGTTTGAAGATGGCGTTTGATCGAATACCGCGGTGATTCCGTAAGCCATGAAGCCTCCCCCTCTCGCCGCAATCGCGCACGGCAAGTGTCATTCCACACGTGTTTCAAATTCAGTCAGCGACGCCTGGACTTCAAATCCTCGAGACGTTACGCCGCCAACTCAGCCCCGTCTTTGTAACCCGCCCACTTGCTTCGCCTCCGGCGCGCTCGCGGTTGGCTGGTGCGTATCTCTCTTGTTCAAAGCGAACGTGACACGAATGCCCCGCCTGAGAAATTTCGACACAAAACCACCGTCCTCATATTGCTATGAGTTTCGATCCGACAATCGCTTGGAAAGCGTCGCCAACGTGCACACCGCCGCCGATTTGCACGTCCGCCCCGTTTCTTAAAACCGCGCTGGTCTGAAGAGCCGTGGGCGCCGCGAACGCTCTAAGAGATACATCATGCCTTATTTCCCGCAACGGAAATGATTCAGCGTGCGTGCCGGAAAAATCGACTTCACGTTGGCAAAAGCAGGCAGCGGCTTTCGCGTACGGCGGCAAGTTTTTGAATCTGTGCAGAGATTCGAAATGGCGAGCCGCCGGCACATTCGTACGGCTGCCCAAAATAAATTCATAAATTGTTTAGGTTTGACCGAGGCGGGAATGAATTTTCGAACAACTGATCGCCACTATGCCGATAAGTGACTACGCAAGCGCGTTTTTCTTTGCTCGTCGGAATAGGGTAACCCTGAAGCACGGTTGAATGCTGTCGCGCAGTCGCGATTGCTATTTCAAAAGTATGCGCAATCAATGACCGGCATCAATATCGTCGTATCCATCCTTGACTTCTTAGGTCCGCCCTGTTGCATTTGCCAGAATAGCAGCAGGTAAAATTACGGGCGTGCCAGGATTTCGGAGGTCGCAACCTGCGGAGCAACGCGACTAAAAAAAGAAATGCCCGGCACTGCCGGGCATTCTTGACGAATTTCTTTTTTGATCAGATCATTTGGCAAGTTTTGCGATCTGATGCGCGAGCCGCGAGACCTTTCGGCTCGCATTGTTTTTGTGAATGATGTTTCGCTGCGCTGCCTGCATCAGTTCCGGCTCCGCGCGCGTCATTGCCTTCAGCGCCGCATCGCGGTCGCCGCTCTTGATCGCCTCTTCGACAATGCGGACCGCGCCGCGCATCTGGGTGCGGCGCGACTTGTTGATAATGGTGCGGCGGGCAATCTTGCGCGTCGCCTTCTTGGCGGAAGTAGTATTGGCCATGTTCTCAAATATCCTTCGGCGGTGACCGGTCGCGGGTGGTGAGCGCGCCCGCCGTTCAACCGCGTGATCGACGCTGGTGTGTTTTTCCGGATGTTCCTGAGAGTGCCATTCTCTGGAAGCAATATGCTCACATGACGGCGCCGTTCAAAGAACAGCGGCGGCGGGATCGCGCCCGCCGCCATTTGGCCCCTTATAAAGGGCACGTTTTAAAGCGTCAACGCTTTCCGGGCTCCCCCGGAACCGGCAAGCCCGACGCAAAACGCCAGTAAGGTGCTGACGAGGTTGAATTTCCCGTGCTGCCCCGTTAATGGCTGGCTGCGTTTTCGGGCGCAATGGATATAAGGTGACGCATGATCCGCGGTTTTTTCCGGCTTGTCGGGCTGCTGCTGCTGGCCGGCGGATTTATTTTCATGGTCTATGACGGAGCGCGCTGGGTCGCCGATCAGACCTTGCGTTTCACCCGGTTTGGTCAATTCTGGAACGAGATTCATCAATCCAGCCAGCAGGCGTTCCGGGCCTGGGTGGAGGGCATTGCGCCCTGGCTCTGGACCAGTATCGTCAAAATTATACTGGACCAGCCGGTTTTCGTCGTGATGGGGGTGCTGGGCATTCTGCTGATGCTGGTGTTCCGGCCCCGCAAGCCGTTGATCGGCTATTCGCGGAACTGAGTGGGAACGCGGCGATGCCGGCGTAACGGGGCTTAAGCTACCGACGTAAAGACATATATTAGAGACACATTACTTATTGGAGACGCATTGCTGCCGTGAATTCGAATTCGTAAGCGGATCCGTGACTGGTCTCTGCCGTTCGCGGCCTCACGATGCGAAGCGATACTTTCTTCAACAGACGTCCCGCCGGGAGGTGACCCATGCTGTTCATGCGCAAAACCACTGCATTGCCGAGCGCGGCCGAGGCGCTGCCGGGCCGTGCGAATCCGATCCCTACTGCAACAAGGCATTTCATAAACGGCAGTCAGCTGCAGCCGCCTTATGCCGCAGGCCTGGAGCAGGCGGTGTTCGGGCTCGGCTGTTTCTGGGGCGCGGAACGTAAATTCTGGGAACTCGGCGATGGCATCTATACCACCGCCGTGGGCTACGCCGGCGGTCATACCAAAAACGCCACTTACGAGGAGGTTTGTTCGGGCCGCACCGGCCATACCGAAGCGGTGCTGGTGGTGTTCGATCCGAAGAAAATCTCGTACGACCAACTCTTGAAGACGTTTTGGGAAAGTCACAACCCGACGCAAGGCATGCGTCAGGGCAATGACGTCGGCACCCAGTATCGTTCCGCGATCTACACCTTCAGCGACGCGCAACGCAAAGCCGCGGACGCGTCCCGAACGGCCTATCAAAAGGCCTTGGCCGCAAAGGGTTTGGGCACTATCACCACCGAGGTCGCACCCGCTGGCGAATTCTATTTCGCCGAGGACTATCATCAGCAATATCTGGCCAAGAATCCGGCCGGCTATTGCGGACTTGGCGGCACCGGGGTGTCGTGTCCGATCGGCGCGGGCGTCAGCGCCTGATCGCTTCGCATAATGAGGGAGGCCGGTTATTCGGTTTCCCGCACCGGCTCTTCACATCTCTTGGCAAAAACGATTTGTTAACCATAACCGATGCAAGACTGGAGCTGTCTCGCTATGAGGGATGGCTCCGGTGCGGGTTGCGCGCGCGTTTCGACTATCGATGATTGCCATCATGCCTGCACTCGCTCTGTCGGGTTGCATGCGCACCACCGCTCCTGTCGCGGCAGCGCAGCCACAAAGCGATCTCGATTCGTTGGCTTACGGCCGGCCATACGATGCAGCCCCGGCGCGCGTCGCCTCGTCGCCATCCGATGTCGCGGATTCCGGTGGCGCCATCAGCGCGCTTCGCGCCAGCTTTGCCGCAACACCGCGGCACTCTTACGCACCTCGCCCGGTTGCCTATGCTGCTGCGCCAATGCCGGGGGCGCATGAGGCGGCCTACCGGCTCGATGCCGGCGACAAGTTGCGGGTCGTGATCTATGGCCAGGAAGGTCTCACCAACACCTACGCGATCGATGCCGGCGGCTCCATCACCATGCCGCTGATCGGCTCGGTGCCGGCGCGCGGGCGAACCCCGGCGGGACTGGCTTCCGAGATCACCGTCAAACTGCGCAACGGCTATA
>JBBWZW010000070.1:0-23946 GCA_039649305.1 Burkholderiales bacterium
CGGCGCTCGAAGCGTAACGTGTGCAAAGGGGAGTGCGCATCGGTAGCGCCATAACCAATTGATCGAAGCATGTTGATTCCTGTAATGAGATTGCCTGGAGTGATTTTGTACAGCGCCCCGCAAGGCATCCTGATGGACCTGCATTCATACGATGCAGTTCCTGAGGTCAGTTCAGTCATATGCCGATTGATATTTGCTAAGGCGGGCACAACATGCGGTTTATTCCGCAATGGACCGGGCGTATCCTGAGTTGAGGAAAATCCGTGCAACCCCACAGGGCACGATGATCCCCCGGCAGGGGATGGAAGGAGACAGACATGGAAAGCGATCTCGTTCAAAGAATAGAGTCCAACCCCAAGTATCAGCAACTCGTCGCGAAGCGTACCTCCTTCGGCTGGACCCTTACCGCGCTCATGATGGTCGTGTATTACGGCTACATCCTGTTGATTGCATTCAACAAGGAATTTCTTTCCGCGAGAATCGGCGATAGCGTGATTACCTGGGGTATTCCCATCGGGCTTTTCGTGATCGTCTTTACGGTGGTCATTACCGGCATTTATGTTTGGCGCGCCAATCACGAATTCGATGATCTTACGGCCGAAATCCGCAAGGAGGGGCTTTGAAATCAACACCTGAAAGCGCGAAACTTAAAAGCGCGAACCTCAAAAGCAGCGGCGTCATCCTCGCGCTGTTGGCATACAGCAGCCTCGCGTGGGCAGCCGCTGATCTCGGCCCGGCGCAAAAGCAGCCAGTCAACTGGACCGCGATCACGATGTTCGGCGTCTTTGTGGTGTTCACCCTGTTCATCACCAAATGGGCCGCCGCCAAGACCAAGTCGGCAGCGGATTTCTATACTGCCGGCGGCGGCATCACCGGCTTCCAGAATGGACTTGCGATTGCCGGCGACTACATGTCCGCCGCATCGTTTCTCGGGATATCCGCGGCGGTTTACCTGAACGGTTATGACGGCCTGATTTACTCGATCGGCTTCCTGGTGGGCTGGCCGGTGCTTACCTTCCTGATGGCGGAACGATTGCGCAATCTGGGGCGCTTCACATTTGCTGATGTCGCCGCATACCGTTTTCAACAGGCCCCGGTCCGGGTATTCGCAGCATCAGGCACGCTGGTGGTGGTGGCGTTTTACCTGATCGCCCAAATGGTCGGCGCCGGCCAGTTGATCAAGCTGCTGTTCGGGCTGGAATATTGGATTGCGGTCGTCATCGTCGGAACGCTGATGATGGTCTATGTGCTCTTCGGCGGCATGACGGCCACCACCTGGGTGCAGATCATCAAGGCCATGATGCTGCTTGCCGGCGCTACTTTCATGGTCATCATGGTGCTGCGGGAAGCAAACTTCAACCCCGAGACGCTGTTTGCGAAGGCGATTGAAGTTCATCCGAAACATGAGGCCATCATGGGCCCGGGCACCTTCATCAAGGATCCGATCTCCGCGATCTCCTTTGGCATGGCGCTGATGTTCGGCACCGCCGGCTTGCCCCATATCCTGATGCGCTTCTTCACCGTGCCGAGCGCGAAGGAGGCGCGAAAGTCAGTGTTCTGGGCTACGACATGGATTGCCTATTTCTATCTGCTGACCTTCATCATCGGCTTCGGCGCCATCGTCCTGGTAAGCACCAATCCCGTGTACAAGGATGCGGTCGGCAAGCTGCTTGGCGGCGATAACATGGCGGCCGTGCATCTGGCGCACGCGGTCGGCGGCAATGTGTTCCTCGGCTTCATATCGGCGGTCGCCTTTGCCACCATACTTGCCGTGGTGGCCGGCCTCACGCTGTCCGGTGCGTCTGCCGTATCGCACGACCTCTACGCTACCGTGGTGAAGAAGGGCCAGGCGAGCAGCGACAAGGAACTGCGCGTCTCACGCATTACAACTGTCGCATTGGGCATTGTTGCGGTGGTTCTCGGCATTGTGTTCGAAAACCAGAATATTGCCTTCATGGTCTCGTTGGCATTTGCCGTCGCGGCTTCGGCCAATTTTCCGGTGCTGTTCATGTCAGTGCTATGGAAAGGGTGTACGACGCGCGGCGTCACCATTGGCGGCTTCCTCGGTCTCATTACGGCGGTGGGCCTGACGATACTGTCGAAGTCGGTGTGGGTCGATGTGCTGCACAACAAGGAGGCGATTTTCCCGTACACCTCGCCCGCGCTGTTTTCGATGACGGCGGGTTTTCTCGGTATCTGGCTGTTTTCAGTTCTTGACACGCAAGAGCGCGGCCGCCTGGACCGGCAAGGATACATTGCGCAGAAGGTGCGATCGGAGACGGGGATTGGTGCGGCGGGTGCGTCGGGGCATTAGTGTTTCGCTCCCCTCTCCCGCTTGCGCTGGGCATTACCCACAATTGCTGATTGCTGCATTGCCAGGATTGTATGGGCCAATTTCCGGGTAAACCCAGTTCGAGCAGGGGAATGAATGGAACTCCCGCATGGCTGGCTCATCGTACTGGCGTCGTTCGCCTATCTCGGCGTGCTGTTTGCGATCGCCTATTACGGTGACAAGCGCGCGGCTGCCGGCGCGAGCATCATCAACAGCCCCACCATATATGCACTGTCGCTCGCAGTGTACGCAACCTCCTGGACTTTTTATGGCAGCGTCGGCCGGGCGGCGGTGAGCGGGATCGGCTTCCTGCCGATATACCTCGGCCCGACACTGATGGCGGCGCTGTGGTGGACAGTACTGCGCAAAATCATCCGCATCTGCAAGGCCAACCGCATTACGTCGATCGCGGACTTTGTCGCGTCGCGCTATGGCAAGAGTGCGATCCTCGGCGGCCTGGTCACCCTGGTCGCGGTGATCGGCATCGTGCCGTATATCGCATTGCAGCTGAAGGCGATCTCCGTGAGCTTTACCGTCATGACGAACTACCACCCGGCGGCCGGATGGTGGGCTGACACAACTCTATACATCGCACTGTTGCTGGCCGCTTTCACCATCCTGTTCGGAACCCGCCATCTCGATGCATCCGAACGCCATGAAGGCATGGTGGCCGCGATCGCCTTCGAATCGTTGGTGAAACTCGCCGCGTTCCTCGCAGTCGGCGTGTTCGTCACGTGGGGGCTGTATGACGGCTTCGGCGACCTGTTTGCGCGCGCGCGGGAATTTCCCGGTTCGCCGACAATTGAGTTCGGCAACTGGACAGCCCTGATCGTGCTTTCCATGCTGGCCATAATGTTCCTGCCGCGGCAGTTCCAGGTCGCTGTGATAGAGAACGTCGACGAGAAGCATCTGGACAAGGCGGTCTGGCTGCTGCCGCTGTATCTGTTGGCGATCAATATTTTCGTACTGCCGATTGCCTACGCGGGCCTGATGCATTTTCCCGGGAGTGCTGATGCCGACACCTTTGTGCTCAGCCTGCCGTTACTCGCGCA
This sequence comes from Burkholderiales bacterium, assembly GCA_039649305.1. Taxonomy (GTDB): domain Bacteria; phylum Pseudomonadota; class Gammaproteobacteria; order Burkholderiales; family Burkholderiaceae_D; genus Noviherbaspirillum. The sequence goes on from JBBWZW010000070.1 coordinate 3,385, forward strand.
GCAGGAAGCGCTGGCGCTGCTGGTGTTCATCGGCGGATTGTCGGCGGCGACCGGCATGATTATCGTCGAGTCGGTTGCGCTCAGCACCATGGTTTGCAATGACCTGGTGATGCCGCTGCTGTTGCGCGTGAAGTCGCTGCGGCTTAACCAGCGCACCGACCTGGGCGGGCTGCTGATTGCCATCCGGCGCACTGCGATCGTACTGCTGATGATGCTGGGATATGCCTACTTCCGGCTCGCGGGAGAAACCGCCGCGCTCGTATCGATAGGATTGATTTCATTCGCCGCGGTTGCGCAGTTCGCACCGGCGATGCTGGGCGGACTCTATTGGAAGAATGGCACGCGGCGCGGCGCGCTGGCAGGACTGGGCGCCGGCTTCCTGCTCTGGGCTTACACGCTTTTACTGCCATCGTTTGCGCAGTCGGGATGGCTGCCTGCCGGTCTTTTGACGGAGGGACCTCTCGGCATTGCCTGGCTCAGGCCGGAGCATCTGTTCGGGCTGCCGGAGCCCGATCCGATCGCGCATGGTTTTTTCTGGAGCATGTTGCTCAACGCTGGCCTGTATGCCGGCTTGTCACTCGTCGGCCGGCAGGACAGCGTTGAAAAGACCCAGGCGATCCTGTTTGTCGATGCCTATACGGATCGAGGTGAAGCGCTCGGTGCCCGCCTTTGGCGCGGCAATGCCTCGACGGATGCGCTGCGTGAATTGTTGCGGCGTTATCTCGGCGCCGAGCGCACTGCTGACGCGTTTGCGCGTTTCTATCATCAGCGCGGCAGCGTCAGGGTGCCGACCGCGGATTCGAGCCTGGTGCGTTTCGCGGAAATCGAGCTTGCCGGTGCAATTGGTGCAGCATCGGCGCGAGCGGTGATATCGTCGGTGGTGGACGAACATCCGCTCGGGCAAGATGAACTGATGGCGATACTGGACGAAACCTCCCAGGTGATGGCATACAGCCGCGAGCTGGAGCGGAAATCGCACGAATTGCAGGTCGCCACGGCTGAACTGAAAGCAGCCAACAAGCGGCTCACCGAACTGGATCAAATGAAGGACGACTTCGTCTCGACCGTGACGCATGAACTGCGCACGCCGCTGACATCGATCCGCGCGTTCTCGGAAATCCTGCGTGATCATCCCGAGCTTCCGCCGACGAAGCGAACCGAATACCTCGGTATCGTGATCAAGGAAAGCGAGCGCCTCACGCGCCTGATCAATGATGTGCTCGACCTTGCAAAGATAGAGTCCGGGCGCGCGGAATGGAATGTGTCCGCGTTCGACCTGAAGCAGGTGATCGAGGATGCGGTGGCTGCGACCAGCCAGCTGTTCAGGGAGAAGAATGTTCGGCTCGAGGTTCATTTGCCGCGCGTGTCGTCGCAGGTCGTCGCCGACCGCGACCGGTTGATGCAGGTATTGCTGAACTTATTGTCGAATGCGGTGAAATTCTGCGACACGAAGAACGGCCGGGTTGATGTGAACCTCGATGTGGCGGGTGAACGATTGCAGGTGACGGTGAGCGACAACGGCCCGGGTGTGCCGGCGCAGGATCGCGAACGCATCTTTGAAAAATTCCGTCAGGGGAGCGGTGTGCTGACCGGAAAACCGCAAGGTACCGGACTCGGACTGCCGATCAGCCGCGAGATCATCAGTCATTTCGGTGGCGTGCTGAGTCTGGACAGCAGGCATGGCGAAGGGGCAAGCTTTGTGTTTACCTTGCCGGCTGCAACCGAGCGGGAGGAGGCTTGATGATGCAAAGAATCCTGATCGTCGACGACGAACCGAATATCGTCCTCTCGCTGGAATTCCTGATGGAGCAAAGCGGCTATGAGGTCGCGATTGCGCGCGACGGCGAGGAGGCGCTGGTGCAAATGGAGACGTTTCGCCCGGACCTGGTGCTGCTCGACGTCATGCTGCCGCTGCGCAGCGGTTTTGAAGTGTGTCAGAAGATCCGCGAGAACCGCGCCTGGGATCGCGTGAAAGTGGTCATGCTGTCGGCGAAGGGTCGTGAGCTCGATACGAGCAAAGGCCTCGCGCTCGGCGCCGACGCCTACATCACCAAGCCGTTCTCGACCAAGGATCTGATTGAAGAGGTGCGGGCGTTGCTCGCGCGTCCCGAATGATGTCCTCCAGAGTCCGCTTCGCCTTTATTCTGGCCCTGCTGTTTGCATCGGTGGCAGCAGCGACGGCAGTATGTGCTTCGATCTTTCTGCTCAATGTGGATGAGACACAACGCACTGTGCTGCTCATCGCTTATGCATTGCTGCTGCTCCTGGCGCTCGGCGTCGGGCTGCATGCACTTTATCGCGCTTATATCCAGCCGATCGAGCGACTCGGTGAGGATGCGGTGCTGCTCGCTGCGAATCCGGGTCATCGCGTTGCAGTCGATGGCGCGCGCGAAATACGCGATCTGGCCGGCAAGTTCAATGCGCTTGCGGCTTCCTGTCAGGAGCTGCGCGACGATGTACAAGAGAGAGTCGACGCTGCGAGCCGGGCGCTGGCCGAGGAGAAAGACCGGCTCGCCGCGTTGATGTCCGAGCTCACGCTCAGTGTATTGGTCTGCAATATCGAGGGTCGCATCCTGTTGTATAACGAGCGCGCCCGTCAATTGCTTGAAGATGGTCATGCGGCCGGATCGGCAATCGGACTGGGACGTTCAGTGTTCAGCGCAATCGAGCGCGGCCTGATCGTGCATGCGTTGGAACAAGTTCAACACGAACTGCAAACGGGCGACACTGCGCGGCCAGTATCGGGCTTTCTCGCCACGCTGGCAGGGGGTCGGATGGTCCGCGTGCAAATGGCTCCGGTATTGGATGCGGGTCATGCGCTGGCGGGATTTGTGCTCACGCTGGAAGACGTCAGCCACAGCATGAAGGCCGATATCCGTCGCGATGCGCTGCTGCAGTCGCTGACTGAGGCGTCGCGCGGCGCCTTGGCGAATATCCGCGCGGCGGCGGAAGCAATGCGGAATTTTCCGGACATGGGCAGCGCTAAGCGGGCTGCGTTCGCCGCTGTGATCGATGAAGAATCCTTGCGCCTGTCGCAGCAGATCGACCGGGCCACGCGTGAGCGTGCGGACAGCCAATGGCAACTGGAAGAAATGCGCGGTGCGGACCTCGTCTCGCTGTTGCGGCGTCGTATCCACACCGCCGAGCTGCATGCGATCGCAGATGAGATTGACGAGTCGATCTGGCTAAGGGTGGACAGCTATTCGATCACGCAGGCGCTGGCACATCTGGTGCAGAGGGTTGCGGCGGAAGCGGGCGTACAAGAGCTGGGACTGCGCCTGCAGCGCGCTGGCCGCCTGGCTTGCCTCGACCTCACGTGGAGCGGAGGGCCGTTGCCGACCGACACCCTGCGATCCTGGGAAAACACCCCGATGCAGCTCGCGGCAGGGGCGGCCCCGACGTTGCGCGCGGTGGTGATGCGTCATGGGGGCGAGTCCTTGTATCGACATGCGCAGGGTGAGTCCATGTATCGGCTGCTGTTGCCTCTCTCGGAACCACAAGTTGCAATCCACGTCCCGGCGGGCCCACCGGGCCGGCCCGAATTTTACGATTTCGATCTGTTTCACCAGCCGGGACAGAACCGTGAACTCGATCAGTCACCCTTGTCCCAGCTGAGCTACACGGTGTTCGACACCGAGACCACCGGGCTGCAACCTGCGACTGACGAAATCATCTCAATCGGCGCGGTGCGTATCGTGAACGGCCGGCTCCTGCAACAGGAGACCTTTGACCGGCTAATGAAACCGCGTGGTGCGATCAGTGCCGAGTCGACCGCAATCCATGGCGTCACCAATACGATGGTGGCTGGCCAGCCGCCTATAGAGAATGTGATGCCGCATTTCTATCGCTTCGTCGAGGACTCGGTGCTGATTGCGCACAACGCCGCGTTCGACATGCGCTTCCTGCAGGTGCAGGAAGCACGCACCGGCGTAAGCTTCACGCAGCCGGTACTCGACACGCTGTTGCTGTCGCAGGTGATCCATCCTCATCAGGAACCACACACGCTCGAAGCGATTGCGGCGCGTCTTGGCGTGACGGTGATCGGCCGCCACACCGCGCTCGGTGATGCGATCGTGACGGGCGAGGTGTTTTTAAAGATGATTCCGCTGCTGGCCGCGAAGGGCATATACACCCTGAAAGAGGCGCGTGACGCCGCCCGGCAGACGCTTTATGCACGCATCGAGTATTGAGGCTATGGAGCCCGGGTTCACCGATCGTGAGATTCAATCCGTGTGCCGCAGCATCGGGGACGCGGCTGACCAGGTCGGGCTGGCGAAGGCTGCCGAAAAAATCCGTGCAGTGGTTCTTTGCATGATCGAGGAGGCGCCCGCGGAAGTGCTTACCCGACTTATTTCTTCACTGAATGACGCATTGACACGGCGCGTGATCGAACTGGCTTGCGCGGGCACGCAGTTGGATCATATGCGCTGGTGCTGGATCTCGTTTGGCAGCGAAGGTCGACAGGAGCAGACGCTGTCGAGTGACCAGGACAATGGCATTGTGTTCGCATCGACTCCAGGCGAAGCCGGTGCCTTGCGGGAAAAGCTGCTTCCGCTGGCACTACGCATTAATGAAACGCTCGATGCTTGCGGCTTTCCACTATGCGCCGGGCAAGTGATGGCAAGCAATCCGCAGTGGTGTCTAAGCCAGCATGAGTGGGAGGTTCGATTTGCGAACTGGATCATGGACGGCGACCCGCTAGCGCTGCTGAATGCGTCCATCTTTTTTGACCTTCGTCCGCTGTATGGAACGTACGAGCTTGCGGAGGCACTCAGGGAATTTCTGGTACTGCATGCCCCGGACAATCCGGGCTTTCTTCTTCAGATGAGCGCCAACGCATTGCGTCGTGCGCCGCCACTCGGACTGCTGCGCAATTTCGTTATCGAAAAAAATGGTGAATTTATTGGCACGATCGACCTCAAACTGAACGCGGCCACATTATTCATTGATGCAGCGCGCATTTACGGACTCGCATGTGGAGCCCGAGCCGGCAATTCTGCGCAGCGGCTTCGACTGGCGGCGGACGCGCATCGGTTGGCGACGCGCGAAGTGGAAGGCTGGGTTCAGGCGTTCCACTTTATCCAGACGATGCGGCTGGAGCAGCAGCGACGCTCGTATATGTCAGGAGAGTCGATGCATAACCATGTCGAGCCGGATCGGCTGGATCCGACCGCACGGCGGGGTTTGCTGGACGCGTTGCGTCAGGCGCGATCGCTCCAGAGGAAACTGGCGACCGATTATCCGGGTAGCGGTTAACCCGGTAAGAGAATGGCAAGAACCGGGCTCGTTGCGGTTTTTGCATTTCAATTCATCAATACAGGAAATATTCGTTGCCGCATAGAACTAATATTGAGACACGGCAACTAAGCTTCCATTGGAGGCGATGATGAACGAGCGAACATTTAGCAGTTTTGAAACGGCAACCACGTTTGCCATTTTGATGAAAAAGCTGTGCGGCAACGAGCCGACCGTAGTGCAACTCGGTGCCGAATGGGTGGTCCGGCCCGGATTTGGCCAGAAAACCATTGTGGAAGTGACCGAAGCGCTGCTGCGTCAAGTTAATAAGTAGCAGGACTACCGGTAAGGCGCCGCGCAGGGATAAGTTGGGCAATTTGGCGGCCGTCGCGGGATGCGGTGCAAGGCGTGAGGAGGATCCATAGCGAGCTATGGCGACGACGAGCAACGCCGCAACGCGCCCGCTACGGCCAGCAAAATTGACCAACTTATTCCTGCGCGGTGCCTAAGGCCATCCCGGCGGTGGAGGTGGCGGCGGATATGCTGAAAGCGAGGATTCCGTCACGAAGCGGCCGGCTACCGGAACCCGGTGACTCTTTGCATACATGCATTGTTGATAACCGAAGTCGTAACGTTGCTGCACACTGCGTGCGGAACTATCCCCCGTACCGGTGCCGATCAGGCCACCCAGTGCCAGGCCTGAACCGGCGCCTACCGCTGCGCCGTGAGAGCCGTCAATGGCGGCGCCCGCCGCCGCGCCCAATATCGTGCCGACCGTAGCACTGGCTATTCCACTGGCCGCCGCGACCCGGTTGGGTGACGATCCCTCCAGCTGTTCCTGCGCAAATTGGCGGCATACCATGTCGTCGCCGCGGAACTGATCAAAATTCTTGCCCGTCCCGGGCAGCACAAGCACGCTCGGCCCGCTCGGCATGGACATGCATCCCGCAAGCAGGAGCGGCGTGATGAGGTACAGGCGTTTCAAAATCGTCAACATGGCAGCGCACCTGGTGTAGCGATATTAAGGAGTGGTCGGGGGTTGTGCCGGTACCGGTCGCCAGCCACTCGGACACGAATTGACGTTCGGGTAATAACCTTGCGGGTTGTCGCAGTAATACCAGAACGCCTGAGGCGTCTGGTTCAGGCTCTGCTCGTCTCCGCGTTCAATGAACACCGGCGGCGAAGACTGCATGGCGATGACTGGCGGATAAGAATAAATATAAGCCTGCGGCTGGGCGTAGTACCTCGGGTAGGTCCGGTAATGCCAGACAGGTGCGCCGATGATGATGTCGACACCCACTTGCGCCCGGCTGTGGTGGTTTCCGTGGTGGCCGCGGGAGCCATGCGCCCATGCAACGCTGCTGGCCAACAACGCGAGCAGGAAGATGACGACTGCCACCACCATATTGCGTCTCATCGCAACCTCCCATGAGTGCCCGATCGGATCGCCAGGCGTCCGGCCCTGATCTGTTTTTTAGACTGCCCGGGGTCAATCAAGTTTCAGTCATGATCCATGTCGCTGTATTGCGAAATGTAATGAACGGTATTCGGTTTCATATATTTACCGAATATGAATACATCGGCAACATAGGTGCGACTTGGTATGGGAAGGAAGACAAATGGCAGCGCAGGATAAAACAGGACTTTCCATCATTATTGTTGGCGGTGGCATAGGCGGCATGGCAGCGGCGCTCGCGCTGTCCAAACTCGGAATCCGCACCAGGCTACTCGAGCAGACGCCGGAAATCGGCGAGATCGGCGCAGGTATCCAGCTGGCGCCAAATGCATTTGCGGCGCTGGATGCATTGGGCGTCGGGGAGAACGCGCGCCGCCGCGCAGTTTTCACCGAACGGCTGATCATGATGGATGCGGTCGACGGCATGGAGGTCGGCACTTTTCCGGTCGACCAGAAATTTCGCGACCGCTTCGGCAATCCCTATGCGGTGATCCATCGGGCCGACATCCACCTGTCGATATACGAGGCGGTGAAGGAGTCGCCGCTGATTGAATTCGTGACGTCGGTTCATGTGGTCGACCTGATCGAGGAAGGCAACAAGGTTACGGTGGTCGACAGCCAGGGACGGCAATATACGGCGGATGCCGTTATCGGCTGCGACGGCGTCAAATCGGTCGTCCGCGAAAAACTGGTGGGCGACGAGGCGAGGGTGTCGGGCCACGTGGTATACCGCGCCGTTGTGCCGGTGGAGGACATGCCGGAAGACTTGCGGTGGAATGCGCCCGCTGTGTGGGCAGGGCCGAACTGTCATCTGGTGCACTACCCGCTGCGCGATGCCAAACAGTTCAACCTGGTGGTTACCTTCCATAGCCGTGAAAAGGAAACGTGGGGCGTGCGCGAGGGGAGCAAGGACGAGGTGGTGTCCTACTTCACCGAGATCTGCGACCGGCCGAAGCAACTGCTCGACAAGCCCACCTCATGGAAGCGCTGGAGCACCGCCGACCGGGATCCGATAGAAAACTGGACGCGTGGCCGTACCACCTTGCTGGGCGATGCGGCGCATCCGATGCTGCAGTATCTGGCGCAGGGCGCCTGCATGGCGATTGAGGATGCGGTAACCCTGGGCGAGGCGATCAGGCATTGTGACTACGACCTTGAGGCGGCGTTCCTGCTTTATCAGAAATCACGCGTGACGCGCACTGCCCGGGTGGTGCTCTCCGCGCGCGAAATGGGCCGCATCTACCACGCGAAAGGCGTCGAGCGCCATGTGCGTAATTCGCTGTGGCGCGGCCGCAGCCCGGAGCGTTTCTACGACGCGCTCGAGTGGCTGTATGGCTGGCATGCGGATTCCTGCCTGGAGACATAGTGCATGTGCCGGTATGACGTAGGTTGGTGCCTTAGGATGCAATCCCGACATTCCGGTCGTCGAACGACCGACGCCCTACGCCCGGTGGGTGGGCCAGCTGATGTGCAAGGCGTGAATGTTGGGGTGGCATCCCACGCCTCATAATCATTAACAAAACAACCAAGGAGACATCATGTGTTCAGACGGCGGATCAGTTGGCCAGGTCACTAAAGATAAAGGCGGCAAGGGGCATACGGCAGACCTGGCGCTACTGCAGGACCTGGTCACGGCGAACCATATTCTTTACGACCAGGGCGTCGTCGACGCGTTCGGCCATGTCAGCGTAAGGCATGACAAGGACCCGAATCGCTTCCTCCTGGCGCGCAACATGGCGCCGGCACTGGTGACGGTCGATGACATCGTTGAGTTCGATCTCGACGGTGCGCCGATGAATTCCGGCGGACGGCCGGTGTATCTGGAGCGCTTCATCCATAGCGAGATTTATCGCGCGCGTCCGGATGTAATTGCTGTCGTGCACAGCCATTCGCGCGCTGTGGTTCCGTTCAGCGTATCCAGGAAAACGCCGTTCCGCGCCGTTTGCCATATGGCTGGTTTTATCGGCACTGCCACACCGATTTTCGAGATTCGGGATTTTGCAGGCGACGCCAGCGATCTCCTGATCACCAACAAAGAACTCGGCGCTGCCCTGGCGAAGACACTCGGTGAGAAGGCAGTGGTGCTGATGCGTGGTCACGGTTCTACTGTGGTGGCTGATTCGCTGCGGAAGGTAGTCTACCGGGCCGTCTACACAGAAGTGAACGCGAAGACGCAGGCTGAAGCTGCAATGCTTGGCGATGTGACGTACCTCTCGGAGGGCGAGGCCAGGCAGACGGTTTCCACTATTGAGACGCAGGTGTTCCGGGCGTGGGACTTCTGGAAGCAGAAGGCGGTTTCGACAGCGGCGGAGTTTGCGAGGAAATAAGTGGTCGCCGTAGGGCGGGTCATGACGCGCCATTTCCGCTTCACACATAAGCACTTCCACTGTCATCCCCGCGCAGGCGGGGATCCAGGGATGCTCCGCTAGCCCCGAATGTTCTGCTGAGACAGAACACGCGGGCTCAACCATTCACGATTTCGGCCGCGTATGCGAATGCGAGTGTGAATGCTCATGATGCGAGCCATGCTCCCCATCATGTGAATGTGTGTGCCGCTTCACATCCACCGGCACCAGGTTAAGCGCGCCGTGGCGCACACCGCGCTCCGCCATCAGGCGATCGGCGCATGCGCGTACCTGCTCCGTCGGCCCTTTCAACAACAGGCTTTCAATACACTGATCGTGATCCAGATGCGCGTGCATCGTCGCGATGGTCAGGTCATGATATTGGTGCTGCAGATCGACCACACGGTCCGCCAGTGCTCGTTCATGGTGGCTGTACACATAACTTACGTTGGCTACGCAATTCGGCGCCTGTGCCGCCTTCAGTCTTTGCTGTTCGATGTGCTGGCGCAAAATGTCGCGCATTGCTTCCGAGCGGTTCTGATAGCCGCGCGCACGTATCAATCGATCGAACTCTTCGGCCAGATCCGCTTCCAGGGAAATCGTAAAACGTTCCATTATTTTTCCGTTTGTCAGGGCGATTGGTGCATGCGGCATTTGATGCGGCGTATGTGCATGCGGCGAGCGGGACATTTTGATGCAGGAGTGTCGTGGCGTCAAACGGGGTGTTTTAGCGTCCGCTAATCGTTCGGTAGGGTATCGCGGAGCCACGCGCTTTTGGTCCTTCCCCCTTGCAGGGGGAAGGAGTAAATGCAGCGCCAGACTTGAAGGCAAACCGTCTTCAGGAGCTAAACGAACGCATGCGAGTTGACATTAATTTCGCCCTTCTGTACCATAAATCAAAAATCAGAACGAGGTTCCACATACCGGAACATCGGATAAAAAATGGCGGCTGCGCTGCAGTCGCCCGCGACAGGGCAGTGTATGAAGGGCTCAAGGCCGGATTTTCCGGCTTTATTTTCGCCCCCCATTAAGACAAATCTTAATTTCTTCATACGTCACCCGTGAGAGCAAGGAGACAGGGTTTGCAGGCAAACAGAAAAAAAATCGCGGTCGCCATAGGACTGGCATTAGCCGGCACGACCGCAGCAGCGCAAATAGCACAACTACCGGAAGTCGTGGTCAAGGGCCAGAGTTTCGCAGCTGAGCGTTCGGCATTCACCGCCAATGTAGTCGAACAGGAAACCATTCGCGAACGCCAAGTCACTCGAATGCAAGAACTGTTCCGCGAAGTGCCGGGGATCGCAGTGCGCGACCTCGGACTCGGCGGTGTCGCCGATTCGGTGAGCATGCGCGGCTTCGCCAGCGGCTCGCACGGGGGCGATATAGGCATGGCGATCGACGGTATTCCGCTCAATGAAGCGATGTCACACGCCGACGGCTATGCCGACCAGAACGTCATCATTCCGCTTGAAGTGCAACGCATGACGGTTTTTAAAGGACCGTCATCCGCCTTATATGGCAACTACAGCCGCGCCGGAACGCTCGCATTTGAATCGCGCAAGGGCGGTGAATACCGTGAGCTTGACGTCAAGGCCGGGTCGCATTCGACCCTGGACGCGCAGGCTGCAATCGGCACACGTGTCGGGCCGGCACAAGGCAATTTCGCCGCGCAGTTCTTCCATACGGATGGTTTCCGCGACCAATCTGATACCCGTCGCGGCACAGTATCCGGCCGCCTCGGCTTCGATCTCGGCGGCGGAACGCAACTCGCGGTGTCGGGACGCGCGCACGAAGGCAAGTGGGACTCGGCAAGTTACATCACACGTGCGCAGCTGGCCAATCCCGCGCAGCGTTTCAACCGCGATCCGCGCACCCAGAATGACGGCGGAGAAAAGTCGTTTTACACCGGCCGGGTGGATCTCAGTACGCCGCTGTCGAACGACGTGCGCCTTCTGGCATTCGCATACGGCACGCAGCAGTCCTTCAACCGCTATTACTCGCGGCCGACTTCCGTCACCGCATGGGAGCAGCGCCTCGAGGATTATGACCGCGACGTAGGGGGCGCCGGACTCAGCCTGAACGGCCTGAGCCGCCCGGCAGGCAAAGAGCTCACCTGGGTAGTGGGCGCGGAGGGCTATAACGAGAACACGCTGTACCTTTACAAAGATGCGCTGAACAACCGTGCGGAAACGGCATTGACGACCGGCGGCGGCAAAGACTACTTCAACCGCGATTACCTGACCAGGTCGGTCTCCGCATTCGGCCAGGCCGAATGGAACCTGGCGCCGGTCTTCCGGCCGGTCATTGGTGTCCGTCACGACCGCTTCTCCGGCGACTGCACCGTGCGCGGCCCCGAGTTCGATCCGGGTTCACCCACCCCATGCCGCACCATGGCAAGTTATTCCGACACCAGTCCCAAGCTTGGCGTTCGCTCGACCTGGTCGCCCGCTGTGGATACTCGTGTCAGCATCTCCGAAGGATTTCAGTTGCCGCCGGCAGCTGCGCGGTATGGCGCGAGCGGAAGCTCGGTTGAGCCGACCAAAATCCGGCAGACCGATATCGGCCTGACGCTGAAACCGTTCAAGCGCACAGTCATCGACCTGTCGGTGTTCCGCATCGATACGCGCAACGAGGTGCGGGTTACAGCTCTCGGCACCGCGGAGAACTTCGGTAAGAACCGCCGTGACGGCGCAGAGCTCGACGTGCTGCTTTCCCCGACCACTCAACTGGATCTGTCTGCCGCGCTGACCGTACTCGACACACGGGTGGTGGAGAACGCCGACCGTTCCATCGTAGGCAAGGCCATTCCGAGTGTCCCGGAACGCACTGCGACTGTGCGGGGCGTGTACCGTTTTGGCGCAGGCTGGTCAGCGGACCTCGCGGTGCAATACATGGATGGCTTCCCGGTGAACGCCGGGAACACCGCAGTCATGTCCGGCTATACCACGACTGACCTGACAGTCGCGTGGGAGCGCAGCGCGTCTTTCGGCCGCCAGCGTTTCTTTGTCGGCATTACCAATCTCGCAGATCGTGCCTACACCACCAGTTCGTCGATCAGCGACGGGGTCCAGGTGTACGCACCGGCAGCGCCGCGCAGTGTCATGGTCGGCGTGAATTTCAGCATTTAAGCACAGAGGAGACACCACATGAACATACTGAACAAAAACCAGGCGGCATGGATGATTGCCGCGATCGCCGCGCTCAGCGTACCGGCTCACGCGCATGATGCATGGACCGAGGCACGCGGCGAAGGTTACGCAGTCGTTTTTGGCCATGACGGCAAGCTGGAAAAGTATGCGCCGTCCAAGGTCAAGGCCATTGCCGCGGTAGATGCAAAAGGTGCTGCCTTGAATGTGAAGCAGCAAACAGTTGCAGAGGTAGTGACATTCACGGTGGCGGGTAAGCCTGTGCTGGCAACGCTCCGTTATGACAACGGCTTTTGGAGCAAGACCACCGACGGCTCGAAAAACCTGCCGAAGAACGAAGTGCCGGGCGCAATCAGCGGCTCGCATGCGGTGAAGTTCGGTAAGACTTTGTATACATGGGCGCCGGCTGTAACCAAGCCACAGGGACAGCAGCTCGAGATCGTTCCTTTGTCCGCCACCGCTCCTGCGGCGGGCAAGACGATGCCTGTGCAGGTGATGTGGCAGGGCAAGCCGCTTGCCGGCGCCAAGGTAGTCCGTGCCGATACTGACCAGGCGCCAGTCGCCACTGATGCCCAAGGCAAGGCAGCGGTCGCTGTCGGCACAGGCCGCCAGATGCTGACGGTCAGCCACAAGCATGATCTGGCAAATGATCCGCGCGCCGATACGTATTCCGTTTCAGCGAATCTGATGTTCGAGATTCGTTGACCAGGCTCGGTGATGACTGCCACAAGCTGCTTGCGACGTAGCGTAGCCGTGGCCGGCATGCTTTGTGCATTGATGGCGCCGGTTGCGGCGCATGAGGTGCAGCATGAAATAGCGCAAGCGAAGGCGATGGTTGTAGGGCTGGTCTACGCCGACGGCGAGCCGTTCTCCTACGAGAGCTATGAGCTGTTCGCGGATGGCAGCGATAGGCCTTCGCAGACCGGGCGCACGGATGCGCGCGGGCGCGTAGTGTTTCTCTCCGACGAGACGAAAACCTGGCGGCTGCGTGCGTTCTCCGCCGACGGTCATGGTGTGGATCTGAAGTTCGACGCGGTTGCCGGCGGTGCGCAGGCGACCGTGGCGGCGGAGTCCGGTCGCTACTCACGTTTGCTGCTGGGCTTGTCTTTCATACTCGCGTTGTTCGGGGCGCTGCAGCTTTTTCTGAGGAAGAAGAAAACGTTATGAACGCTAGCAGTCTGTCAAAGCGAAATATTCCGGTCGGCCCCCAAAACTGTCATCCGCGCACAGGCGGGGATCCAGAGATGCACCAAGCGAGTAAATAATCATGCATATTCCTGACGGCTTTATTTCCCCGCAAACCTACCTGCCCGCTTATGCAGCGGCAGGGGTTGCCTGGGCATGGGCGGCGCGCAGCCTGCGCGACCACCTCGATGAGCAGATTGTTCCGAAACTCGCAGCGCTGACGGCGCTGGCCTACGGACTCGGGCTCATTATGGTGCCTGTACCCGGAGGCACCTCCGGTCATGCGCTGGGCGTAGCGATGCTCACGCTCCTGTTCGGCGTGCGGCTGGCCTTTCTTTCCTACAGCCTGGTGCTGCTGCTGCAATCGCTGCTGTTCGGTGCGGGCGGCATCACTGCGCTGCCAATCAACGCCCTTGCAATGGGCCTGGCCGGCGCGATGATCACGTCGGTCACATACCGCGTTCTGCGCGGCGTGAACGAGACAGCCGCAGTTGCCGTAGCCGCATGGTGTTCGGTGATGCTTTCCGGATTGATCGTGGCGCTGCTGCTCGGTGTTCAACCGTTGATTGCGCAGCGCGAAGACGGCACGCCGCTGTTCTTTCCGTTCGGCTTTTCCATAGTGCTGCCCGCCGTACTCATCCCGCATGTATTGATTGGAATCGGCGAGGCGGTGTTGACGCTCTTCGTCTGGCGTTTCGCGCAAAGCCGCAAATGGAGTCCGGCATGAATACAAAAACGATCGCAGCAAGCAGCGCAAGGCCGACCACAAGCTGGCGCGCAAGACTGAATGCAAAAGAGTGGCTTGGTGTTTACCTGGCGGCGGTAGTCGCCATCACTTTTGTGCATGATCCGTTGGCGTTGGCAGTTGCCCTTGTCTCGTCGGTGGCGCTGAGTGGAGCAGCGCGCTGGAAACTGCTGCGTCGCGCGTCGGTTGCGGTTCTGGCATTCAACCTTTCGGTCAGTATCGGTTATGTGATAGTGGCGCTTTGGCAGGATCGTTTCTCCGGCACCTATCTGCTCCTGGTCAATCTGCGTGTGCTGCTGCTCGTCTTCCTCGGCTTCTGGTTCGTCAGCCGGGTGAACCTGCTGGAGGCACTCGCTTTTTCGCGCACGCTGTCCTTTATTGCGGCGCTGGCGGTTGGGCAGGTAGTTGCTTTCTCGCGCATCATTCGTGATTTCCGGCTCGCCTTCATCAGCCGCAATTCTGCACCGGCAAGCATGACCGACCGCGCGCGACATGCATCCGCCCAGGCAAGCAGCTTGCTCGACAAGTCGGTATGCGGCGCTGCCGAGACCGCGATGGCGATGCGCTCACGGGGATGCTTCGATGATTGAACTGAATGGTGCAAACTTCGGCTGGCCGGATTCGCCGCAAGCGTTGACCGATATCTCGTTCACACTGCGCGCTGGTGAAAAGGCCGTACTACTGGGCGCCAACGGTTGCGGCAAGTCGACGCTTCTGAAGATGTTGAACGGGCTCGTGTTCCCGACCGCGGGCACCTATCGCTACTGTGACGAAGAAGTAAGCCCGGGACAAATGCGCGAAAAAAGCTGGGCACGCCGCTTTCGTCAGGAAGTGGTGCTGCTGTTCCAGCATCCGGATGCAATGCTGTTCAACCCGACCGTGCGCGAAGAGATCGCATACGGGCCGCGCAAACTTGGTTGGCCGGATGCGGATGCCCGTGTCGCCCGATGGGCAAAGGAACTGCGTTTGCAGGCTGTGCTCGACAAGGCTCCGTTTACGCTTTCCGGCGGCGAGAAACAGAAGGTGGCCCTGGCGGCCATCCTCGCGCTCGATCCAAAAGTGATATTGCTGGATGAGCCTTCCGCAAGCCTCGACCCGAAGGCGACCGGATGGCTGGTGGATTTTCTGCTCGATACCGAAGCCACGGTGGTCGTGAGTACGCATAACCTGTCGATGGCTGCCGAGTTCGGCGAGCGCTGCCTGATCATCGGCGAGGATCGACGTCTTGTTTACGATGGCCCGGTCGATACAGCCCTCGGCGATCTGGCTTTGCTCGAGCGAGTCAATCTCGCGCACGTTCATCGACATCGGCACGGCTCGCGAGAGCACGCCCATGTGCACAAGCACGAATAGGTAGAACGTAGGTTGGGATCTGCGGCGCGCGCGCCAATCCCAACAATCATACCTTTGCACATCGAAACACCGCGCCATATGCGGAAGCCTTCAATATCGGGATTGCATCCCAACCTATGCCCGCTCCGCCCTGCGTTCCTCCATACGGAACCGCATTCTAAACAAAACATTTCCCTTAAAAAATGTGATTAGATGTCACAAGCAGATTGTGACTTGTTCGCGAAACCGCTCCATTTTTGTTAACGCCCGACTCTCGTATTGCATGGCCGTGGAGGAGACCATCGCCATTCCTGTTCAATATAAAAAAGGTGCTTAGTGAATAAACCAGATCACATTCCGGCTTCATCGCAAGAACCCGCGTCCATTGGAAATACCACGCCTCCGCCGGCGGTAGCGCCGACCGAACAGAGATGGGGTTCCGACGTCATTGTCGACCTGCTGCACCAGTACAAATTGCCATACGCCGCGCTCAACCCCGGAGCGAGTTATCGCGGCCTCCATGATTCCATCGTCAACTACGGCCAGAATTATCCCTGCATGATGTTGTGCCAGCATGAGGAGACTGCAGTCCAGGTGGCGCATGGCTACGCAAAGGCGAGCGGAAAGCCGATGGTCGCCATCCTGCATAACCTCGTCGGCCTGCTGCACTCCAATATGGCCGTGTACTACGCGTATATAGACCGCGTGCCGATCTTCATCGTAGGCGCGACCGGGCCGATGGATGAAACCAAGCGCCGGCCCCGTATCGACTGGACGCATACCGCCAACGTACAGGGACAGGCGGTGCGCGATTACACCAAATGGGATTACCAGCCGACGGTAGTGGACGGCGTACCCGAATCGTTCGCCCGCGCCTACGGCGTGATGATGACGGAACCGCGCGGCCCGATCTACATGTGCTATGACGCCTGGTTGCAAGAGGCGCCGCTCAATCATGACGTATCGCTGCCGCCGGCTTCAGCCATGGCGGTCCCGACTCCGATTGCCGGTGATCCGTCGGCGCTGGAAAAAGCCGCCGACATGCTGCTGCAGGCGGAGCGCCCGGTCATCCTGGTCGAATATGCAGGCCGGGATCCGGAGGCGTTCCACACGCTGGTTTCACTTGCAGAAACCGTGGGCGCACCGGTATTCGACGTCAACAGCCGACTTAACTTCCCTAGCTGCCACCCGCTTAACATGAGCATGGTGAAGGACGTGTTCCGCGACGCTGACCTGATTCTCTGCCTCGACGTGCGCGATTGGGAAAAGCCGACCACTGAACTGATCAGCACTACCCGCGAGTTGAGCAGCATCGTGCCGGACAGTGCGAAATGGATCGACATCGGATTCGGCGACCTCGAGTTGTCGAGTTGGGCCATGGATTACCAGCGCCTGCTACATGCCGACCTGCGCATCCTGGGCGACACGACGCTGGCAATTCCGGCGTTGACACAGCTGGCGAAAAGGCGCATCGATGGCAATCCGCAACTCGTAAAACGCATACGCGATCGTGCAGGACAAACCGGACAGAAGCATCGCGCGGCTCGCGCCAAGTGGGCGGAGGAAGCGCGCAGGGGATGGGACTCCAGCCCCCTCACCGCACCGCGCCTGGCGAGCGAAGTGTGGGACGCCATCCGGCATGAGGACTGGGTGCTGACCGCGGGAACGCTGGAAGACTGGACGCGCAAGCTCTGGGATTTCGACAAGCCGTACCGGCATCCAGGCAAGTCACTGGGGACTGCTACCCAGATCGGCATCTCGCTCGGTGTGGCATTGGCCCATCGCGATGCCGGACGCCTGGTGGTGGACATCCAACCCGACGGCGACCTGATGTTCGACGCCGGTGCGCTCTGGGTCGCGGCCAAGCACAAGATTCCGATGCTTATCGTCATGTACAACAATCGCGCGTACTACAACGATTGGGAGCACCAGATCCGCATGGCCAAGCACCGCAGCACTGCACTCGATAAAGCGCATATCGGCATGGATATGGATGGGCCTGCGCCGGATTTCGCCACTATGGCGCAATCGATGGGATGGTATGCGGAAGGGCCGATCGAACGCGGGGAAGATGTGGGGCCTGCGCTGAAGCGTGCGATTGAACGGGTTAAGGCCGGGCAGCCGGCGCTGTTGGATACGATTACGCAGAAGAGGTGGGGTAAGAGCGCCTGAGGCAACCCGCAAGTCACGGCTGAAACTCCCCTCTGCCGCTGCCGGAGCCGGTTTGGCTTGCAAGCCAAACCGTGGGGCGCGGAGCGAGGGGTGAGGGTGAGGGCGCTCGCAAGAGGTAGGGTGCAATCCTTGCGAAAACGCGGCACCGGGGAACGTAAACACAATTCGAAGAAAAGCGAGACAAGAACCCTGAAGTAGTCATATACATAAAAAACGCCCGCTGATCGGGCAAAAGGAGACAGGAATGAAGATGCATTCGTTACGCGATTTTCGTATTCTTTCCAAGATAGCCGCAGCTGCTCTCATAGGACTGTCCTGTTCGGTATTCGCGCAGGAAAAGTCGAAGCACTACGACCTCTTCATGTACCAGGGCGCCGACAGGGAAAAGAGACTGCTGGAAGGGGCGAAGAAGGAAGGCACGGTGGTCATCTACACCTCCCTCAACCTGAAAGACTCCGTACCGATCACCGAGGCGTTTGAGAAGAAATACGGCATCAAGACAGCGCTGTGGCGGGCGGGCAGCGAGAAGGTGCTGAACCGTGCGGTGACCGAAGCGCGCGCGGGACGCTATGCGCCGGACATTATCGAAACCAACGGTCCGGAGATGGAGGCGATGTTCCGCGAAAATCTCCTCTCCGAGTTCTACAGCCCCGCGTTCAAGGACATACCCAAGGTCGCGTTCGCGCCGCACCGGCATTACGTCGCGACGCGCTTCAACTTCTTTGTCCTCGGCTACAACACCAAGCTGGTGAAGCCGGAAGAAGTGCCCAACACCTTTCAGGACCTGCTGCATCCGCGCTGGATCGGCAAGATCGGCATCGAATCCGGCGACAGCGACTGGTTTGCCGCGGTGGTCAAGAGCATGGGCGAGAAGGAAGGCCTGGCCTATTTCCGCAAGCTGGCCGAGATGAAACCGCAGATGCGGGTCGGGCACACACTGATGGCTGAGCTGCTGTCGGCCGGTGAACTTCCGCTCGCCGCTACCGTATACAACCAGAACGTCGAACGACTGGTGCAAAAGGGCGCCCCCGTGAAATGGAAACCGCTCGCGCCGACGTTCGGCCGGCCCAATGCCATCAGCGTGGCCAAGCAGGCACCGCATCCGCATGCGGCAATGCTGTTTGTCGATTTCATGCTGTCGCATGAAGGCCAGGAGTTGCTCAAGCAACGCAATCGTGTCCCGTCGAGCAATGCCGTCGACAGCCCGCTCAACAAATTCCCGTATCAGATGATCGATCCGGTGATCGTGCTGGATGAGTCGGCGAAATGGGAAAAGCTGTGGGCGAACCTGTTCCACAACGGTGCCGCGCCGAAGAAGGAAGAAGAGTAGCGGACGCTGCGCAGGATTTTGGTTCTCCTAATAAGGAAGCAGGATGGGCGACGAATCACATCACTACAGCAAGAAGGACCGGACGTTTTTGCGTGGCATCGCAGGTGACTACAGTCTCAAGGATGAACTGCATCGGTTGCGGTCGTTACCGCGGGTGGTAAAGGGGACGAAGGTCAGGTTGAAGGACGGTCCGCAGTCCTTCAGCCGGCACTACGTCGAGCCTCCCGACGGCATGACGCAGACCTTGCATATACACCTCGAGGAGTATGCACCCGGTGGACGCAATGGCAAGCACGGGCATGTCAACGAAGCGGCGTTCTATATATTGGACGGAACCGGCTATGAAATTCACGACGGCATCCGTTACGACTGGAAGGCGGGAGATCTAGCGATCGTGCATGCCAATTGCGTGCATCAGCATTTCAATGCCGACCCGCTAAAGCCGGCACGCGCGCTCGTGCTCAAGAGCAAACCGATGTACATGTTCATGAATATGCTGTTCCAGAAGCGTGTGATTTCGCGGCCCTCCGACCCCGCACCGGGGGCCGAGGGATATGAGCCGCGGCAGACGGAGGACGATTACAACCATCCGCGCTCTGACTGATGCATAAGTATCTACACAATTCGAGCAGCTACTATCGCTCGTGTACCGAGGCGATACATCAGCGGGCGGGAACCCAGAGATGCTCCTGCAGCGTTCGCTTTGGCGGCGCTGGGCTCCGGCGTAAAAGAAACCGGTTGCGACCTTCGTTCTTGACGAGGGTGAGCGGTGCATCCCTGGATGGCCGTCCCTCGAAACTTCCGCAACTGCTACAGTTTTCCCGCTTGCGCGGGAATGACAGTGGTATGCGAGACGTCTCCCATTCAATGAGGCCATCGTGCACCCACTGATCGACAAAATAGTCCGCCGCTGCAAAGGCAGTTCGACCCGGACATTTATCCTGTTCCCGATACTCGTCCTCGCCTGGGAGTTATTGCTGCACAAGGGGAATCTTCGCTTCGACCCAGGATTCCTGCCGCTTCTGGCCTGGGGTTACCTGCAATACCGTCTATGCGGCCTTTATCGTATCCGGCGTGGAGGAGGCGGGCCAGGCATGGATACTCCGCCGGAGCGATTGGTAACGACCGGCGTCTTCGCCTATACCCGTAATCCGATGTACATCGGTCATCTCATTTTCCTCAGCGGGCTGGCGCTCGCATTCCATTCCTGGCTGGCGCTGTTCCTTGCCATATATACAGCCGTGTTCTTTCACACGCGCATACTGCGGGACGAACGCCGTTTGTCACAGCAATTCGGCGATAGCTACGATGCCTATGCAAGAAGCGTAAAACGCTGGGTGCCAGGCGTCTTCTGATTGCCGTTCACATGATTGACATTCCAATCTTGGTTCTGGTACGATCAATCCACATTGAGGAACAGCGTTCCGTATATAAGAACGCATGCGCCTGACAGGTTCGCCAAAGTAGCGATCCGGGGAAAGGGGGCTGGAATGACACTTCACACCTACTCCGATCGAAGAGTTTTGTCCGGTGGTCCTTAGCCGCCGCGCAGGAATAACTTGTGCAATTTGGCGGACGTAGCGGGATGCGATGCAAGGCGCGAGGAGGAGTCATAG
>JBBWZW010000489.1:0-2500 GCA_039649305.1 Burkholderiales bacterium
TTGCAGCCATGCTGGGCAGCTCGCGTCTTTATGACCTCGATCGCTTTGACCTTGAGGTGGCCAGTACGCTGAACATTGACATGCAAAACGCGGTCACCGCTGCACTGCGCGCGTTACGCGACCCGGCGAACGCGCGCGCTGCCGGTTTATACGACAAGAACCTGCTGGACCGGGGCGATCCGGCCAAGGTGGTCTACAGCTTCACGCTATACGAGCGCGGCGAACAGGCGAACTATCTGCGGGTGCAAACGGACAGTCTCGATCAGCCGTTTGACGTTAACATCGGAAGCAAGCTCGACCTCGGCTCCACTGCCAAACTGCGCACCTTGGTGACTTATCTCGAAGTAGTCGCCGACCTGCACCAGCGCTACGGTCGCCTCGATCAAACGCAGCTTCGCGCAGTCGTCGTTGAGCCGCGGGACCGGATCGGCCGCTGGGCGATCGACTATCTCGCAAGCAAAAAAGACGCCGATGCAAGTCTGCGGTCGATGCTCGAAGCGGCGCTTGAACGGCGCTACTCAGCCAGTCCGCACGAACAGTTCTTTACCGGCGGCGGCATGCACACGTTCACCAACTTCAGCCGGGAAGACAATGGCCGGACAATGTCGGTGCGGGAGGCCATGCGCAACTCCGTCAATCTGGTCTTTATCCGGCTCATAAGGGATGTTGTCCACCACCACACTTTTGGTCCGGATAAATCTTCCGCGCCTCTGCTTCGGGACGCGGATGACGCGCGCCGCAAAGAGCACCTAATGAGCTTCGCGGACCGCGAAGGGCGCGTTTTCACTCGGCGTTTTTACCGCAAATACCAGGGCAGGCCGCCGGAGGAGTTCGAAGCTTTGCTGTTGAAGGGAGTGCGTCCGACGCCCAACCGCCTTGCAAGTGTGTTCCATAGCATCGCGCCTGACGCGCGGCCGGAATCGTTCGCCGCTTTTCTGGAAAAAAATCTTCCGTCAAACGGGCTGTCGGCAAGCAGGGTCGCAAAACTGTATGAGCAATACGCTCCGCAAAAAATGTCGCTCGGCGATCGTGGTTACGTCGCAGGCGTGCATCCGCTGGAACTCTGGGTGGTTGCTTTCCTGCGCGCTCATCCCGATGCGACCCTGACGCAAGTGATCGAGGCAAGTGCTGACGAGCGGCAAGCCGTATACAGCTGGCTATTCAGCACCAACCGCAAGCAAGCCCAGGACACGCGCATCCGCAGCCAGCTTGAGCTGGAAGGATTCCGTGAACTGCATCGGCGTTGGAAGCGCCTCGGGTACCCATTCGAATCGCTGGTGCCTTCCTACGCGACGGCGCTCGGCGCATCGGCCGATCGTCCTGCCGCGCTTGCGGAATTGATGGGCATCATTGTCAACGATGGCATGCGCAAACCCGGCGTCCTCATTGAATCGCTTCACTTTGCGGCGGGCACTCCTTACGAAACCATGATGCAACGCAGCTCGGGCAAAAGCGAACAGGTAATGCCAAGGGAAGTGGCACAGGCGCTTCGCGCCGTTTTGCGCGAGGTCGTCACGGACGGTACCGCGAAAAGGGTCAGAGGCGCGTTCGCGCGCGCCAACGCCAGTGTCATTCCACTCGGAGGCAAGACCGGCACGGGTGATCACCGCTTTGATGTGTATGGCCGGAATGGCCAGTTGCTCGAGTCGCGCGTTGTGAACCGTTCGGCCACCTTCGTGTTCCACATTGGCGACCGTTTCTTCGGCACCATCACCGCTTATGTGCGGGGCTCGGAGGCGGCGGACTACGGCTTTACCAGCGCCTTGCCGGTCCAGTTGCTGAAAGTGCTTGCGCCTCGTCTGATGCCGCTCGTTGCGGTGGCGGAGACTTTACCTGATGGACCCGTCAAGAAGGACTCGCAGACAGCGCTGCCTCCAGGATCAGTGAAAGAAATCACATCGGAGCCTCAGCCGCAGCAATAATCTGCC
Organism: Burkholderiales bacterium; assembly: GCA_039649305.1. Classification (GTDB taxonomy): domain Bacteria; phylum Pseudomonadota; class Gammaproteobacteria; order Burkholderiales; family Burkholderiaceae_D; genus Noviherbaspirillum. The sequence goes on from JBBWZW010000489.1 coordinate 1,929, forward strand.
GGCGTATGTTGAATGCCGGTATCCCGGATCCGCCCATGTGCAATTTTCCGGGCTTTTTACAGCAGGACGCAGGAGGAGGAAGTTGTGTGTAATCACGTAGTGCAATTCTACGCAGAAGAAAGTTCCCTCTATAGCAGAGTCACTGCCTTCATGCGCCCCGGACTTCTGTCCGGCGAAAACGCAGTACTGATTGCGACGCGGCCACATCGCGACGCGATTGAACGACTGTTGCAGCAAAGCGCACCATGCGATGGCTACCCGGGTAGCCTGATTTTCTTCGATGCGCAGGAAACCCTCTCGACTTTCATGGTCGACGGATGGCCGGATAGCGCGCGCTTTATGGCAGTCATCGGCAGCTTGCTTGCGCGCGTATCCAAAAACGGCGTTGTTCCCGTACGCGCCTTCGGCGAGATGGTTGCATTGTTATGTGAACAGGGCAATCCTGAAGCGGCCATTCGTCTTGAGCATCTCTGGAATCAGCTCGCCGGCGAGAGCGGATTCTCGTTGTTGTGTGCGTACCCTATGTCGGCATTTCCGCGCGCGGAAGATGCCCAGGCATTTCGCGATATCTG
>JBBWZW010000078.1:0-12301 GCA_039649305.1 Burkholderiales bacterium
GCCATAGCGAGCTATGGCGACGACGAGCAACGCAGCAACGCGCCCGCTACGGCCAGCAAAATTGACCAACTTATTCCTGCGCGGTGCCTTAGGTTACTCCGTTGCCTAGGTCGCGGTCTGCTGTGCGTATTTGTGTCATGAATTACGGCATCAACCACTGCCGCTTTCTTGGCGAACTTCGCTTTCGTATTAACGCCTATCAATCCTACCGTCCATTGCAAATCATCAAGACGACGGACGAAGCTTGTCCTATTTTCGATGAATAGGGACAGACCGGAACCCTTCGTTCCTGCATGACCTGAATAGATCGTATGACTCCGTGCGTTCCTGCCACGCACTCTTTCCAAGAGGAACATTCATGACGCCCAATCACAAAACGGTAAGTTCATTTGCATCGCGCCGCAGGGCATTGAAGCTATGTGCTGTGGCGACAGTGTGCAGCCTGACCGGCTTCCCCGCGGTGGCGCAGAGCACTCCCGCGCGGCCATTGGATGTTCCGTACGATCCCACGCCGCAGGATGTGGTCGTTCGGATGCTCGAGATGGCCAAGGTTAGCAAGGATGACCTGCTGTACGACCTGGGCAGCGGTGATGGTCGTATCGTGGTTTCAGCGGCGAAGAAATTTGGTGCGCGTGGCGTCGGTATCGACCTCGATCCTCAACGGGTGGCGGAAGCGAGAGCTAATGCAAAAGAGGCCGGTGTCGAAGACCTTGTGACGTTCGAGGTCGGCGATCTGTTCGAGAGGGATTTTTCGGATGCCACCGTGGTCACGTTATTCCTGTACAGCCACGTGAACCTCCGGTTGCGTCCGGAACTATGGCGGCAGCTGAAAGTCGGCACGCGCGTGGTGTCTTACATATGGGACATGGGGTCGGAATGGCCGCCGGAAAGGACCGAGACGGTCCGGGGCAGGCCTATTTATTATTGGACAATAACCGAAGCGCAAAAGAAGGCGGTCGCAAAATAGGCTGCCTGAGGCCCGATCACATGCGCCCCTTCGCGACGTCGTAATGTTAGAATTTCGCCTTTTCCCCAAAGGCGCCTGACATGTTGTCGTTTGCATTATGGGCAGTGCTTTTCACTGCAGCTCTTACCGGCGCGGGTTATTCCCACTACCGTTACAGAGTGATACACAACCAGTATTACGAGCACATCTTCGCCAAAAATCGCGAGGAACGGTTCGGCGGCGGACTCGCGCCCGATCAGCAGTACTCCCGTGCTATTCCTGCCCTTGTCCTTGCCGCGGTCTGTGTGATGGCGCCCATGGCGCTGGCGATCTGAGCGGTTTTCCAGTGCAGTGGCAGTGATGCCAGGCTGGACCCCATGTATCGAGGCGCGCCCGGCATCCCCGGGTAAATCCACGTTCAATCGTTTTCCGGCGCCACTGCTGTTTTGCGCGGGCGACGACTACGCGAGGCAGCTTTGCGTGCCGGCTTGACCGCGGGCTCTTCCGGTGCCTGGGCCGGTGCTGCAAGAGCCGGCGGCTCTGCCGCCGCTTGCGCTTCCGGCACTGTATCGGTAACTGGCACCGCTGCCTTCGCCGTTTTCTTTGCAGCCGGCTTGCGTGCACCGCGCCCTTTGCGACGTGCCTGATTAGCGCCGGTTTCCTCGGTCGCGTCCGCTGTTGCCGTCACTTCGAGCGCAACCGGTACGACTGCCGGCTGTTCGATCACAACAGGCTCGGCGCTAGCCGTTCCGGCGCTGCGATAGACGTAAGCGCCCGATTTCTCGTCACGGCCGAATTCAAGCAGGCCGCGCTTTTGCGCCTCTTCGAGCAAATTGCCGAAGGTACGGAAGCCGTAGTACGACTCGCTGAAATCAGGTTTGCGGCGCTTGATCGCCTGTTTCAGCACCGATGCCCAGATTTTGCCGCCGTCGCCCCGTTCCGATACCAGCGCATCGAACGTCTCGACCGCCATGTCGACCGCCTGGGTTTTGCGGGTCTCCATCTCTTCTTTGCGACGGTTGTCCTCGTCGGGGGCGCGCCGGGCAACAGGCTGCTGCGTCTCGCGCGCATCGCGTTTTGCCACAGAGCGGCGACTCTCGCGCACCAGGTCGTCATAAAAAATAAATTCGTCGCAGTTGGCAATCAGCAGGTCGGAGGTCGATTGCTTGACGCCGACACCGATCACCTGTTTTGCGTTTTCTCGCAGCTTGGAGACCAGCGGCGAGAAGTCAGAGTCGCCGCTGATAATGACGAAGGTATTGACGTGCGATTTCGTGTAGCAAAGATCGAGCGCGTCAACGACCAGGCGTATGTCGGCAGAATTTTTACCAGACTGGCGGACATGCGGAATTTCGATCAACTCGAAATTGCCCTCGTGCATAGCAGCTTTGAAGCCCTTGTAACGGTCCCAGTCGCAGTAGGCCTTCTTGACGACTATGCTGCCCTTGAGCAGCAGCCTTTCGAGTACCAGCTTGATGTCGAATTTTTCGTATTTTGCGTCGCGTACGCCGAGTGCAACGTTTTCGAAGTCGCAGAACAGCGCCATGCTGAGGTTGTCGTGAGATGAAGCCATAGGGGTTCTTGTTATTGGATGAAAGAGGGGGCGGAGGCGAGGAGGGCGGTTATGAATGCCCGGGCGAGCGCCAGGGCCGCCGCACCTGCCTGCGAATTATTCCATACGAATTACTTCTTCGCCCTTATGAGTCAGTTCGATCAGCGGACCATTCAGACGGGCGATGCCTGCGGCAAGTATCGCTTCGTGGCTGGCGTTCCCCGGTACGTACACAGTCTCCGGCTGGCTGAGGAGTAGGGCGGCCTCGAAAAGGGGGCGGCTGATGATGTGCATGAACGATCCAAAGAGAAGGTGACGGACGCCGATGGTACCTGTTTTTTGAGTCGGCCGCGTGATCGGATGTGACGGCCGACATTTCTGTATGCGTGAGAGGAGAACAGCTCGCTACTGAGCTGTTCTCTGTCGTCAAGTCGTACGTCGTTACCGGGCCGCAGAACCGTGCCGCACGGCACTGCGCGCGGCGCAGACTGCTGTACATATTGCATCCACGTGACGATGGTCCGTCCCGCAGCAACCGCCCACAATCGAAAGCTTTGGCAGGCCCGATTGCAGCGCGGCGTACTGCGCTCCCAATTCGTGAGGATCACCGGCGTCGAGATCGGTGGACTCATCCAACTCGGCATGACTGCGTCTTGAGGCATTGGCTCGCAAGCCAAGGATTCGTTGGCGCCACGCGCCAGCATCACCAAGCACATGGCTGAAGTGCGTCGGGTGCGCACAGTTGATCAGGTAGTACGCGGGGTACCCGCCCGTCTCCTCATCGGTTCGTGTTATCGCCTGCGACAGCGTCTCGCCTGAGGGGAGACGGCCGTCGGTCTCAAGCGTGAACGAGATTGCCGTTGGCATCCCACAGGCTTTTGCGGCAACCACGATTCCGATGGCTTCTTCGATGTAGTTCATGGTGAAGGCCGAAACCATGTCTGCCTCGGTTCTGCTGAACGTCTCGATCTGGCTGTAGTGATAGTCGTACGCTTCGCGCGATGTCATCCGCAAGTCGGGCTTGTAACCATCTCCGCGCGGGCCGAGGTTTCCGCTGATGACGACCGGACTTTTGTCATTTTCATACGCCGCTCGTATTTCCAGCAGCAGATCGACCGCCTTCCGATTCACTTCTGCCAGCTCAACGGCGTCATAGCCGAGCTTGGTCGCCCAGTCCGGATTGGCACGCCAGGTTGCGCTTTCCAGCACGATCCCGACGCGATGTGCGCGGGCGACCTCCGCGTAGGTTTCGAAATATCGGCGCAACACAGCGACCCCTTCGTCATTTTTCAATAAGTCGAATGCAGCAAACGCTGGCAGGTCTATGCCGTTGTGATAAATCAATGTCGTCTCCAATCCACCGTCGGTGATGAAGAGATCGCCGCCTGTCTGCGGCAAGTGGTGTCGATATTTGCTCATTTGTAATTTCTCCTCGCGAGATTGAAGTCGGGGACCGCTTCCCATAAGATGAGTTGCGCAATGAAAGCTTAATCCGGCGAGGCAGTGGTCACTAAAGCCATTTCGGTTATAAATCGGACGAATCGGCCATGAAGGATGCACATACACCCGTCACTGTAGCCATCCTCGCCTTGCCGGAAACCACGGCTTCGGTGACTTACGGCATGTACGACCTGTTCATGTCCACCGGTCGCGATTGGGGCATCATCGTCGACGGAAAACCCGGACCGACCCTGATGCGCCCGCTCATCGTATCGACCCACGCCGGCGAATTCGAAGCAGCGAACGGCATACGAATCGCGCCGCAGGCGATCACCGACACCAACTGGGTTCCAGACATCGTGTGCGTGCCGGAACTGGCAATACCCCCGGGCGAACCGATAGACGGGCGTTTCGTCGCAGAAATTGCATGGCTGAAGTACTGCTATGCAGGTGGCGCGACGCTTGCGACCGCCTGCTCCGGTGCGATGCTGCTGGCTGAAGGAGGTTTGCTTGATGGCCATGAAGCCACCACGCATTGGGCCTATTGCGATGAATTGAAACGCCGGTACCCATCGGTGAGGGTCCGTACCCGGCGCGCGTTGGTGGTGTCGGGCGATGGGCAGCGCCTGGTCATGGCCGGTGGTGGCGCCTCATGGCTTGATCTCATTCTTTACCTGATCGCGCGCAGCGTCGGCATCGATGTCGCAATGCAGGTGGCGCGGCTGAACCTCATCGACTGGCACACCATAGGCCAGCAACCCTTCGCGCGGCTTGCGCGTTCACGGCAGGTGGAGGATGCGGTCATCGCGCAGTGCCAGACCTGGATCGCCGAGCATTACAGCGAACCTGCGCCGGTCCAGGCGATGGCGCGCGTCAGCGGACTGCCTGAACGTTCTTTCAAACGCCGCTTTGAACAAGCGACCGGCATGTCGCCGCTCGAGTATGTACATACGCTGCGTATCGAAGAAGCCAAACAGATGTTGGAGTCGGGGGATTTGCCGATCGAGTCCATCGCCAACGAAATTGGGTACGAGGACGCGGGATTCTTCAGTCGCCTGTTCCGCCGCAAAGTCGATCTTGCGCCCGCCCAGTATCGCAAGCGATTCGGGGCGATGCGCAAGGCGTTGCGAACGGCGTAGACTGCCCACCCCCCTACAATTGCCCACTATCGTCCGGCAATGAGGTAGGGCGCATCATGATGCGCCCTACGTTCTAAAGCGTGTTCGCGATCTCAGCCGTTCCCGGTTGTGCCGTTCTTTCGTGCCGGGCTGTCTGTTTCTGTTACCAGCTGAACCTTCGCCTGCATGATTTTGGCAAACTCGGCATGACTGTTGGCGACAAGCAGCGAGACACGCGCACTATGAACTAAAGCGCTTTCGACATCCTGCCGCGCTTGCCGTGCCAGCAGCGGGTAAAAATCCTGCGGGTTACCCGACAGGAGCTGATTGAGCGCAGCGGATGACTGGTCGAACCGGGCTTTGGAAACGCTGAGGTTCAACTCCAGAATCTTTGCGCTTCCCTCGAATGCGGACTGCGCCACCGCTATGTACGCCAGCATCTGTTTCGCCAGATTCGCCTGAGTGTTTGCTGTTATCGGATTGGTGAACATGAAGTCTCCCTAATAGTTGTTGTCGAATGGTCGTGCACGCTGTCAGTGGTGCGATTTCGGTCCGCGCCGTCCTGGCCGCGTCTCGCGAGCCCCCGCCGCAGCATTACGCCGGATCCCGCGGACCATTGCGGCGCCCTGATTGTCCGTCCAGCGCAGCTCAAGACGAAACAAATATCTCGCCTCGATCTTGAGCAGGGTAAAACACCCCTCGACCTGCACCGGATCGCTATTTGAAGTGAGCAGGCTCCATGAGCCGACCCGGCCGGTAGCTGCAAAAAATGAAACGTAAGCAACGTTATATCCTTCGGTGCCGGGATCGATCGGGACCTCGGGCAGGAGCGACTTGACGGGTTGGTCGGTCATGTCGTCCACTTCCATCCCGCAGAGGTGCGCGACTGTGTCGGTACATGACAGAATGGAACCTTTGCTATCGAGCATCAACGATCCCATTACGACTGATGCGAGTGCGGATGAATAGGCGCGGCGGGTTGACGTATGCGAATGGCTCGGCGGGTGTGCGTACGACATTGGGGTGGGGCGGATGTCGCCACGGGGGATCTTCATACGTAGTCTCCTTTTTACTTGTTTTCCCTTGAGGGATAACAAGTATCGAGGGGCAACGCGAACGGGCCAATCAAGGATCACACCGTCGTTGCGTAGGGGATACCGGACACTATCTTGTAGGGGATCCCCTACCTGAAATGCCGTCAGATCAGAACGCCGGCCTCAAGTGCATAACGGGCGAGCTCGACATTGCTGCTTAATCCGGTTTTGTCGAGTATGCGTGCCCGGTAAGTGGTCACTGTATTCGGGCTTACATGGAGTATTTCGGCGATCCTGACAAGGCTGGTGCCCGACGCGATCAGTTTCAATACTTCCAGCTCCCGGTTAGTAAGAGCCCCATGCGGGGCCACCACGTTATCGTTGAACATGGTTGCGAATTTTTCCGCGAGGTCGGCACTGATATGCTTGCCGCCCGAAGCCGCCTTGCGAATCGCAGAGAACATGACCTGAGGCGGGCTGTTTTTAGTCAGGTACCCGGCCGCGCCGAGCTTGAATGCGCGCAATGCATAGACCTCTTCCGAGTACATGCTCAGGAACAGAACAGCCATTTTAGGCTTCTCGACCTTGAGCAGTTTGAGCAGGTCGAGGCCGTTTTTTCCCGGTAGTGCAATATCGACAAGAGCGACGTCAAAATCCTGCTCACGCACAATGCGAAGTGCCTCCTGCGCCGTGCCCGCTTCCGCCATGACTTCCATATCGTCCGCCCTGCGCAGTATTAGCTGGACGCCGTTGCGCACGATAACGTGGTCATCCACCAATAGGATGCGGATCTTTTTTCTGGTCATGCAAATCCTTCCAGAGGCAATCGTAAGGCGACAGTGGTTCCAGATCCGGCACTGCCGCTAATAGTGAGTTCTCCGCCGAAGTACCGGGCTCGCTCGTGCATTCCGACTATCCCCCACGACTTGCTGCCCGCAAGCCGCTCAGTTGCAAATCCGATGCCATCGTCTTCCACTTCAACCACGACGGAATGCTCCTCGCGCAGTGCGCGTACAGTGACGCGCGTTGCGTCGGCGTGACGCACGACGTTGGTCAATGCCTCCTGAACGACGCGAAACACCATTGCGCTGCGCTCGGGGCCGAGCTCTATTGCCGCTACATGCGCGTCAATCGCGCATTCGCAAGTCAGTCGGGTCCGTTGTTCGATTCCGCCGGCGTACCATTCGAGCGCATCCCACACACCGAGCTGATCGAGGACGCTCGGTCGCAGGTCTGTGACGACCCTGCGCACCGCGTCGGTCGCGACGTCGGCGAGTTGCGCGGCCTCAGTCAGCAGCGGGCTTGCCTGATTGCCTGCGGTGTCAATCGCCACCGACAAATGCGCCTTGATCCCGGTAAGCAGCGCGCCCAACTCATCATGGATCTCGCGCGCGATGCGTTTGCGTTCCTCTTCCCTGATCCGCTCCAGGTGGGCGGCGAGCTCGCGCAGCTTCTCGCGCGACTCGCGCAGTGCAATTTCAGTCTGCTTTTGCTCAGTCACGTCGAGATAAGAGCCTACAAACAAGTGCTCGTCGATGAGTTCGCCGCGGCTTGCTATATACCTGGTCGAGCCATCCGGCCGGATGATTCTCTTTTCTATCCTGTATTCCTTACCTTCTGTCAGCGTCGCCGCGACTGCCTTATGTGCCGCGTCCGCATCCTCGGGATGGACGATGCCGAGAGCAAATTCGAGCGAAGGTTCAATCGACTGCGGCTCCAGTCCGCATATCCGGAAAAACTCGTCGGAACATTGCAGGTCATGGGTCTTTGGATTGAACACCCAGCTTCCCAGGTGGGCGATCTTTTGCGCGTTCATTAGAATGAGCTGTGTATGCCGCAGTCTTTGCTCTGTTTCCTTGCGCGCGGCAATATCGTTCGTCAGTCGTTGATTGACCACCTGGAGCTCAGCCGTGCGCTTGTTCACCAGTTGCTGTGTCTGGTGCGATCGCAACGCTAGTTTCTGCATCGAGCCTGCTGCCAGAAAGCTGACAAGTACGCCGCCGAACAGGGCCAGCAGCGAGCCAAGATGATGCTTGATAAATGGTGTCGGCGGCGCTGAAATCGCTATATGCCAGGGCGCGCCTGCGACATCGAGCGTGCGTGCGAGCGCCTGCGGCATGTCGCGCAACACCTGCTCCCGCATCGGCCTGCCTGCAGCCGCGGCCGACGGGAAGGCTGTTTTTTGATATATGGGCTCGCCCGTCATCGACAACTCGCCGATGTACACACTGATGTTCGCGGGAACCGTGAGTAAATCAGCGGCCTTCAGGATACCTTCAATGAAATCGGTGGCCCGAAAAATTGCCAGCGTGTATCCGGCAATGTCGTCAAGCCGTGATTCTTTCCCCGGAGTCCAGTCGGACCGCTGATACACAGGCATGACGATCGCAAATGCCTGCGCATCGTTTTTTTGTGGAAGCGGGAACAGCCTGCTCGCCGATGCTTTGCCTGTTGCGCCGGCTCGCCGGATAGCATCGTCCTGGCTGCGGGTGAGCGCGGCGACATCCAACCCGAATACCGCTTCATTACCGGCCATTGGCTCAACGTACGTAACCACACGGTAGCTTTCCCTCACCGCGGCCGGGAGCCGCTTGCCCTTAGCGAGGTCGGAGACCACAAAATCGGGATGATGCTTGCGCATTTCGGCTTCGAAAGCGGCCCTGCCATCCTTCGAGACCAATCTGTGCAGGCTGAAGCTTTGGATATACGGAGAGCGCTCCAGGATCGGCTCGGTGAATAGATGAAATTGATCGCGACTGACGGGCGCGAATGTTTTGAATGACTGATTGACCAGCTCAAGCGCCTGAACAGCGTCAGTCAGTCGCTCACGGATAGCCGCGATATAAGCGCTTGCACCCAACTCGAAGTGATAATCCTCCAGTTCCTGCTCACGCGTGTGCATCCAAAGGGACAACGCAATGGTGATCGCGATCCCCACCGCAAACGTGAGAGCCGCCCTGATCGAGGTTGAAAAGGACAGGCGACGCTGTCCCGCCAGCTTCAGCCTGAAATTCAGCATCTTGGGCATCTGGCACGCAGGGCGCTCGTTCGTCGCCCTTTATCTATATAGCTTGTCTCCGCCACCTTTAACCCTGATACATGTCCGGCTGACAGGCGCCGAGGTTGCGCCTGCGTGAATCAACAAGGTATCGGATAGATCGTGAAATCGCCATCCCATAAATATGGGAAAGCGATGAGCGACCGGAGGTGTTATCGCAACTAATTGTGGATCGGGCAACGCAAATGGTGCACTTCTAATAATGGTCGTGTGGGAAGTTCTCTGCGGCACGGTTTACGTAGCCGCTCGACGCGTCGTTCACTCACGGCTTTTTGGAACCAGGCGGGCACGTAAACGATCCAGGTGCGATCGGATGCCCGCACCCGCCATGATTTGCGGATTCGAGTACCCGTCGTCCTTGCCGGCCTCATCTTCCCTCTGTTTGATCACGATACGGGCCGCCGCGTGCGCCTCTTCAAACGACAATGTGTTGTTGCGCAATTGCTCGTCGTACATCGCTCTTCCGAAGAAGGTCAGTTCGGATTTTCGGCCGCACCCATACGACGTGTGGTCCGCATCCGAAGCTGTCATGACCAGGGTATTTTCATCGGCAAGGTATGGAATCCAGCTCCCGGAAAAACACGCGGAAATCGAAATGACGCGATGCCCGATCCCGGCATCGTCCAGCCAGGCCCTTAGATCAGCGGGCCTGAGGGTGGCGACTGCCATCGGCCAAAAACTCGCAGCCAATTCACCGTCGCGCGCGCCATGGGATGTCAGGTGTATGAAAAGAATGTCCTCTTCCTTGTCCATTACCTTCGCAATGCGCTGGATCGAACGCTTCAGGTTGAGCGGTGTGGCCCATGGCAACTCACCGACGGTCTCGACGTGATTCACCAGTTGCAGAGTCCGGCCGTCGGCGTCGAAACGTTGCGACATAACCTGCGTGACCATTTCACTCTCCCTGCGGAATACATCTTCTGTCGCGTAAGGCGCAAAACTGATTGCGTACATATCGATCACTCCCGGCCGTTGCAGCTTGATGCCCTCTAAACGTTTTTCCAGCAACGGCTGTTGTGCCTCCATTGTTTCCTGCGTCAGCGTGAGCCGCCTGACCTTGTCCTGGTTATTTGCGGTTTCCCGGGCGTACCAGAAATCGGTTGGCGGCACCGTATAGTTGAGCGCCGAGACTGCCAGTACGGTAAGCACAGCGGCAACGAGTGAGTGCGGCTTGCCATCCCGGCTGCGGAAAAGCAGGATCAGTTGGGCCGCAATCAGCCACAACGTCGGGCCGAGCCACAACGCCCACAGCCCGGAAGCGCCCAGTACCTTCTCTGTGTAGAGATCGTTACGGATGAGCACGGCCAACATCAAGCCACACACCGCGGCGATCACCAGCGATTGCGCCAGGATCATCGCGAACAGATGCGCAGAAGAAGGAGCTGCGCCGGAAGGAGAAGCGTGAAGTGGCGCCGGACGCATCAGATAACAGACCCAAGCCAGCAGGGCGCTGCTGAACCAGCCGCTTGCGATCGCCTTCCAGTAGAAATCAGCGGGACCAACGATATACAAACGCTCCACCAGGACGAGGAGCCCGAAAATGGCCGCCATGAGCGCAGCGATCACCAGCGGCGCTGCCCGTAACCCCTGCCATTGCGGTGACATGAGCAAGGCGGTTCGCCCGCCCTCTACACACCACCTGACCAGGCCGAATCCACTGGACGCGGGCTGCGTCGCATTGGAAAGCGCTTGTGTTTCATGTTCAGTCATAAGTGCTACTCCCTTTGGATGCTGCCGGCACAGGCTACGTAGATTTACCATACCGGTTTTCCCGATTGTAGCTTGCCGGGTACGTTAACTTGCTCTCAAGGAAGCTGATACCCCAATTTGGTCATCCGCTCGAGTTGGTAGTATCTTTGTTTGCCGGTGGATGCTGCGGGTGTAGGAGATGTCTGTCGAAGCGGAATCCGCCGGGATCAACGACCGATGTCGTCAACAGGAGGTTTTATGTCAAAAGAGAATGTTGAGATGATCCGCGGGTTATATGCAGCGTTCGCAAAGGGAGATGTACCTACTGTCTTGGGCAAGTTGGATTCAAACATAGTGTGGAATGAGGCGGACAGCTCTCCGTACGCCGACGGAAATCCGTATATAGGCCCGGACCGAATCGCGCAAGGCGTATTCACGCGTCTGGGAAGCGATTGGGAGAGTTTTTCGGCAGTACCTGAGGAGGCGCTCGACGCCGGCGAGACCGTAGTCATATTGGGGAACTACAACGGGACCTTCAAGAAGAACGGCAACGAGTTGAATGCCCAGTTCGCCCATGTGTGGCGAGTGAAGAATGGTAAGGTGACCGGCTTCCAGCAGTACACCGACACGGCACAGTACCAGTCAGTCACGGACCAGGATTGATGCCGGCAGGCTCCTCCGCAATCGGCGCATCGGCGCGGAGGAGTCCTTGTCGCCATACTTGTTGGACGAACGACGTCACTTGAACTGTAGTAAACGCCTGGATACGCAAACTTTCCAGGTCATTCCTGTTTAGCTGGTGAAATTCGTTGATGCGATCTCTTATCCTCAGCTTTATCGCATCGACGTCCTTTGCCGCGACAAAAAATGAGAATCGCTGGCTATCGGCAGCATTATCTTTTCCCGCCACGCCTTGTGCGAGATGCAGTATTTGGGCGAGCATCGACCGCTGTTCATCCGGGAAGAAGCTTCCGTCAATAACCGTCTCGGGGCCATCCCCAGACCAGACGTTGCACTGCGTATAAGCCGCATGGCTCTCACCGGCATCGGCTATCGTCAGGCGGAGGAAGGCAAAGGTGGGCGTAACTTCACACAGATCGTCTTCGTGGTTATCACCTTTGAGATCGATGAGATGGCTACGCAGCACATGTAGCGCTTTGATCTGGCTGCATCGCCAATCGATCAGCGATTCCGCCTCCGAGCGGGAGATGGTTCTGTATTCGTCGGCGCGGGAGGATGTAACGAGATCCATATATTGCTCATCGCAGTTAAAAATTTATTGGGAGAGTGTGTTTCCTTTCGTGGGTGACATTGAAACAGCTTCTGGTTCCGCCAAACGCAACATTTCGTAGGGTGGAAAGCAGAAGCCCTGCGAGCTACTGGCATGCCTGTTAGTCGGAAACTTCGTTGCCATACTTGCTGGCGATGTAGGCTCGCATGGCCGCGATCAACGGCGTGCCGCCC
>JBBWZW010000528.1:0-7411 GCA_039649305.1 Burkholderiales bacterium
TAGTTGAAGCCCGCCGGGGACACAGGCGCAAGATTGGCGAGGAACAGGTCCACGATGAGATCCCAATAATCCCCTGCTGCCATATCCTGAACAAACTGCGGAGCATCCTTCTGCACCGAATTTTCAATGCGCCATGGATCGACCACAAGCATCGGGCCGATTTGCAGACGCTGCGAAAGGTACGAAAGCGCCGCGGCCGATTTTCCGGCGAACGCGCCGATTTCCACCACGTCGCCTTTCGGACAGGCAGCCATCGCGCCCATCAACGCAGACATTTTTCCTTCACCGCATTGGCCGAAAATCCGGTCCGTCATGTTCAGGATCGCGTCGATGTCAAACCGTTTCAAACCATGTTTTTCGCCTGCGATCGCTTGCACCACTCCGGCGGTCGACCTGGCTCGAGTGCGGACTGACACAAAACGTTCAAGCTCGACATCGAACGGCAGCGGCAGCAATTCGACCTCAAGCGATTTGCGTTCGATCAGGCGGGAGAGATACGTATGAACAGTATTGTTAGGGGAAAAAACCTGCTTGATCTCATGCTGGTGCAAGCGATCGATGAACGCCTCGGCGAAGGCCGGATCATTCACCAGGGGCAAAAAGAACCAATCGTTGAAATGATGCGCATTCGGGTCGTTCTTCAGTGAGGAAGCTCCGACAACCGACGCGCCCCGCCGCTTCGACTCCGAGAGAAAATCCAGAGCCTCCGACATGGATGACGGAAAAATCAGGACGCGGCTCACAATGCGTCTTGTGCGGGTTTAACTATGTAACCCGTCGGTTGCTGCGTGAATGGGAAGGTGCGGATCCGCATGCCGGGCAACATTTCACGGACCGCAAGCGTCTCTCCCGGCGCCGTTTCGTGATTGATATTATCGAGCAGCAGGATACCGCCGGGAGTCAGTCGCTCCCAGAAGTATTCGATGCAATGACGCACCACGGGGTACAGGCCGCAGTCGAGGAATACCAGTTTGAATTGCAGGTGTGCGTATTTGCTGAAAAAGGCATCGAGGTCTTTCGACAGATCGAGCTCATGCAGCAAAGCCACGTTGTCGAGCCTCTGTGCACGGATCAGGGCTTCGAGACGTTCCTTGCTTTCGAAGTAGGAATTTTCGCTGACCAGATGCTTTTCTGCTTCTTCAGGATGGTTTCCGCGGAACCAGTCAAAGCCATGCACCTGTGTCAAAGCCTCCGGCTCGAATAACTGGGTCAGCTTTGCAAACATGAGCAGGGACGAACCCTTCCACACGCCCGCCTCGGCGATATGCCCCATCAGTCCGAGGGTTTGTTTGTACACCTCGTACAGCGCCAGAAATCGTCCCAGGCACACATGCCCGGTAAAGGCCGGAAAGTGATGGATCAGGTCCACCGGATCGTAATCCATGCCGATGATTTCCTGCACGCCTTGCCAGTATGGCTCGCGGCGCTGATCGAACTTGCGCGTCTCGAATCCAATGCTGCGGTAGGTCCGTTCCGGAGCATGCGATACCTGCTGCACATCGCTGCCGGATTGATCGATATTTTCCTTGTTCATGAATAGGTCAGTGTCCAATTACTGTTAGAAGAATTCCGTGGGCATGGCCGTGCGGCCAGTTACCGTGCAGCCAATGCTTCGGCCAGTTTTTCGCAGATGGTGTCGATCTGGTCGACGCCGATCTGCATATGGAACGGCAAGCCTATCACCCTGTTGGAGATCGATTCCGTTACCTCAAGCGTTCCGGCTTTTTCCAACTGGTCGAAAGCAGGTTGCCGGTGTATCGGCGGGCAATACCATCGACGTGTTTCGATGCCATGGCGGGCCATATAAGACATGACTTCCGAAATCTGCGCGGATTCCGGCAAGGCGGCGACAAAGATGGGATAGATGCCGCCGTCCGGCTTCTTTTGCAAAATGATTTCGGGGCAAAGCTCCTCTAGCCGGGGCAGGTAGGCATGCATCAGTTTGCGGCGGCGTTGTTGTATGTTTCGCCATCCTTCCAGTGCCGCCAAGCCCACAGCGGCATGATACTCACTCATCTTGCCGTTACTCCCGGCGAACTCCGATATGCCGGTTTCCGGGTTGATTCCGAAATTGCTGAGCTGGCGGACGCGGCGAATGTACGAACTATCGGAGGCGACCACGAAGCCCCCCTCGCCGCTCGCCAGCGCCTTGGTCGCATGCAGGCTGAAGACCACCACAGCCCGTCCGCCGACCTCCTGGTTCCCGAGCGAACCCGCGGCATCAATTACGACGGGCAGCCCGGTTTCATCGGCGAAGGCGTCCCACTGCCTGATCTCCTGCGGACAACCGAAGGTAGACACCGGCATGACCGCATCCACACGGATTTTCTTCAGCGCCGCCGCAGCGATTTGCGGCGTCAGCAGCCAGCTATCGGGATCGACATCGGCCACGACAGGCGTCAGTCCCGCGCGCAGCGCAGCGGTTGCAGTGGCGACAAACGTAAATGAGGGAAGCAACACACGACTGCCCTTCGGCAGATCCAACGCAAGCAAAGCCAGTTCGAGACCCAGCGTCGCATTGCTCACCGTCGTCAGCGAGATCGGATCGCCAGTGGCGGGAAGAACCCTGAGAAGCTGCTGTTCGAATTCCTTTAGCAACGGTCCGAAATTGGTGTACCAGCGCGCTTCGTCGATACGTCGCAACCAGGGAAGCAGTTCCTCGGCCGTCGGCAATGAGGGAACCAGGAGATTTATTTTTGTCATAGCTTGGAAACGGCCGGTCATGTTCTGCTCGAACACTGAATGTACTATGGCGCTTCTGAAACCAAGACGGGGATTAACTGTCGTGTTACCCCCTTATTCTTAGATGTCAGAGAAGTCAGACATCCGTAAAAACTGCCGGCTGTTCAGGCGAAAGGGCGCTGTGTTCCCGACCAGGAATACCGCCCCACGGTCCGCACATTTTGTCACCAACGCGTTGGCGCCCAGGAAGCACTCATCCCCGAGTGTTACGCCGTGCCCGACCGTGCTGTTCACCGCAAAAAAACAGTTTGCTCCCACGGTGGTCACACCGGAGATGTTGGCGCACGAAGTCAGCCAGCAGTTGTCGCCTATCGTGCTGTGATGGCCGATCATTGCACCACTCCACACGAATACGTTATTGCCCAGCGCCACGCGAGGATGGATGATCGCCTGGTTCATTACAAAGCAGTTATCGCCATGGGCGATATCCCGGGGTACGCCCGGGCCGGCATCAATATAAGACGCCAGGGTGTAGCCCAGTGCACGGGCTTCGGCGCATTTCTTCGCCCGCAGGGCGTTCATGTCGTGATAACCGACGGCCACGAACATGTCGTATTGTTCCGGCGGATAGAGCCGGCTGACTGCATCGAACGGAACCACGGGCAAGCCCTCCCATTCGACGCCAGGGATAAAGGCAGCATCGACGGTGCATGCAACCACCTCGCGGTCGCTGTGATGCCGGAAAAAATACAACAGCACCTCGGCTATCTTGCCGGTGCCGAAAAGAATCAAGGGTTTCATACGGGTTGTCTCGCATTGATAATCGATTGAAGATAAACACGATCGATCTTGCCGTTCGCATTCTTGGGCAGATGCTCCATCAGATTCACTTTGCGCGGCACCATATAAGCCGGAAGCAACGCCGCAAGCTGGGCAACGAGGGCATCAGCAGGAACAGCTGCGCCGACGGATGTGAAAGCCACGATTTCACCGAGCCCTTCGCTGATTTTGTTATACACGACAGCGCATTCCCTCACATCCGGCAGCGTGTTCAGCGCCGCTTCGATTTCTTCGAGCTCGATGCGGTAGCCCATGTGCTTGATCTGAAAGTCCTGGCGCCCCCTGAAATGCAGGCGGCCATCTTTGTCTCGTTCAACCAGGTCGCCGGTACGATAGCCCACTTCCGGATAAATCGAATTCGCCGGATTCTGGATGAAAGACCTGGCCGTGCGATCCGGGTCGTTGTAATAGCCCGATCCAACCTGCGGCCCGGCGAGTAACAACTCGCCAAAATCGGGGTTGGCCATGTCGAGCGGCAGAATATGCGCGGTGAAATTCTGTGCGATGAGGCCGAGCGTAGTCAGCTTCTGCATATCGTCAAAATCCGAAGCGGTCACACGATGCGCCGAACAGATACACGTGCATTCAGTCGGGCCGTACACATTTTCCAGCGCCGCACGGTGGCCAAACAGATCGAAGAGCTGCTTCAGTCTCGTCTTGGGGAATCCTTCGCCGCCAAAAATGATTGAGCGCATGGCAGGGAAATCCTCTGCCTTCAGGGCCCGGGTGGTGAGCAGGTATACCAGTAAGGAAGGCACCGAGAACCATACGCTGCAGCGCGCCTCGTTGACGAGGCCAACCAGTACACGCGGCTCGCGCACTTGCGCCGCGCTCAGGGGTACGAGCGTGGCCCCGGCAAACAGGGTGACGTAAAAATCGAATACCGAGTTATCGAAGTACATCGGGTTGGCATTCGTGATCACGTCGTTTTGCGTGATCCCAAAGCGATCGTGCGCCCACGCGATGAACCACAGAAGGTTGGCATGGGAAATCGCGGCCCCCTTGGGGACACCGGTCGAACCCGATGTAAACATGATGTAGGCCGGTCGGCCACCGCTTACCCTGCCCGCTTCCGGCATGGCTTCGGGATGTTCGACCGGCGTTGGAGACAATGCCGGCAAATCCAGCACGGGCAAATCGCCGATCTGCTCCAGCGCGCCTGCATGGGGCAAGGCAGTAAAGCTGTTGATCAACAGGCGCGGCCGGCAAGTGTGAAGAATTTTCTCCAGCCGTGCCCACGGGCTGTCGGGGTCGAGGTTGGCATAGGTGACGCCCAGACGCAGGCACGCCAACATGGCGGCGTAAGCATGTGGCGACTTGTCGTGGAACAGAACGACTACATCGCCCTGCTGCAATCCGCGCTGGTGCAGTTCGACGGCGATAGCCTTGGCCAGCGTGGCAAGGTGCGCATACGAAACTGACTCTTGTGCCTCCGGATAAAACAACGCGGTGCGATCAGGATGGCGGGCCGCCACTTCCTCGAATGCCAAACCAAGATTGGAAACAAAAGTCATGTCGAGCGGAATTTGTAGTTAAAGCGTCAACCCGCCGTCCACCTCGAGCACGGTGCCGGTGAGGTAGTCGTTTTCGACGATCTGGCGGGCCGCAAGGTAAATGGCTTCCGGATTGCCGAGCTTGCGCAGGGGGATCTGCTGCTGCAGCCGGGCGAGGATAGTTTCGCTCAACGCAGCGCGTGTCGACGGTGTATCGAAAAAGCCGGGAGCAATCGCTGCAAACCGCAAGCCCAGAGCACCGAGTTCCTTGGCCCAGGTGCAGGTAAGTGCATTCACGCCGGCTTTCGCCGCTGAATACGCTGACTGGCCGGGGTTGCCTGCTGCGGCGATCGAACTGATCGAGATCACCACACCCTTGCAGCGGCGTGCAATCATTCCATCGACAACGCGACTTGTGACAAAGAATACAGAGTCGAGGTCGGCCGCCATCACGTCGCGCCAGGTTTGACGGCTATGCACGCGGTCGCCTCGCGCGGCGAAATGAACAAGCGGCTCGCTGTGAATCACACCGGCGTTATTGACCAATATATCCGGCTCGAAACCGTCCTGCCTGGCGCTGGCCACTGCGGCATCAACGGCTTCAGCGCTGGAAACGTCACATTGCCACACCAGCACACGGCGCTCGAAGCTTGTGCTCAAATTCACACACAGATCCTTGTCGCGTTCGAATACTCCGACAACTGCTCCATCACGCAAGAAACCCTCAACCAGATGGCGGCCGATTCCCTGGCCACCGCCGGTCACCAACACTTTCGCTCCTGCGAGTTTCATGGCTGGGCGCCGTGGGCAAGCACCGCCTTGCGGACGTCGCTCACGGTCTTCATATCGGCGATCTGGTCGCCATCGAACTGAATCTGGTAGATCTCCTCAACGCGCGTGATCAGGATCATATGTTGCAGCGAATCCCAGGCCGGGACTTCCTTCAACAGGGTGTCGTCTTGCAGGTCCGATTCGGGGATTTGAAAAATCTCTGCAAAAATGGCGTTCAGCTTCATAGGACTTTCTTCGGTATGGTGAAATATTGATTGGATTGTCTGGTTGGCCCGCAGGGCTCAGGACGATCCGACTTGCAGACAGCGCTGAATCTGCTCGCGTGAGTTATAGGCGATCAATTCAAGAATGGAAAAGACCACGCCATCGCGCCCACCGGTACGCAAGATTGCGGGATAGAGGTCAGGCTTGAAGAACTCGAGTTCAATCCCGGCCCGGGCGAAAGAATCCTGGTCATAAAGCTCCAGTCCGCCGGGCGGATTAATGTACCGGCTTGCACCTTCGCTCTTGCAGATATCCAGAATGCGATGCTGTCCCTTGAGGCTGTCCTTCGCGTAGATACTGCTCGAAGGGACGATCTCGGTATCGATGTCGAGATAACAGCAAACGTCGCTCACGACGGAATGCAGGAAGGTGGACAGGTTGCCTTCGGCACGGCCTAGCCAGCGCCGGTACATTTCAAACGCGGCGGATCCGTATGGCGCCCTGGCAAACGCCTGCGATAGCAGTTTTGCATGGCGGACTTGCCATACATCGTCCGCGAAGATGTCGATATCACGAATCAAACGATTCTGGCTGGCGCCGGACAGAGGCAGCGTCATCCAGACCGGCCGGCCAAGGAGGCTGATCTGATTGCGGCTGATCCAGCCGCGATTAATGTAGTTGACATCGTCGAGCAGCACAAATTTGTCTACCGCGGCTATCAACTGGAAATAGCCCAGGTAGGGTAGAAAGTACGGCTGCATGATTGCCAGTTTCATGGTGAGGAATCCGTTCTGCGGGGTACATCGCGCCGAAACAAATATTGCAGCCGTTTCGCGCGGAGCCAGGCCAAGTCATGTTAATCGGCCGGGCCGGGCGCCCATGGATGAATTAACCGGCAAAAGCATTGCCACTTCAGGGTTTAAACGAACTGGCACGGGCGGGATGGCGCCGCCTCCCCTACCCGCATTTGGGACGTATTGTGAAATCGACCCTAAAGGTTTTCCGCTTCTTTCCGTAGACAGGACACTTGGCTCAACTTAGCAACACCGGAATAAAAGATAAGCCCCACCGGCCTCAACTTTTTCCAGCATCGCCCGATAAGAATGCATAGGGGCTTGAGCCCAAACCCACGGATCGCCTTACAGGAGAATCAAAATGGCAGCAGTTATCAATACCAATGCAGCGTCGTTGAATTCGCAACGCAATCTGACGGCATCGTCGGCTTCCCTTGCTACTTCCCTGCAACGCCTGTCGTCCGGCCTGCGCATCAACAGCGCCAAGGACGATGCCGCCGGCCTGGCTATCTCCGAGCGATTCACAGCACAGATCAAGGGCTTGAACCAGGCGGTACGTAACGCCAATGACGGCATCTCGCTGGCGCAAACCGCTGAAGGCGGCCT
>JBBWZW010000533.1:0-13776 GCA_039649305.1 Burkholderiales bacterium
GGCTAAAGGTTGGCAAGCCAAGGACTGGAGCGCCGTTGCACTCAATGTGACGCAGGACGCGGGGCTGGATCAGAACCGCATCGTATAGCGCATCGCGAGCAATTTTTCCGTCGATGCATCAACCATGTTATTCGGGTCGCGGCGTAGCAGGAAGGTCATTCCGGCCGATGCGTTTTTGCTCATCGGCGCCTGGTAATTCAGTTCTGTCCGCACCTCGCGGCCGGCCGGCACCATGGAAAAGAGCACGCGCTCGCGCGTCGGTATGCCTGCGCTGTCTACCCGGCTCGTGACATCCATCACCACATGACCGGAATAGGTGCGCATCGGCTGCGAAACAGAGAAGCTGATCCGGTCGCCTGTGGTGATCCGGTCGGACGCGACCAGCGCCAGCGAAAAAGCGTTGGTCCTGGCTGCCAACACCTCAGTGAACAAGCTCTCATCGGAATGGCTCGCGGGCGTGAAGCCGTACGCTGCCTGTCCGGCGAGCGCAAGCTTCGGCGCCAGCATCAGCGCGCCGGCAAGCTGAACGGAGGTGGTACTCGCATTCGGTCCGAACAACAATGCGCCGGTCGATTGCGTTCCGAGGTAGGCATTCGCTTCATCGGTCTGGGAAAACGACAACGACATGGCCGCAT
Organism: Burkholderiales bacterium; assembly: GCA_039649305.1. Classification (GTDB taxonomy): domain Bacteria; phylum Pseudomonadota; class Gammaproteobacteria; order Burkholderiales; family Burkholderiaceae_D; genus Noviherbaspirillum. The sequence goes on from JBBWZW010000533.1 coordinate 636, forward strand.
CGTCGAACGACTTCGATATTTCGACCACAGTCGACCTGACTTTTGGCTGCGCCGCCGCGGCGCTCATGGGATAAAGCGCCTCCTGCGATGCAAAGGTTTGATTGAGGGCGGAGGTCAGCATGCCGAACTTGATCTTGAGGCCCCCGACTTCCTGCGCAATCGCGGCGTGCGATGCGCCCGGCACCAACGCGAAATAAGGATTGGATAAAGCCGGAACCAGCCCGAGCGAAGCACCTTGAACCTGCAACCCGCCTGTGCCGAAATAGCTGGACGCATATCCGCCGGCGCCCAGCGCAGTTTCAGTGCCGTCGGAACTCCTGGACACATAGGAAAATGCCGCCAGCCTGGTTTCGCGCGTACCTTCCGTGCCCGGCAACGTAGCGCCGCTTAGCGACCGCTTGCGGTCATAGGCGATTGTCAGGCTGGCCCCGTCAGCGAGGATGGTGTCCGCAACTTCCACGCGACGATCCAGGCTGCCAAATACATCTTCCGTCGACAATGCAGTGGGCCGTGCGACTGCCGCGCCCAGGTCGATACCGAAATCGCGCTGGAAATCGTCGAAGCCGACCACGCGCAGATTTCCGGCGGCAGCCAGGGCCCATAGCCTGCTGGTGGCTGCGGACGGACGCACACCGCCGCTGAGAACGTTAATCGTCCTGCCGCTGTAAGTCGTCGTGGTGACGGCGCCGATCGGTTGCAACGCCTTTTCGATGTTGAGTAAACCACGCCCATAAATAGAATCGATGCCGGGCGCGCCGAGGTCGGTCGCGGACATGAACAGGATGTTGGCGATCTGGTCGGCGCGCAACGACGGCCACAATTGTTTTACCAATGCGGCCGCGCCGCTGACCACCGGCGTCGCCATCGATGTGCCGCTCATGTACACGTATTGGCCGTTCACATACGACGATACGATATCGACGCCCGGGGCGACCAGGAACCAGGGGGCCGTATCGCCGGCGCGGTTGGAAAAGGAGGCGATGTGATTATTCGCATCCACTGCGCCGACCGCGATGATCTGGTTGTTGGCCCATGCCTCTTTCGCAAAGCGCGCTGGCCATTCGGGATTGGCCAACGCGTCGTTGCCCGCAGCGGCGACTATCAGCAGTCCCGCACGAATCGCTTCCTGCGTTGCACCTGGATGGTAGGAGCGTGCCGCGCTCAAGCTGATGTTGACGATCGACGCCCTGCCGATCGCGTGGCGCAAGCCGTTGTCGAGATAGCCGGTCGAGCCGGCTCCGTTGTCCTGCAGTACCTTGATCGGCAAAATCCGTGCATCGTAAGCCACGCCAAAGACGCCGTGACCGTTACGGCCGGCGCCGATGATTCCAGCGACATGGCTGCCGTGCCCGGAGCCGTCGAATACATCGGTCGTACCGGTGATCGCGTTATATCCCTGCGCGACTTTTCCCTCTGCGGAAAACTCCAGATGTTCGCCGCTCATCCCGGTATCCATCACCGCAATGGTGACGCCTCTGCCGGTAATGTTGCGTTGATAAGCGTAGTCAGCCCGAATCGGCCTGATCGTCGATCCCGAATTCGAACGTTCGACGTCGACTGGGCTTGGGACTGGCGAGGCAGCCAGCGCAACCTGGAGAGGTGCGCCGGAGGAAATTGAAACATCGTCTGCTAGGACCGTGCTGCTGAATGCTGCCGTCACCGCAAGTGCCATCAGGCTGCGCGGGAGGACTTTGGGGGTGGACATTGTTTGCCTTGATCCGGTGTTTTCGATCGGAAAAAGGGCTGCGCTTCGCCTGAAACCATTACGGCGGCCCCGCTAGCTTGTCGCGATGATGTTGTCATCCCGACTAGGCCCGGTGGCTTTGCGTCCCCGCCTTTCGACGAGTTTGCCCTTACTTTCAATTACAAGGCATCATTTTCCAGTAGGCAACAATGTTTGCAACTGATTTGATGATTCGCGCGGACGCGCGTGGTTGCTGCGCGACAAAGCCATAACAGCCTTGCAACGAGATTTGCGAAAAGCACAAGGGAATGGGCCGCGGGACGCCTTATTTTGCTGAACTGCGCCGCGCGGCTGATTTCCTGGGTTTTGCGGGGGAGGCGTCAGTGGACGGCATGCTGAGTCCGCCGGTGACGAACTCGGTGATCTGCGCCAGTATTTCGTTCGGGTCTTCCGGATTGCAGACGCCATTGGCCAACTCGTCGAGTCGGTGCGTATCGGAGAACGCGTACATATAAGCACCCACCATCAACGTCACACGCCAGTAAACGTCTTTTTCGGATAGATGCGGCAGCGCCGACCAGATCGCTTCAACGTAATTGCGTGTCGAAGCGTCATAGGCTTCGTTTCGCAATTTGTAGGAAATCTCGGGCGGCTCGGTGTGCAGCCTCGCTTGCAACCGGATGAACGCCCGACCCTCGGTCGTTGAACGCAAGGCCAGGGTCGGGGTGAAAAACGCGTGAACGATATCGCGCACTTGCATAGGCTTGCCGCTGCGCCTGAGCGTTTCGAGATTCTCCATCCGCGCATCGGAGATCTTGCGTCCGCGACGCAAAAACACATCCTCGAACAATCCGTACTTGGAGCCAAAGTAGTAACTGATGAGCGCCTGGGTGACCTTGGCTTTGTCGGCCACTTCGCGCAGGGTTGTCCCCGCATAACCAAGGTCGGCAAATGTCATTTCCGCCGCATCAAGTATCGTGTCACGCACGTTGCTGCCGGTTCCCTCCGGGCGTCCCAGTTTGCCGCGCGGTGCAACGGCCTTGGGCTGGGTGCCGACGGTCTTGTTCAGACGGGGACGCCCGGGGGTTTTGCTCGGCAATTTTTTAGTCACGGTACTGGCGCAGGAGGAAATCGGCGATTTTAACAAAACCGGAAACGACAAACGGAATAATCATCCGCCGCGCCTGCTATGCGGCTTTGGCCAGTTCGTTCATGAAATCGTCAAACGTGCGGACGTCGGCATATTTCTGCCCCATGTCGAACAGGTTCGCTTCATGCGGCGTGATGGCACGATCGCCGACACAGTCGGACAACACGATGGGTCGAAAGCCCCAGGACATCGCATCCACTACGCTGGCACGCACGCAACCACTCGTGGTAGCGCCGGCTACCAGCAGGGTTTCCACCCGATGCTGCACCAGCCATGACGTGAGGCCGGTACCGAAGAACGCCGAGGGTACGGTTTTGCGCACCACCAGTTCGCCCTCAGCGGGAGTGAGCTCGGGAACGATGTGGCTGATCGCCGCGTCTTCCTTCAGCGTTTGCATACCGGGCACCTTGGTCGAGAAGATCGTCGCGTCGCTGCCGTTGTCCGCGTACACAATGCGACTGTGCGCGACCGGCCATTTACGCCGTCTTGCTTCGTCCAGAACCCTGGTGGTGGTTGCGATCGCTTCAGGGATGTTGCCGCCGCCAAATATGGCGGGATCGGCAAAGCCGTTGACGAAGTCGACGATCAGCAGACCGATGTTTCCTTTGATACCCAGGCCGGCGCCGAAGCCCTGGCGCTCGTACACCTTTTCATCGCGTTCCATTGTTCTCTCTATTCAGAAGTATCAGATGATCGGACACTCTACCCCCATCCCAACCTTCCCCTGCAAGGGGGAAGGAGTGAACAGAAGAAGCGTAGGTTAATGATCCAGCACTTTGCCCGCACGCACCACTTCCTCGCCGTCGAGTTTCACCGTGCAGCTGCGCAAAGGAATATCGATATGGCAGGCCGTGGTTCTGCTACCGCCAGCTTCATTGTTCGGGCCGAGCGAGAACAGGAAGTTGCCTTCGTAAGCACGCGCGTCCATCGCGATCGTCTGTTCGCGGTCGTACAGCGCCAGCGTCGACCAGCGAGCGCGCGGCTGCAGGCCCCAGCCGATATGGGAAATCGCATAGGCCTCGGGGTCATTGAATGACTCCATGTAATCGCGCAGCAGTTCGGCATCGATATCGCCCTCGATGGACGTGACGAAGCCGTTCTTTACCGTCAACTCGATTGCGGTGGTGGTGTAGTATTTCTGCGGCAGTATGATGTCACCACGGTCAATCACGATGCGTCCGTTGGTCTGCCCTTCATTCGGCCAGGTGAGGATGAAGCCGCTTGGCCAATGATCCCAGCGTCCCGGCTCATCGACGAAGCCATATTCCTTCAGCACCGGGTATTCACCGAGCGGACAGCGCAGGTCGGTGCCGGCGGCCGAGGTAATGTGCATCTCACGGGCCGCTTGCAATTTCACGCCTGCACGCGTGACGCGTTCCCTGTCCGCCTCGGTCGGCACCATGCGGGCCAACACTTCGGGCGGTTCCACTGCCAGCAGGATCTTCGTGCCTGATTCCAGGATCTCGTGCTGCTCGGGAGAGAACAGCAAGGTCATCAGATCCAGCACCAGGTCGCTTTCCTTTAGCGCTGCGATCGCCGCGCGGTTGCCTGTCAGCGGGGTTGTACCGAGGTAGGCAAGCGGGTCGCGGCTGAGCGACTTTTCGCCATTGACCGGCGGCAGGTCGAGGCGATTGACGGTGGCGCCCATCATGCTGGCGGCGGTGATGGCGGTAGAAAGTGTTTGTGGGTGCGTACTGCTGCTTGTCAGTACCGTCACATTGTCGCCAGCTTTAAGCTTCGACAAGGTCAGTACCTGCTTCCATGCGTTGATTAGTTCGTGATCGCTGACGGGCATATTTTTTTGAAGTTGTGTATTTTTTAGAGCTCTGTGCCCAGGAAATTGCCGAACGCGCGGTAAAAGCCTTCCTCGTCGTCCCAAGGAATCATGTGGCCTGCGGTCTCGACGCGGACCACGCTGATCGCCGGCTGCAGGCTTTGTATTTCGGCGATGTCTTCCGGCTGGATCACTCCGCCTTTGCCCGCGACCATCAGCAATGTCGGCACTTTGATCTTCGGCAGGTCGGCGTGGATATCATCCTGGTGGAACCCGTCATAACTGGCGATGATCGCGCGCTCGTCGCAGGTGTGCAGCCATTCCGAACGCACACGCAATTGCTCATCGGTCCAGGTCGGAGAGAACGGCCGCAAGGCTTCAAAGCTGTCGCCTTTTTTCATCAGGCGGATCGAATCGACGTACCACGGCAGTTTGGCCGGATAGGCGCGGCGTCCAGGACCGGAAACCGGCGGATCGACGAGGACCATACGCTCCAGGCCTGTTTTAAAGCGGCTGGCCATGCGAATGCCGTGGCGAGCACCCATCGAGTGGCCGACTAGTGCAAATTGTTTCAGCCCGAGCTCTTCGACAAACGCCGCGATGTCCGCTGCACAGGCGTCCAGGCTATAGTCGAGCGTATCCGACGCCTCCGACAGGCCACGTCCGCGAACGTCGAGCACGTAAGTGTCGAAATGGCGGCCGAAACGTTCGGCGACGAAGCCCCAGGTGGCGACCGGGCTGGTGATGCCGGGCACAATTACAACCGCCTTGCCCTTGCCGCCGTAACGCAAGTAGTGTTGACGAATGCCGTTGGCGTGTACGTTGGCGCCGTAGAGGTAAGTGCTTGTCATGTGCATTCCTTTTAGTAAGCGCCGGACAGCAATGCGCCCGCGCCCGGGACTATCGGCTCAAGCTTCAATGACTTCAGGATCGCATAAGTGGTGGAGATCGCGGCGGTGATCACCGGCTTGCCGGTCATCGCCTCAACCTGAGGCACCACCGGCAGCGAAGGCATCTGCACGCAGGCCGACAGCACGATGGCGTCGACATTGCTGGTGTCCATCTGCGCAATGATGCCGGGCAGGTTACGCGCGTCGTGGCGGCCGACGTCGAGGTTATTCGGGATTTCCAGAGCGCGATAATCAACCACCTGGATGCCTTCATGCTCGATGTAGTCCACCACCAGTTTGGTCAGCGGCTTCATGTAGGGGGCGACCAGCACAATGCGCTTGGCCTTGATTACACCGAGGGCATCGATCAACGCGCCGGCGCTGGTGATCACCGGTGCATCCGCACCGTTCTCCGCCGTATGCTTGCGCAGGCGTTCCTGCGACACGCGATGGTAGCCCTTGCCCATCGCCATGATGGCGACCAGACAGGCGTAACCGAGGACGTCTACCTGTGCATCGCTCAGTTCAAGCGCGCAACGATCGGACTCGCCGTCCATTGCGGCAAGCTCTTCCTTGGCGACGGTCTTCATGCGCATGCGGCTGGAGTGGAAGGTGAAACGCTCAGGGCGGATCAACTGGCGCGCTTGCAGCATCGCCGGGATCTCTGTTTCCATCGTGGTGTTCGAGCTCGGGACGATTTGCCCGATACGGTATGCTTTTTCCATGGTTTCTGCTTTCGTTTTACTCAGGCGACTTTCTTCAGGTCCTGCACATTCGGCTTGAATGCGGTCGCGTCATATTCATAAACCCAGTTGGCTTTGATGCCGGATGCATGTGGATTGACGAGCGCTTGCAGGCGATAGGATACATCGCGCTTCAATTGCGCGAGCGGCGTCGGCAAGTGATAGGTCTTGCCGCGTTCACGCGATTCGAGTTGCACGCGGCTGGTACGGGGCATACGCTCAGCTTCGTAATCCCGCAGCGCGGAGTGTACGTCCTGGCCGTGCGCGGCGAGTGAGGCTGCCAGTACATAGCCGTCTTCGAGCGCCATGGCCGCACCCTGCGACAGGAACGGCAGCATCGGATGGGCGGAATCTCCCAGCAGCGCGATGCGGCCGGAGGACCAGCTTTTCATCGGGTCGCGGTCGAACAGGCCCCATTTGTAGACGCTGTCAGCTTTCTCGAACAGCTGGATCAGGTTCGGATGCCAACCCTTGAATGTATTGAGCAACTCTTCCTTGCTGCTTAGCGCGTTCCATGATTCTTCCACCCAGTTTGCCGTCTCGCTGACAGCAACGATGTTGACCGCGGCGCCACTACGCACATAGTAAGTGACGACGTGGCCGTTGGGACCCATCCAGAATGAAGAATCCGGGCTGACGAAGTCGGGACGGCGGTCCGGGAACGGCACCACGGCGCGATAGCACATGTGACCGGTAAAGCGTGGCGCCTCTTCGCCGAACAACTGGTTACGGACCACCGAGCGGACGCCGTCGGCGCCGACAATCAGGTCCGCTTCGAATTCTGTGCCGTCATCGAACGTGGCGACGGCGGTGTTTGCTTCATTGCGCACCGATACGCAGGATGTCGACAGTACGGCAGATGAGTCGGGCACCAGCGATGCCAGCATCGCGTGCAGGTCAGCACGGTGCACGTGGTAGAAGTCCGCGCCATAGAGTTTCGGGCAGGCTTCGATCAGCGGTGTACGGAAATTTTCGCGCGCGGTGCGCCAGTTGCGCCCGACAATGGCTTGCGGCAGGAAGCCGGCGCGCCGCAGCTGATCAGCCAATCCGAGCCCTCTCAGTACCTTTGCGGCATTCGGGGTCATCTGGATGCCGGCGCCAACGTCGCCGAATGCGGGCGCACGTTCGAATACCTTCACTTCTATGCCGCGCTGGTTCAGCGCGCCTGTCAGGGCCACGCCACCGATACCACCGCCGATGACGCCTACCCGCAGTTTTCTCGCCATGTAATTCTCCTGTTTTGTTAAGCGCAGTGTCGTCGGACACCACCATTGGAAACAATAATATATTAAATAGGCGTTTAATTAAATAAGTTTTTTGTCTTAAATAACCGTTTAATTAAATACCGTCTTTTGGTATATTGAATGAATAATTAATTAAACGGGTTGAGGGGACACGGTCGATGCAGGTGCATCACTGGTCAACCAAGGTGCAGCGCGAGGCGCGTTTCGCACAATTCAGTGCATCGATCATGCGGATTAATGCGTGTCGATGGATGCTGCGCAGCCGACTGCATGCACCGTGTCGGGCATGAAACATGCTCTTCCCTCCGCCCATAAATATCGGATTTTCCGTGATCACGCGCGAGCCGGCGATTTCACATCCTTACTGGAGCCAAGATGAGCCACACCACGATAGTCGGCGGAGCAATGCTGCCGCATGCACCACAGTTCTTCACCCTGCCCGAGTCCGAGGACAAACAGACCATCAAGGCTGTGCAGGACGTTGCGGCCGATATCGGCCGCGAACTGAAGGCATTGAAGCCGGATCTCTGGATCATGATCGCCAACGATCACGCGCAGCAGTTCTTCCATCATTGCGCGCCTGCGTTCACGCTGCATGTCGGCGGCGAAGCAAGCGGCACGTTCGCGGGCCGGAAGTTTCACTATCAAGTGCCCAGCGAGATTTCGTTTGAACTGGTCAAGGAACTCTATCGCTCGGGATTCGATCCTGCGTACACAAGCACGGCCGAGATCGATTATGCGCTCGGCATTCCACTGACGCATATGGGCGTGGATGCACCGGTTCTCCCAATTTACGTGAATGCCTACCTGCCGCCGCAGCCGACGATGGAACGCTGCTATGCATTCGGCAACGCTTTGGCGAATGCTGTGACAAAGATGGGTCTGCGCACGGTAATCGTTGCGAGCGGCGGCATGTCGCATTTCCCCGGTACCGATCGTTACTCCAACCCGGATCTGGCATGGGACAACAGCGTGCTCGACAAGCTCAGGGAAGGCAAGCTGAAATCCCTGATCGGCTATCACGAGAAAGAGCTGGATGAGACGGGCAACATCGAACTGCGTTGCTGGGCGATTGCTGCCGGCGCGCTAGGAGAAAGAAAACCGGATGTGTGCCAGATGAACCCAAGCTGGCATCACAACTATGCGTCGATCGGGTTTTACAGCGCCCCGCCCGTCGGCGAAACGCCTCACTATCCGCAAATCAAACCGGAATTGGTGGGCCTGACTTCCGCATTCCATGCGTTGGCGCACGACGCCGATGCACGAACCGCCTTCATGAATGATGCGAACGCGTATGCCGATCGTTATCAGTTGACGCCGGCTCAGCGCGAGACCCTGGTCAAGCTTGACATGGCCGCCGCAGCGGCAATGGGCATGCACCCGTTGGCGCCGTTCCTGGCAAACATGCAGATTGAACGTCTGCGCAAAGCCGCTAAGTAAGGTCGCCGTCATGAATCGGATTACCTCATTCATTAACGGCGCAGCCGCAGCACCCGGTTCGAATGCATTTACATTCGTCGCGCCGCAGGAAAACCGCGCGGTTTTCGAAATCGACGAGACCGGCGAAGCGTTGGTCGACCAGGCGGTGACCGGGGCGCACGAAACTTTTCTCAAGCACCGTCGTTCGACGCTGGCACAGCGCGCGACGTGGCTCAACCTGCTTGCGGATACACTCGAGAAGAACGCCGCCGCATTCGCCGAACTGATTTGTGACGATGTAGGAAAACCGTTACGAGTGGCGAAGTTTGAAACGCAACGCGGAGCCCAGTTTGCGCGCGCATGCGCAGCAGCCGTGTTGCAACTCGGCGGTGAAGTGATCCCTGTCGATGCCGCACCCAACGGTGCAGGCCATTTCGGCTTCACCAGGCACTTCCCGTTCGGCGTCGTTGGCGCGATCACGCCATTCAATGCCCCGATCAACCTGCTGGTGCAAAAGGTCGCTCCGGCGATTGCTGCCGGCAACGCGGTGGTGGCTAAGCCTGCGCCGGCCGGCATGCGTGTGGCGATCGCGCTGGCGGACGCGCTGGTCAAGGCCGGACTTCCCGCCGGTTTGTTCAATGTGCTCACCGGCGACAAGGAAGCGGCAGTGCATCTCGTCAAACATCCGCTGGTGCGCGCAGTCAGCTTCACCGGGGGCACCGTCGGCGGCGAAATTTTGATGCGACACGCCGGCAACAAGAAATTCGTATCGGAGCTCGGTTCGAATGCCGCGAACATCGTGCTGGCGGATGCCGACGTCGATGAAGCCGCGACCAAAATTGCGGCTGCCGCATTCGAAGCCAGTGGGCAGCAATGCATTTCCGCGCAGCGCGTTCTGGTGGAGCAGCCGGTCTATGAATCCTTCCTGGCGAAGTTCGTTGCCGCCACTGCCAGGCTAAAGGTTGGCCATTCGCGCGACGACGCGACCGACCTCGGTCCGATGGTGTCGATGCAGTCCGCCGAGCGCGTGATGGGCATGTGCCGCAATGCAATCGAATATGGCGCGTCGTATGCGCTGGAACCGAAGCAGGACGGCTGCACTGTTTCACCGGGCATCCTGGTCGACGTTCCGCGTCACGCGAAACTCTGGACCGATGAAGCGTTCGGCCCACTCGCGCTGGTAAAGCCGGTTCGCGACATCGATGAAGCAATAGAACTGGCAAACGATACGCCGTTCGGCCTGCAAGGCGCAGTATTCACGAAGAGCCTCAGCTCGGCGTTCCGCTTTTCCGAGGAATTCGAGGTCGGTGCGCTGTGGGTGAATGAAGCGAGCCGGTTCCGTCTCGACATGTATCCGTTCGGCGGCATGAAGCAGAGCGGCATTGGTCGTGAGGGGGTGAAGTATGCGATTGAGGAACTGACGCAAATCAAGTTCACCGGGATTCGGCTATGAGCGCGATCTCTCTGCTGCAGGAAGCATCAGTCGCGCATGGACGCCTGGCGGTGACGTCCGCCGTACCGCAAGCGGCCAGCGCCGGCATCGCCGCATTTGCAAAAGGCGGCAACGCATTTGACGCCGCGCTTGCCGCCTGCTTCGTTGAAACGATAGCCCTGCCTATGAAATGCGGGTTCGCCGGTGACCTGGTCGCATTGTTCCGGTCGCGCGGTGGCCCGCTGCAGGCGTTGACCAGCATCGGCACCGGCGCTGCCAGCCTCGCGGCAGGAAACAAGCCGGAAAAGCTCGGACCAAAGTCGGTCGGCGTGCCAGGCGCGCCAGACGGCTACGCAACCCTGCATAAGATGGCGAAGCTCAGCCTCGAGCAGTTGGTTACACCAGCTGCGCAAGCAGCACGCCAGGGTGTGCGCTGGTCGCGCACCGCCTTCAGCTACCTGCCAGAGTCGCGCGAGCTGCTGGAGCGCTGGAGTCCCGGCTGCGTCTATCTGGAAGGACAGCCGAAGGTGGGCGACGTGTTACGCCTGCCAGGACTCGCGTTGCTGCTTGAAGAATTTGCGATGAGCGGCAGCGAGTTGTTCTTCGGCGCAGAAGGCGAACGCCTGGTGCACGAACTGACTGCACGCGGCGGATTCCTGACTACGACCGACCTTCGCATCCGTCCGGCGCGCATCTGCGATCCCACTGGGGTGGCGCTGCCTTCAGGCCAGAAGCTGTTTGCCATACCGGCGCCGACCCACGGGCAGCTGCTGGTCGAGGCTATCGCAAGGATCACTCAAACTCATGAACCGCCGGCTGCGGTGATTGCTGAATTGAGGGCGAAAGCCCGCAAGATCGGCCGTGATGGAACCGACGCCGGTACATCAGTGGTAAGTGCCGCCGATGACCAGGGCAATGCGGTGGTGATTGTTCACAGTAATTCGTTCCCGCGCTTCGGATCGGGTGTGGTGCTGTCGAACGGACTGGTGCTGAACAACCGGCCCGGCCGCGGCTTTGATTTGCAGGCTCCGGCCGGCGCACCCAATGCGCCCGCGGCCGGCAAAACACCACCGACCACACTACATGCATGGGCGATCGAGGATGAGCACGGGCTGACATTCGGCGCGACGCCCGGCGGAGTAAACCAGCTGCCATGGAACGTGCAAACGGTATCGGAACTATTGCAGCACAAATCGTTGGCCGAGACCGTTACGAGCCCGCGCTGGGCAACCGACGACTCGGGCGCCTACTCGAGCGAGCCGGGGGCGGGCATCGACGCGGAATTCAATCCGCGCGAAGTAGAGGCGTTGAGCCAACGCTCGGTGCAGCAGATCATGCGCATCGGCGTCGACGGTTCGCTGGAAGCGGCTGCCGATCCACGCACGAATGCCAAAGCGTACACGTTGTATTGATTCAAGGAGTTGTTTCAGACAGGCAGTAGATTTTTGTTCGCAGCAAATCAGTAGGTAACTTTCATATTTCGGAGATTAATCATGCGTTTACTCGCTCTATCAAAAGCATTGGCCGTCGCCGGCCTGATGATTTCGTCCCAGGCTTTTGCCCAGCAGACCATCAAGATCGGCCTGGTCCAGCCGCTCACTGGCTCCGTCGCCTATAACGGCCAGGCCGACGTCGCCGGATCAAAGCAAGCGGTGGATGAACGCAACGCCAAAGGCGGCGTGCTCGGCAAGAAAATCGAGCTGGTCATCGAAGACGGCCAGTGCAAACCGGCGAACTCGGTGAATGCTGCCGAGAAGCTGATCCAGAAAGACAAGGTAGTCGCGCTGTCCGGCGCTTTCTGCAGCTCCGCAACTGCAGCGATCATGCCGGTTGCCGAAAAATACAAGATGCCGCTGGTCACCGGCGTGTCATCCAAGGCTGACCTGACCGACAAGAACAACAAGTACTTCTTCCGCGCAACCGAAACCGACGCGTTGCTGGCGCAATCGTTTGCCAAGATCATCTACTCCAACCTGAACCTGAAAAACATCGCCTATATCGGCGTGAATGACGACTGGGGTCGCGGCGGCGTTGATGAGTTCTCCAAGCAGATGACCGCGCTCGGCGCCAAGACTGCGCTGAAGGAATACTTCGACCACGGCACAACCGACTATTACACCCTGCTGACCAAACTGCGCGCATCCAAGGCCGACGGCGTGTTCGTCGCTGCCGAGACACAGGACGGTTCCATCCTGGTCAAGCAGTTGAAGGAGCTCGGCCTGAACATCAAGGTGTTCGGCGTCGGCTCCTGGGCGACTTCAGACTTCATCGGCCTGGCCGGTCCCGCTGCTGAAGGCATCTATGCTGCGGTTCCGTACTCCTCAACCATGAAGACTCCGAAGAATGAAGCCTTCGTGAAGGAATACGCTGCACGCAACAAGGAAAATCCGGGCAAGTACGGCGCCGCCGGCTACAACGCGATGAACATCCTGATGGATGCGATCGAGCGTGCGAAGTCGACCGATGCAGAAAAAATCGTGGCTTCCTTGCACCAGACCGACTATGAAGGCCCGAACGGCAAGTTCAAGTTCAACCCGAATGGCCAGGCATGGGGCTTCAACGTGGTGCTGGTTCAGATCAAGAACAAAGTGCCCGAAGTCGTTCAGATGACACCGGTCGAGCAGCCGAAGTAAATCGTTTTCACTAAAAAAATTAGGTTGTTATGGAACTCTTCCTCCAATTCCTTGCTAACGGGCTGGTCTCCGGCGTCTTTTATGCGCTGTCGGCGCTGGGACTGACCCTCATTTTCGGCCTCATGCGGGTCGTCAATTTTGCGCACGGCGAGTTTTACATGATAGGCGGCCT
>JBBWZW010000534.1:0-18592 GCA_039649305.1 Burkholderiales bacterium
TTCCCGGGCCGTGTATTGTGTTTCGAAGGATCGCGGCATTAAACTTTGCGCAAATGACAACACCATCAGGCCTGCATCTTCAACTCGAGGCGCTCAGACCCGCGTTGTTGCGCTTCGCTTTCCTGCAACTCCGCAGCGATGCGGTGGCCGAGGACGTGGTGCAGGACACGTTGATGGCAGTGCTTGAAAAGCCCGGACAATACAGCGGACAGTCGTCCCTGCGCACCTACGTCACCGGCATTTTGAAATACAAGATCATCGACGCCTTGCGCATGTCAAACCGGGAGCGTCCGATTGCAACCGTTGACGACCAGAGCGAGGCGGATGCCATTGATGCATTATTCACGGCGAACGGCCATACGGTCGACATGCCGCGGCAATGGGGCAATCCCGACGCCACGCTTGAACAGAAGGATTTTTTCCGGGTGCTGGAAACCTGCCTGGAAAAACTCCCGGAGAAAACCGCGCGGGTTTTCATGATGCGGGAGTGGCTCGAGCTTGAAACCGATGAAATTTGTAAGGAATTGGGGATTTCGACGTCTAATACATGGGTGATGTTGTATCGGGCCAGGGTGCGGCTACGCGAATGCCTCGATTGGCACTGGTTCGGCAACCGGCCGCCATGAGGAAACAATATGGGAATTCATGCGACTTGCAAGGAAGTACATCGCCTGACGTCGGAGAGGCTGGATCGCGAACTATCGCTGATTGAGCGGGCGCGGGTCTCCATGCATCTCCTCGTGTGCATCGGGTGCCGCAATTTCGACGGCCAGATGCGGCTGATCCGGGATGCGATGAAAAGGATCAGCGTATTCGAGGCTAACGAGCAGGAGAATAAATCGAAATGAGCAACTGCGCGCGTTGTGGGACGACGTTCAGCTGTGGCATGGTGGACGCTTCATCCGAGGCGGCCCCATGCTGGTGCACGCGCCTGCCGGTGCTGCCGCCTGGCGCAACTATTCCTACAACTATTCCTGCCGCGGGCAGTTGTTTTTGTCCCACTTGTTTGCAGGCACTGCTGGACGCTGCCGGGGATCCAGACAGCACTGGCGTCAGCAACCCCGGATTTCCTGCTTCGGAAAGTCCTCTTTGATCCTCTCGAGCCGCGCTTTGGCATCCGCATCCAGGTCGCGCAACTGGAATGTCACCATTGCGCCCCCCACTGAATGCGGTCCGATGCGCGCAGAGCGCACACCCTTGCGGGTGAGTTCGGCGAGGTGGGCGCGCGCGCGCTCTTCCTCTTTGAACACCCCGAGCGAAATCGCCCAGCGCAGGCTGGAATCGTCCTGGATGATGTAGATATCGTCGATGCCGAGCCGGCGCAGTTCTTCGACTTTTTTATCGGCCTCTTCCTTGCCGCCCTGCGGCGGGATGTAGACCACATGGCTCATGATTTCCTGGATATTGCGCTGCCTTACCCGGTCGCCGAGGGACTGGGCCGCGAGCCTGGCCTCGAAGCGCCGCGCGTCTCCCGCCGCGAAATTGCCGATTTCAGTGCAGGATGCCTCCACCTTATTCGCTGCCGGCTGCGGAGGCGCAACCGCGACCTCGCGGGGAGCATTGGATGAGGCGGCGGAGCCCTGCGCCGCCGGCATCAGCTTCACCTTGTCGGCGTTCAACTGGTTGGACATGCGCGCAGGTTCGCGGCCATCGGACATCGTGTCGCCCTGCCGGTACATAAACAGGCCGGCATTGGCGAGCAGCAGGATCCAGAAGAAAAATTTCAGCATGAGAGGGTGTGAGTAGCGACGGCTTGCAGCCCGATGAGCACGAGATTATCCACTTTCTTGCTGGGCACGGACAGATGCGGCGCGATCAGGTCGGCGGCGCCACCCGACAGGATGCATGACACCATGCCGCCCGCAGGCTTCTGCCGCAACGTATGCGCGGTCACCGCCCGTTCGATTGCGCCCGTCTGGGCAGCGATGCAGCCGCTGACGATTGCGTCATCGGTATTGTCGCCAAACGGCTCGGACACCACGAGGCTTTCCGCGACTTGCGGTAGCTGCGCGGTGTTCTTTGCCAGCGACGCGGCCATCAGCCCCAGGCCCGGCAATATCATGCCGCCAAGGAAGACGCCATCCGCCGTCACCGCATCGACGGTAGTCGCGGTGCCGCAGGTGGCGACGATCAGCGGCTCACCGGGGAAAAGTGCATGCGCGCCGATCGCGGATGCAAAGCGGTCGCAGCCGAGCTGCGCCGGATTGCGATAGCGGTTTTGCAACCCGCCCAATTCGGCAACCGATGCAAACCACTCCAGCGGCACCGGCTTCATTCCGAGCGCACCGAGCAGCGTCTGCTCCAGCTCGTCACGCATCGCCGACCCGGCCACATTCGAGACAACGACTCGCGCAATATCCAGATTGCGCCAGGCATCCGCCAGTTTCCGCACCTCCGCCCGCGGCACCGAACCGGATGCCGACCAGCATCCCAAAGCATTCGCCTGCTGCAGCGCCCCGCTGGAAACCAGTGCCCATTTCACGCGGGTATTGCCCGCGTCGATCAACAACAGCATCGGCCTACCCTTCCCTTGAATCCGGCATCACGTGCTCTGCCGCATCGTTCAGGACACGCAGCGACACGTCGCCGGCAATGACGGCCACACGCCCGCTTGCGGTATCCAGCACAAAGCGTCCGATGTCGTCGATGCCGACCGCCCTGCCCTCATGCACCACGCGGCCACGGTCAAGAATGACGGTCTGTTGTCCGGAATAGGCGTGCAGGCTGTTCCAGCGCTGCATGAACGCTGCCAATCCCTCCTGCTCGAATTGCGCCATCGCTTCCGACAAACCATTCAACAGCGTCGCGATCAGCATGTCCCGGTCCATTTGCGCCAAGCGCGGAATGCTTGCCACCGGCCGGTCGATTTGGGCGGCAATGCTATCCGGAACCGTAAGGTTCAGTCCCACGCCTGTCACTGCCCAGCTCTCGCCACGTGCGGTATTTGTGACGGATGCCGTTTCGATCAGGATTCCGGCCAGCTTTTTACCCTCGACCAGCACATCGTTCGGCCATTTGAGCCGTGCCGGCACATCGAATGTCGCCAGCGTTTCGGCAAGCGCGGTCCCGACCGCGAGCGGCAAACCGACCAGCGCATGCACCGGCAGGCTGAATTTCCATGCGAGCGAAAAGGTCAGGGACGCTCCGGGCGCCGAATGCCAGACTCGCCCCGCGCGGCCGCGGCCCGCGGTCTGCTTCTCGGCCACCAGCAGCGTCGGGCCGGTCAGCTGGTCGACACCGGCAAGCAAGTCGGCATTGGTCGAACCGGTTTCGTCGACCACCCGGACCGTGACCTGGCGGGCGGCCTTTATGCAGGAGGAAGCGATACGTTCCGGAGAGAGCATGATTATCATGCCCTGCATTGTAGCGGCCCGGATGACGCGTGACACAATTCTCCCTTAAACTGACGCAATGCCAAATCAACAATTGCCAGCACTGACCATAGACAAGCGCGAACCACTCACCGTTTCCGCCAGCGGCCCCTGGCAAGTGCATGCATTGTCGCGTCCGGCGGTGATGTCCAACCTCCGGGCGACTTTGCGCAAGCTCCCGCCTGCGAGCGCCGTGCGCTGGGACCTGTCGCAAATTTCCTCACTCGACCATATCGGCGCACAGTGGCTCTGGAATGCGTGGAAAAAAAAGCAGCCGCCGCAGCTTGTCATTTCGCAAAACCATTCAGAATTTTTTGGCAGGCTCGAGCAGGCCGGGGACCTCGCACTGCCGGAAAAGGACGAATCGCCATGGTTCTCCCCGACCACCATTATTCGGCTGATGCACGGGCTGGCCGCGCACCTGACCGGGTTCGTCCAGCTGATCGGCCAACTGGTAATCGACATCGGGCACTTCGCGATGAAGCCGCAGCGCGGACCGTGGAAAGAAATTTCCGCCAATGTCTACCATATCGGGTTCCAGGCGCTGGGCGTAACCGCGCTCGTGGGATTTTTAATCGGCGTGGTGTTGTCTTATCTTTCAGCGCAGCAATTGCACATCTTCGGCGGCGACATCTACCTGGTCAATATCCTCGGCATGGCCATCATCCGCGAACTCGGCCCGCTGCTGGCGGCGATCCTGGTGGCCGGGCGATCCGGCTCCGCAATCACCGCGCAGCTCGGCGTGATGCGCGTAACCGAAGAACTGGATGCAATGCTGGTGATGGGGATGCCGCACGGCTTTCGACTTATCATGCCGAAGGTGCTGGCGCTTGCGGTGGCAATGCCCCTACTGGTGGTGTGGACCGATGCGGTGGCGCTGATCGGCGGCATGGTGGCGGCGCAGACGGAACTTGGCCTGCCCCCGAGCTATTTTTTACAGGAGCTGCCGGCGGCGGTGCCGATCGCGAATTACTGGATCGGGCTCGGCAAGGGCGTAGTGTTCGGCGCACTGATCGCGCTGGTCGCATGTCACTTCGGCCTGCGCATCAAGCCCAACACAGAAAGCCTCGGACAGGGAACCACCCTGTCGGTGGTGACCGCGATCACGGTGGTGATCCTGGCCGATGCGGTGTTCGCGATAGTCTTCAAAGGCGTAGGATTTTTTTAATGACTCCACCAATCATTCAGATCAAGGATTTGTGGACTCGGTTCGACGATTTCGTCGTGCACCAGGATCTGAGTCTTGAGGTCCACCAGGGAGAGATCGTCTCGCTGGTCGGCGGCTCGGGCTCAGGCAAGACCACGCTGTTGCGGCAGATGCTCGGACTGGAACAGCCGACGCGCGGCAGTGTGCAGGTGTTCGGCGAAGATATCAGCCGGGCCGACAGTGCGCGCATGCGACAGTTGCGCTGGCGCTGGGGCATGCTGTTTCAGCATGGGGCTTTGTTTTCGGCGCTGACCGCGTTTGACAATGTGGCGCAGCCGATGCGCGAATTGCGTACGCTGCCGGAGGACCTGATCCGTGATGCGGTGCTGCTCAAGCTGCACATGGTGGGCATCGGGTCGGCGGAAGCGAAAAAGATGCCGGCCGATCTGTCCGGCGGCATGGTCAAGCGGGTTGCGCTGGCGCGGGCACTGGCCCTCGAGCCGGAATTGTTGTTCCTGGACGAGCCGACCGCGGGACTCGATCCCGACCTGTCGGAGAGTTTTGTCTCACTGATCCGTACGCTGCATCAGGAGATGCGGCTGACGGTAGTGATGGTCACGCACGACCTCGATACTTTGTTCGCATTGTCGACACGGATCGCGGTGCTGGCAGAAAAGCGCGTGATTGCGTTCGGCACTCCGGAAGCAGTGCTCGATGTACCGCATCCGTTCATCAAACAGTTTTTCCTTGGGGATCGCGGCCGGCGCGCAGTGGAAGTATTGCGCGAGCGGGCTGAGTCCTGAAGGGCATCATGGGAATCATTTATGGAAAATAAGTCACATGCACTGATAGCCGGCCTCTTCACCATCGTGCTGCTGACTGCGGTGGTATTGGTGGGGCTCTGGCTCAATCGCGACCAGGTTGAATGGGTGCCGTACCAGATCGCGACCAAGCTGTCGGTCCCCGGACTCAATCCGCAGGCGACGGTGCGTTATCGCGGACTCGATGTCGGCAAGGTCGACAACATCACTTTCGACCCGCAGGCGCCGGGACAGATCCTGATACACCTGAGCGTGCGTCCGGACACGCCCGTCACGCAGTCGACTTTCGCGACGCTGGGCTACCAGGGGGTGACCGGTATCGCGTATGTGCAACTGGACGACGACGGCAGCCGGCCGGTCAAGGTGCCGAGCAATGCCGAACAGGTGGCGCGCATCGAAATGCGCCCCAGCATCCTGGACCAGTTGCAGAATCGCGGCCTCGCAATCCTCGCACAAACCGAGGAAGTCACGCGGCGCATCAACAACCTGCTCGAACCGGCCAACCAGCAAGCGATACTTGGCGCTTTCGATAGCGTGAATAAAGCGGCGACGCAGATTGAAACCATTCCACGTCAGCTGCAGCCGACGCTTGCAAAACTGCCGGCAATGGCGACGCAAGCGCAGCAGGCATTGCGGGCGCTGACCAAACTGTCGAACGAGGCGAGCGTATTGGCCGGCAACCTTAACGGTGTCGCGAACAACCTGCAATCGCCGCAGGGCCCGCTGGCAAAACTCGCCGGCAGCGCTGAACAGATCGGCGCCGTGGCCAACAAGCTGGAGCATGAAACGCTGCCCCTCGCGAATGACGCGCGCTCTTCGATGCGCGCACTCAACCGCACCCTGGATACCGTCAACGAACGCCCGCAAAGCATATTGTTCGGCTCTCCCACAACCGCACCCGGACCCGGCGAACAGGGATTTGTCGCACCGACCAGATAAACCAACAATGTCCATGAAAAAAAACATCCACGTCATCCTGCTCGCGCTCGCCATGCTAATGGGCTGCGCCACCAAATCCGATTCGACCGCGCTGTTTGATTTCGGACCGCTGCGCGCAATGCAGCCTGCCGTGTCGGCGGCGGTGGTCCCACCGATCAGCGTCGCCGATATCGGCACGCCTGCATGGCTCGACAGCACGACAATGTTCTTCCGGCTGAACTATGCCAATGACCAGCAGCCGCGCCCCTATGCGAACAGCCGCTGGACCATGCCGCCGACGCAACTGTTCGCACAGCGCTTGAAGTCGCGTATCGCGCAGGCGGGCGGCGCAGCGCTGCCCGCGTCAGATGGTGCGGCCAATGTGCCAGTTTTACGCATCGAAGCGGACGACTTCACGCAGATGTTTGATGCGCCCGGCCAGAGCACAGCGCAGGTCGGATTGCGCGCCGCGGTATTCAATGGCCGCACGCTGGTCTCGCAAAAGTCGTTTTTCCAACAGGCCCCGGCGCCCACTGCCGATGCGGCCGGCGGCGCGCGGGCGATGGCGGCGGCAAGCGATGCGATCATCACCGAGATGATGGCCTGGCTCGCGTCCCTCCCCGCGCCGGACCAGCCTTCCCGGGCGGCGAAGTAAGTGTTGATGAATGAGCTGAAACCCGACGAGCTGCAGCAGCATGTGCCGACGGCTTCCGCTTTCGCGCGCGCCGGCTTGCTCGCTTATCTGTTCCTGATAGTTTATGCCAGCTGGTATCCGTTCTCCGGCTGGCACGACATAGGGCTGTCCCCGTGGGCATTCCTGTTCGCACCGCTTCCGCATTACTGGACCAAGTTCGACGTCTTAACCAATGTCATCGGCTACTTCCCGTTCGGCATGGTGATGGTGTTTGCGCTTTACCCACGGATGCGCGGAATAGTGGCGGTGGCAATTGCCATAGTCTGCGGCGCACTGCTGTCCGGCATGGTGGAGGCGGGACAGACGTTCCTGCCGAGCCGGGTTTCCTCCAACCTTGACCTCATCACGAACGCGATCGGCACCATCCTCGGCGCGATTGCCGGCGCCCTGCTATCTCGTAAATTCCTCGAACAAAGCCGCCTGTTGCGATTGCGGCAACACTGGTTCTCGAATGACGCGGGCCCCGGCCTGATCCTGCTCGGCTTGTGGCCGCTGGCGCAGATTTATCCGCAGTCCTTCCTTTTCGGCCACGGGCAGCTCCTGCCTGTCGTGTCCGGCTGGTTGTCCAGCTGGCTGGAAACTCCCATCGATCTCGGCGACATACTGCGCAGCGGCGGGGAACTGACTGTTGAAGGGTACTGGCTGTCGGAAACCATCATCACCGCATGCGGGTTGACCGGCGCGGCGCTGACGATGTTGTGCCTGCTGCGCAAGCATGCGCCCAAGGGCAGCCTCGTCATCGTGGCGATCACCATTGCGCTCACGGTGAAATCGCTGGCAAGCGCGCTCTTTTTCGGGCCCGAGAGCGCGTTTGCATGGCTGACCCCCGGTGCCCAGGGCGGTCTGCTCGCGGGCGCCATGATGCTGTCCGGCCTGGTATTCGCGCGACCGGTGATACAGCGGCGGTTGGCCGCCTTCAGCCTGTTGGCCAGCATCGTCACGGTCAATCTGGTGCCCACCAATCCGTACTTCATCGCAACGCTGCAAGCATGGCTGCAGGGGAAATTTTTAAACTTCAATGGCGCGGCGCATTTTCTGTCGATGCTTTGGCCGTTTTTTGCGTTGTGGTTTTTGATGCATCCGATGCATCGGGTGAGGCGGGGGTAGTGTGATTACCCTGTGGCGGACGAATACCCTTCGGCGCACGCCCTCATCCCCAACCCTCGCTCCGCGCCCCACGGTTTGGCCTGCAAGCCGAACCGGCTCCGGCAGCGCAAGGGGAGAATGGAGCGAAGTGACTACACTGGCTGCGCCATTTTCGTAAGAATAAGATGGAGGTGTATCATTCCCGATTTGGCGAAATTCGAAAGCAAGCCATGACTGACAAGCCGTACTACAAACATCACGTCTTCTTTTGCCTGAACCAGCGCGAAGAAGGACGTCCTTGCTGCTTTGACAAAGGCGCGCAAAACGCCCAGGAGCATGCGAAAAAGCGTATCAAGAACCTCAACCTCAGCGGCCAGGGCAAGGTGCGCATCAACAAGGCCGGTTGCCTCGACCGCTGCGAAGAAGGCCCCGTAGTGGTGGTCTATCCGGAAGGCACCTGGTACACCTACGTCGACAACCATGACATTGATGAAATCATCGACAGCCATCTGGTCAACGGAAAAGTCGTCGAACGATTGAAGATCTGACACCTCCGGCGGCGCTGAAAGCGGCAGGCGATCCGACGGATCGCGAGCCGCGGTCACCATGACACGCGTCCGCAGCCATTTAAAAGAACAATGAACGCACAAACCCAACGCTTCTTCATCACCGGCGCAGCCGGCCAGCAACTCGAATGCGCACTCGACCTGCCTGATACCGCGCCGCGCGGCGTCGCGCTGGTTGCGCACCCCCACCCGCTCTACGGCGGCACCATGGACAACAAGGTAGCGCAAACACTCGCGCGCGCCTTCATCTCGCTGGGTTATGCCACCGCGCGAATGAATTTTCGCGGCGTGGGCCAGTCGGGCGGTGAGCATGACCACGGACTGGGTGAGACGGATGACATGGCATTGCTGCATGCTCACATGCAGCAGCAGTATCCCGGGCTGCCAGTCGCGCTTGCCGGTTTCTCATTCGGCACCTACGTGCAGTCACATCTGCAGCAGCGCCAGACGAAGCAGGGTACGCCCGCCGAACGCCTGGTCCTGGTCGGCACCGCCGCCGGCAACTGGGAAATGGCCGACGTCCCCGCCAACACCATACTCATCCATGGCGAGCACGACGAGACCATTCCGCTGTCGGCTGTGCTCGACTGGGCGCGTCCGCAAGACCTGCCGGTCATCGTCGTCACGGGCGCCGACCATTTTTTTCATCGCAAGTTGCAACATATAAAGAATTTCGTAGTCGAAATGTGGCACCGCTAGCGGGGCTATAATCCGGTTTCCCGCTTTCAATCCGCCGCCGTATCCACGGCGGCGATTTCATATCTTATTGCCAATGAAAAAACTCATTGCGGCCTTTGCCGCCACCGTTCTCAGTTTGTCCGCCGCCATGGCGCAATCCCTGCCTCCGCCGATGATTGCAGCCAAATCATGGTTGCTGCTGGATGCCACCAGCAACCAGGTGCTCGCTTCGCAGGAGCCGAACATGCGCATCGAACCGGCCTCGCTCGTCAAAATCATGACAGCCTACCTGACGTTTTCGGCCATCAAGGAAAAGCGCATTGATCCGAACCAGATGGTCAACGTATCGGAGCGCGCATGGAAGGTCGATAAAAGCAGCTCGAAAATGTTTATCGACCCCGCCACGCCGGTCAAGATCAACGACCTGCTGTACGGCCTGATCGTCCAGTCCGGCAATGATGCCGCGGTTGCCCTGGCCGAAGCGGTAGCCGGCACCGAAGATGCATTCGTGGCGCTGATGAATCGCGAAGCGGAACGCATGGGCATGAAATCGACCCGCTTCGCCAATGCGCATGGCTTGCCCAGCCCGGACAATTATTCGACCGCACAAGACCTGTCCATCCTGGCCGGCCGCCTGATCGCCGACCATCCGGACTACTACAAAATTTATTCGACCAAGGATTACACCTACAACAAAATCAAGCAGCCGAACCGCAATCGCCTGCTGTGGCTCGACCCGACCGTGGATGGCATGAAGACCGGCCACACTGCAGCGGCCGGCTACTGCCTGATCGCATCCGCCAGGCGTCCGAACGCCGGCGGCGAGCGTCGCCTGATTTCGGTGGTGCTCGGCACCGTCTCCGACCAGACCCGCGCGCAGGAAAGCCAGAAACTGATCAACTGGGGCTACCAGAATTTCGACACGGTCAAGCTGTACGCAAAGGGCCAGGCGGTGGCGACGCCGGAAGTATGGAAAGGCACGCAAAACCAGGTCAAGATCGGCTTCATGCGTGACGTCTATGTGACGGTACCGAAAGGCGTCGCCGAGAAGATGAAGCCTGTGCTCGAACGCAAAGACCCGCTCGTCGCACCTGTTGCCGCCAACAGCAATGTCGGCACGCTGAAGATGATGATCGACGGCAAGCCGCTGACTGAACTGCCGGTCGTCGCGCTGGAGCAGGTGAACGAGGCCAGCATTTTCGGCCGCGCGTGGGATTCCGTTCGGCTTTGGATGAAATAAAGCATCCTCACCGATAGACTCGGTTGTAATTGCAAAAAGCCGGAGTGATCTTCACGACACTCCGGTTTTTTTTCGCATACGCAGATACATACTTTTTTTGCATAACGCTCCTACCCATCCTGTGTGAGAATTGCTGCTTCTCACCGCACACAGGAACTCTCCGATGAACGACCCCCTCGTCTACCTCAATGGCGCCTACACGCCGCTCTCCGAAGCAAAGATCCCGGTGCTCGACCGCGGCTTCATCTTCGGCGACGGGATCTACGAGGTAGTCCCGATGTATGCACGCAAACCGTTCCGCGCGAAGCAGCACCTCGCGCGACTGTTCCGTAGCCTGGCATCGATCGGTATTCCAAATCCGCATACTGAAGAAGAATGGATGGCGCTGGTCGACAAGGTTTCGCAAGCCCATCCGGCCGGGGATCAGGTCATCTATATCCAGGTGACGCGCGGTGTGGCAAAACGCGCGCATGCATTTCCGGCGGAAGTGACGCCGACGGTGTTCATCATGACCAATCCCCTCGCCCTGCCGTCCGCCGAGGCGGTCGAAGCAGGTGTCGCATGTGTTTCGATGGAGGACAAGCGGTGGTTGCACTGTGAAATCAAATCCGTGTCACTGCTCGGCAACGTCCTCGCTGCGCAAAACGCGGCGGAAAATGGCGTCACCGAAGCGATCCAGTTCCGCGACGGCTTCCTGACGGAAGCGTCTTCGTCAAACGTGTGGATCGTGAAAAACGGCAAGCTGATGGGGCCGCCGAAAGACAACCTCATCCTCGAAGGAATCCGCTACGGCCTGATGGAAGAATTGTCCGCCGCAGGCGACATTCAGTTGGAGTCGCGCCGCATTACCCGTGATGAAGTATTCGCGGCGGATGAGGTGCTGATCACATCGGCAACCAAGGAAATATTGCCGGTAGTCACGATAGACGGCAAAAGCATCGGCAACGGCAAGCCCGGCCCGGTCTTCAGAAAACTGTACGCGGCTTACCAGGCGGCAAAGACTGCATAGCCGCCAAAGGCTCCGCACTGGCGTAAAATAGGCATTTCTATATCATGTCGCCCCGGCCCTTTTGTGGTCCCTTGGGGCGACATCATTTTTACAAGCCATGTCCCAGCCTACCGAATCCCTTATCGAATACCCGAGCGACTTCCCGATCAAGATCATGGGAGTGATGCAGGATGCCTTTGCACAAACCATGGTGGAGGTCGTGCAGCAGTTCGACCCGACTTTCGACGCCGGCAAAATGGAGATGCGCCCCTCCTCCAAAGGCAATTACCTGGCGATCACCGTCACCATACGCGCCACCAGCCGGGAACAACTCGATAACCTGTATCGCGCGTTGTCATCGCATCCGATGGTGAAGGTCGTCCTCTAACGATCTGCTGCACTGCTCGCCAGCTTCGCAATCTCTTCAAACAGCCACTTGTGGAACGCCTGCACCTGCGGCTTCTGCAGGGTGCTCGGCAGGCACACAAAGTAGTACGACTGCGGGCATGCCACTTCGATATCGAACAGCCGCACCAGTTCGCCTGATTGCAGTTCGTTGGTGACGATCGCGTGCCGCGCCAGTGCGATGCCATGTCCTTCGGCGGCGGCGCGCACCAGCATCGACGAATCCTGGAATATGAGTCCGCCGGCAGGCTCCGGCATATCGAGCCCGGCCGCGCGAAACCATGGCGTCCAGGGTTCATCCTCACAACGCAGCAGCATACTGCGCTGCAGTTTCTGCGGCGTACGCGGCAGTTTGCCGCCGTTGAAGCGAGGGCTCGCTACTGGATAATAAAAATCATCCATCACCTTCTCCACTACCAGGCCGGGGTAATTGCCCCGGCCGAAGCGGATGCCGACATCCACTGGTTCACGCAGGAAGTCGGTCAGGTGACTGCTTGATTGCAGCATGACTTCCAGTTGAGGATGCTGCTCGATGAATCGTCCCAGGCGGGGCGACAGCCAACGCGCAGCGAACGACGGCAACGCCGTGATGGTCAGTCGCTGCTGCTTGGCCTCGTCCTTCAACGCAATCGCTGCGGCCGCAATCTCCGTCAGCGCCTTGCGCAGCGTCGCCGCAAACCGCTCGCCGTCGGGCGTAATTGCAAGCCTCTTCCCATGCCGTGCAAATAGCGGCACGCCCAACTCCTCTTCCAACGCGCGCACCTGATGGCTGATGGCGCCATGGGTCACGTGTATCTCTTCAGCCGCACGCGAAAAATTCTCGTGGCGGGCGGCCGCCTCGAAGGCAAGCAATGCGGCAAGGTTGGGCAGTCTGCGCAGGTCGGCCATGTGAATTCCATTAGCAAGGAAATGGAAAATATATCGTTTAGATAACTGGCACGCAACACTTAGAATTCAATTGCACGGCGGGGACCTGCACAGACTGTAGGTCGGCGGGAGACCCCGAAGTTATCTGAGGAGGGTTATGTCATGAGAGAGCTATTCACAAACAAAGCGCTGACCATCGCCAGCGGGAATGCGGTATCCGGTATTGCCCAACAGGGTGGGACGTTGCGTGTGCTCAGCGGTCGCCTGTGGATCACCGTGGAAGGTGTCTCGCATGACTATTGGCTGTTTGCGGGCGATACCTTTTCACTCACGCCGGGCGCGCTGACCGTGATGGAAGCTGACGGCGCCAACAGCAGAGTGGAACTGGCGACCGGGCGCGATGCAAAGGCATGGCCGGGACTGGCGCGTCGTCTCGCTTTTCTTGCACAACGATTCAGACGTAGCCGCAATGCGGCGGCTGCATTGCCTTGCAACGCTTCAGCGTAGGAGAGTTGGGCGGGTTACGCAATCGAGGAATGGCGGATGCATCGAAGGCAGCCGTCGTAGGGCGGGTCATGACTGAACTGACCCGCCCTGCATTTAATCCGACATTTCGCCGCTCAGATTTCGCATGAATTCATTTCTTACGGCGTCGGGAGACAAGCCCCGCGCAAACAAATGGTGCAGCTTGGCGAAGATCGCTTCGAAGGTCATGTCCTTCGCACCGATCACGCCGGCGCGCGCCAGGCCGCTGCCCGTAGCGTAGGCGCCCAACGTCACCGCTCCGTGCAAAGACTGGCTGCAGGCGACCATCACGACCCCGCGTTGGCCGGCGCGCGTCAGCAGATCCAGCAAGGCAGGATCCCGGTCCGGCACATTGCCGGCGCCGTAGCATTGCAGGATGAGCGCCTGCGGATTCAGGTCGACCAAGGCATGTACCGCCTGGATCGGCAACCCCGGCGTGAAGCGGACCGGAAAAATGCGGCCCTGCCCGTACTCGGGCAATTCAAACTTCTCGGTCCGTGCTCGCGGCAACAAGGCCGCCGGATTCATGTGCATGTTGATACCGACTTCCGCCAGCCACGGGTAGTTTGGGCTATCGAATGCATCCAGGCGCTCGGCACTCACCTTGGTTGCACGATTGCCGCGCAGCAGACGCTGGTTGAAATAAAGCGCCACTTCATTGACTTGGTCCGACGCAGCGAACTGCATCGCGGTGATCACATTCTGCAACGCATCCGAGCGTGATTCGCCCAATGGAATCTGCGACCCCGTCACGATCACCGGCTTGCGCAAACCCTGAAGCATGAAAGACAGCGCCGCCGCCGTATAAGCCATGGTGTCGGTGCCGTGGAGTACGACGAAGCCGTCATAGTCCCGATAGCGGGCGGCGATGTCGCGTCCGATTCTCTGCCAGTCTTCCGGCGTCGTATTGCTGCTGTCTATCGGCGTCGCGTATTCATGCAGCGTGTATTGCGGCAATGTGTGGCGCACGTCGTTGAGCCGGCGCGTCAACACGCCGGCGAAATCCTTCATCAACGCGTAACCGTTGGCCGTTTTATCCATGCCGACCGTGCCGCCGGTATAGATCAGGCCGATGTGCTTGCTGGTCATTCTTCCCTGCCCCCGATATTCCCGATATTCAGGAATATACAAGATTGAGCGGACAAGGTCGCCGGGAAAGAGTACGGGAAAGGGGATGGGCCCCACGCAAAGCGCAGGGCCCGGTTGGAAGGATTACTTCACTACTGCGATCTGCGAACGCTTGCCACCCTTGTAGGTGAACAGCGTCAGGGTGCCGTCCTTGATGTCGCCTTTGGAATCAAATGCGATCGGGCCGGTCACACCCTTGTACTGGATCTTCGCCAGTTCAGGCAGGTACTTCGCCGGATCAGTCGAGTTGGCTTTTTTCATCGCCTCGACCATCACCATGGTCGCGTCATACACGTACGGTGCATACAGCTGCACCTCGATGTTGAACTTCTTCTGGAATGCAGCGCGGAAGTCTTCCATGCCTTTCTTTTGCGAGTCGACCACACCGCCTGCTTCAGCGCACACCACCTGGTCATCGGCGATGGCGTCGCCGGCCAGCTTAGCCAGGCCTTCGGTACAGATACCGTCGCCGCCCATGAACTTGGCCTTGATGCCGAGCTGCTTCATCTGCCGCATCATCGGTCCGGCTACCGCATCCATGCCACCGAAGAAGATCACGTCCGGGTTCTTGGCCTTGATCGCAGTCAGGATCGCATTGAAGTCAGTCGCCTTGTCGTTGGTATATTGCTGCGCCACGATGGTTGCACCGCCGGCTTTCTTCGCGCCCTTGACGAACTCTTCCGCCACGCCCTGACCGTAGGCGGTACGGTCATCGATCACGGCGATCTTCTTGCCCTTCAGGGTTTGCACCGCGTACTTGCCCAGGGTGCCGCCCAGCTGGCCGTCGTTGGCTACCACGCGGAAGGCAGTCTTGAAGCCTTGCTGTGTGTATTTCGGATTGGTTGCGGATGGGGAGATTTGCGGAATACCGGCATCGTTATAGATCTTGGAAGCCGGGATGGTAGTGCCGGAATTCAGGTGCCCGATCACGCCGTTGACCTTGGCGTCGACCAGTTTCTGTGCTGCTGAGGTTCCTTGTTTCGGGTCGGCTCCATCGTCTTCAGCCTGCAGTTCGAACTTGATTTTCTTGCCGCCGATAGTGACGCCTTTGGCGTTCAGGTCATCGATCGCCATGCGGGCGCCGTTTTCGTTATCTTTGCCGAGGTGTGCGATGGCGCCTGAGATTGGACCCACGTGGCCGATCCTGACGACTTGTTCTTGTGCGGAAGCAGCGCCTGCGAATGCAAATGCAATTGCGCCAACCAGGGGGATCATCTTAGTCTTGAACTGCATGGATTGAGTCTCCTAAGGGATTGAACTAACAAAGTCCTGCAACCACTCGCTTATACAATTTCCCAGGCAGACAAAACCCGAAACGGCCAAGCTACCGGGAAGTGCGCCGTCAAATGTATCGTTTAAACAAGCATTGCGCAACGGTTAAGTTGGCCAACCAACCATCGCACAATGCGTCCGAAAGGGCATTCCGGAAATGCGGCGAGCGGTGCGCTGTTTCGGTACACTCGCGTCTATGCAGACACCGACCATCGTTCATCGCGGCATCGAGCCCTACCCAGTCACTTTCGATGCCATGCGCGCCTATACCGACGCGCGTACCGCAGAGACCCCGGACCAGTTGTGGGTCGTCGAACACCCGCCGGTGTTCACGCTCGGCCTGGGCGCCGATCCTTCGCATGTGCTCGACGCCCATGACATCCCGGTGGTCCAGACCGACCGCGGTGGCGAAGTGACGTATCACGGCCCCGGCCAGGTGGTGATCTACCTGCTCATGGACTTGCGGCGCAATAAAGCCGGCGGCCGCCTGTTCGCCCGCGAGTTTGTACACAGAATCGAACAGTCGGTGATCGACACCCTTGCAGCGTATAATCTTGCGGGTGAGCGCAAGCCCGGCGCGCCCGGAATTTATGTTTCAGGCAACGGCCCCTGGCAGGGTGCGAAGATCGCGGCGCTGGGGTTGAAAGTGCGTGGCAACGGCTGCACCTACCACGGCGTTTCGCTGAATGTGGCGATGGACCTGAGCCCGTTCAAATGGATCAACCCCTGCGGCTACGAGGGGCTGGCAACCATCGACATGAAAACACTGGGCGTTGATATGCCGTTACAGGACGCGCAGTTAGCACTCGCTCACAACTTGACGAAGTTATTGACGGCCTGACTTACTTACCGCGATTACCCTAATTCCCATGCCGCTTCGAAAGCCGCCGGAATGCTCTAGATGAAGCGACCAGCTCTATGACCACCGAGAACAAACCCCTCGCATCCACCGCCTACAATCCGAGCGAAAAGCAGAAAGGCGCAGGCAAGACCGCTCGCATCCCAATCAAGATCGTGCCGGCCGAAAGACTGCCAAAACCGGACTGGATCCGCGTCAAGGCGGCGTCGCCTTCGTCCCGCTTCTACGAGATCAAGGACATCCTGCGCGCCAATAGCCTGGTAACAGTGTGCGAAGAAGCCTCCTGCCCGAACATCGGCGAATGCTTCGGCAAGGGCACCGCGACCTTCATGATCATGGGTGACAAGTGCACCCGCCGCTGCCCGTTCTGCGACGTCGGTCACGGCCGTCCCGACCCGCTCGACCCGAACGAGCCGGAAAACCTGGCCAGGACCATTGCCGCACTCAAGCTGAACTACGTCGTGATCACTTCGGTGGACCGTGACGATTTGCGCGACGGTGGCGCCGGCCATTTCGCCGATTGCATCCGCCGTGTGCGCGAGCTGTCTCCGGCCACACGCATCGAAATCCTCACACCCGACTTCCGCGGCCGCATGGACCGCGCGCTGGAAATCCTGAAGGCCGCGCCGCCGGACGTGATGAACCACAACCTCGAAACCGTGCCACGCCTGTACAAGGAAGCCCGCCCC
Organism: Burkholderiales bacterium; assembly: GCA_039649305.1. Classification (GTDB taxonomy): domain Bacteria; phylum Pseudomonadota; class Gammaproteobacteria; order Burkholderiales; family Burkholderiaceae_D; genus Noviherbaspirillum. The sequence goes on from JBBWZW010000534.1 coordinate 17,255, forward strand.
GGCTCCGATTACGAGTACTCGCTGAACTTGTTGAAACGCTTCAAGGCGCTGCATCCGGAAACGCCGACCAAGTCCGGCATCATGGTCGGCCTCGGCGAAACCGATGAAGAGATCCTGCAGGTAATGCGCGACTTGCGCGCGCACGATGTCGACATGCTGACCATCGGCCAGTACCTGATGCCGTCGGGCGACCACCTGCCGGTGCGCCGTTATGTGCATCCGGACACCTTCAAGATGTTTGAGGAAGAAGCGTACAAGATGGGCTTCGTGCACGCGGCGGTTGGAGCGATGGTGCGGTCCAGTTATCACGCGGATCAGCAGGCGCATGGTGCCGGCGTCGCTATCGATGAGATGAAATAGCGTTACCCCGCCTTGAATTCACTTTTCAGCCCGCAATGCGGGCTGATTCATTTCTACTGGCGCACCGTATGTTGCCGGCCGCAACGAGACGCCGGGCTGAAGTGGATCAGAACGTAGTCGGCAGGAATTCGACAGAATGGATTAATACCGATTCGCTATAGGCAAAATTAATGATTACCTGGTGGACAATCACCCGACTTTCCGGACTGACCGTCACAGCGCCCCTGGCACTGGCAATCGGCGCATTGCTGGTGCTTGAAGGAGAACGACGTCTGGCCATGTGGTGGTGCCTGTTGTTCACGGCCGGGCTGAGCCTGGTCGCCGCTTCGAAAATGGCGTTCATCGGCTGGGGTATCGGGATAAGCCCGCTCGACTTCACCGGCGCCAGTGGTCATGCGATGCGGGCAATGGCAATCTTTCCGGTACTTCTTTACCTGCTGCTGCAAAAGGCGCCTCGCACCATTCGGTGGGCCGGGGTACTGGCGGGATTTTCATTCGGCGTGCTCATAGGCATATCCCGCATTGTGCTTGAAGCCCATTCGGTGTCGGAAGTTGTTGCAGGGTTGCTGCTGGGCGGGATTGTCAGCTCAGGCTTTATCCGGATGGCCGGCTCCTTGCAGAAACCGCTTTTCAATCCAGCGCGCATTGCACTTGGATTAGCAGCCCTGCTTGCCGCATCGCATGCACAGCCGGCCCCGACACAGGCATGGCTGATAAAGGCATCGCTTTTTGTTTCCGGCCATGACAAACCCTTCGTTCGTGCCGGCTCGAAGCCTGCTCGAACGCATGATGCGGGTGAGTGGGAATCGTAGGGCGCGCCGTGCGCAGCCTACTCCTTGTCCCTAAGGCGCCGCGCAGGAATAACATGTGCAATTTGGCGGACGTAGCGGGATGCGATGCAAGGCGCGAGGAGGAGTCATAGCGAGCTATGGCGTCGACGAGCAACACGTTCGCAAGAAAAAAGAAGAACAGGCTCTC
>JBBWZW010000537.1:0-6350 GCA_039649305.1 Burkholderiales bacterium
GTTCGCTGTATTACCTGATGTTTGCGCTGCAATACCCATGGCGGCCGGATTTGTCGGATCGTTTAGTACCTCTGGTGCTGACCGTTCTGGCGGTATCTATCGTGGTGCACGGGTTATCGGCCACCCCGCTGATGGAACAGTATTACAAACGCCGCGAAAGACTATCCCGCAGGGAGCGGTGAGCGCGCAACAACAGACATGAGGGAAAAGAATGTTTGTGAATATGATCGGATGGGTCAGTGCCGCGATCCTGGTGTTGACGATCTCGCGCCAGGTTTATAGGCAATGGCGAACAAGAAGCATCGAAGGAGTATCGAAGTGGCTCTTCATCGGACAGTTGACGGCTTCCGCCGGTTTTATCGCTTATAGCGCGATGGTGGACAACTGGGTTTTTGTGTTTGCGAATTTTTTCATCTTCCTGACCGCGGTCGCCGGCCAGTGCATCTACGTTCGCAATAAACGGTTTGCGTCAGGCGACGATCATTCCAACGCGCCATCCAATAATTACAAGCAACGGTAGTTCTTACCCGCAGGATTTGCATCGTCGGTGATACACGCGCCGCAAAAAAGCCGGGTACGTCAATTGCTTGGCTGCTTTCCAATTCGTAAGGAAACTACGAAGAAATGGATTGGAGGCTATTGTGTACACACTTGGCATCAATGCTGCCTATCACGATTGCTCCGCGACGCTCGTGTGTGACGGCACAGTGATTGCGGCCGCGGAGGAGGAACGATTCACGCGGATCAAACATGGCAAGCGGCCTGTTCCTTTCTCCACCTGGCAATTGCCGTTTCATGCAATGGACTACTGCCTGCGTGAGGCCGGAATCAACCTGGCCGATGTCGATCATGTCGCCTATTCGTATAACCCGTCACTGCTGCTCGGTTCCCATGCCGGTAATGCGACGATTACCTTGCCGCTCGAACCGTCCGCCCATGCGACGTCGGAATGGCTTTCTCCCTGGGATCCGCTGTTTCTTTCGTCGATCGTCAATGCGCCGCGTCAGTTGGCGGCCGGTGCGCCGCATCATATCAAAAGCCGTTTCAAGGGCGTGCGCCATGACGGCCCTTATCAATGGCATTTCATCGAGCATCACCTTGCGCATGAGGCGAGCGCCTTCCTGGCAGCGCCGTATGACGAGTGTGCGGTGCTGACCATGGACGGCCGGGGCGAACTGGCCACGACCAGCTATGGCATGTACCTTGATCGTCGCTACAGGCGCCTGAAGCAGGTGAACCTGCCGCATTCACTCGGCCTGCTGTACGAGGCGGTCACTGACCACCTTGGTTTCCTGCATTCATCGGATGAGTACAAGGTAATGGCGCTGGCCTCGTTCGGCAAGCCGGTGTATGCGCCGCTGCTGCGCGAAGTGGTGCAGTACAAGGGGGGCGGCGACTATGCGGTCAAGCCGGCCGAGTGGGAAAAGATATTCGGCTCCCCGCGCGAGCGCGGCACCGAATTCACGCAGGACCATATGAACATCGCTTCCTCCCTGCAAGTGGTGCTGGAGGAAACCGTATTGCAAATGGTTGAATGGCTGCACCAGGAAACTGGCGCCGACAACTTGTGCATGGCAGGCGGTGTGGCGCTTAATTGCGTGCTGAATGCAAAGGTGCGCGACCAGACGCCTTTCAAGAGCGTGTGGGTACAGCCGGCGTCCGGCGATTCCGGAACGTCGCTTGGCGCTGCGCTATGGGTCGACGGGCAGAATCGCGGCCTCTCAAAGCGCCACTGGCAAATGGACCACGCATTCCTCGGCCCGTCCTATGGGGACGAGGAGATCGAGGCATTCCTGAAGCTGGCGAAGCTGCGCTACCGCCGCGCGGATAACCTGGCCGTCGACGTGGCCGAACTGCTTCGGCAAAACAAGGTGATTGGCTGGTTTCAGGGTCGCATGGAATTCGGGCCGCGCGCGCTCGGCTCAAGGTCGATCCTGGCGTCCCCGCTCGACTCCTCGATGCAATCGCACCTGAACCTGATCAAGGACCGGGAAGATTTCAGGCCGGTGGCGCCGGTGGTCCTCGAAGAGGATGTGGCGGAGTGGTTCGTCGACGGCGCGGTGTCGCCGTTCATGGTGTTCGTCTATGACGTGCGGCCTGATAAGGCAGACCGCATTCCGGCGGTGCGGCACGTCGACGGCACGGCGCGCATCCAGACCATCAATCGCTCGCAGAACGCGCCCTATTACGATTTGCTGAGGGCATTCAAGGAGCGCACCGGCGTGCCGGTATTGATCAATACCTCCTTCAATACCCGTGGCGAGCCGGTGGTGTGCAGCCCGCGCGACGCAGTCGAGTCGTTCTGCAGCACGCCGCTGGACGTGCTGGCGATCGGGCCTTTTATTGTGGAAAAGTGGTGATGCAGGACAAGCACAGTATGACGACTTCCTCCATCGCCTTTCAAACGTCATCACGCCCCGATTATTCTTCGCTGCAGAGAATAGCGGTGTTCCGCGCGCTGCAGCTTGGCGATATGCTGTGCGTCGTTCCGGCGCTGCGTGCCCTCCGTGCGGCCGCACCGCAGGCGCAGATCACGCTGGTCGGATTGCCGTGGGCGCAAAGTTTCGTTGAGCGTTACGCGCGGTACGTCGACGATCTTCTAGTCTTCCCCGGTTTCCCGGGATTTCCGGAAAGGCAAATGGAACTGCGGGCGATGCCGCAATTCATTGAAGAGGCACAACAGCGCAATTTCGATCTCGCGATACAAATGCACGGTAGCGGCAAATTGAGCAACTCGGTCGCCATGTTGCTGGGAGCAAAGCAGACCGCAGGCTTCTACGAAGCCGGACATTACTGCCCCGATCCGGCGCGCTTCTTCGCGTGGGAAGAACGCGAGCACGAAGTGCTGCGTTACATCCGACTGATGGAATCGATAGGCATTGCGTCGCAAGGCGAAGCACTGGAGTTTCCATTGTTCGAAGCGGACTATCAATCGCTGCAGCGCAGTCATGAAATACTGCCGCAGCCGGGGTCTTATGCATGTGTGCATCCGGGCGCGCGGCTGCCGTCGCGGCGATGGCTGCCGCAACGGTTTGCCGAAGTGGCCGACCGCCTCGTCGAAAGCGGGTTGCGGGTGGTCCTGACCGGTTCCCCGGACGAGCGTGAGATCGTGCAAGCGGTAATCCGCGCAATGCGCGCGCCGGCGCTCGACCTGTGCGGGAAAACCGACCTTGGTGCCCTCGCTGCGCTGATCGCGCAGGCACGCATGGTGGTCTGCAATGACACCGGCATTTCGCACGTCGCCGCAGCAGTTGCTACGCCGAGCGTGATTGTTTGTTGCGGCTCCGATCCGGTGCGTTGGGCGCCGCTCGACAGCGATCGCCACGTTGTAGTCGGCGCGCCGGTTGCCTGCCGTCCCTGCATGCATTTTTCCTGCCCTGTCGGACATCTCTGCGCGGTCAATATCGCCGCGGATACGGTGTCCGCGATCGCAGGCCATCTGCTTGCGGCGAATATCCGATCCGCTGGCGCAGCCTTAACAGCCATTGAAACAACGACATGACCAACGAAACGGGTGGCCGTCCATGAAAGAAGAACACTGCAAACGCATCCTGGTGACCGGTGGCGCCGGCTTTCTTGGCTCGCACCTGTGCGAGTATTTGCTGGAGCAGGGCCACGACGTGCTCTGCGTCGACAATTTCTATACTGGCAGCAAACGCAACATCGCCCATTTGCTTACGCATCCGCGTTTCGAGCTGCTGCGGCACGACGTGACATTTCCGCTCTACGTCGAAGTCGATGGAATCTACAACCTGGCTTGCCCGGCGTCGCCGGTGCATTACCAGAACGATCCGGTGCAGACCACCAAGACCAGCGTCCATGGCGCGATCAACATGCTGGGCCTGGCCAAGCGTGTGAAGGCGCGGATACTGCAAGCCTCGACCAGCGAGGTGTACGGCGACCCGCAGAAGCATCCACAGACCGAAGATTACTGGGGACACGTCAACCCGATTGGTTTGCGTTCCTGTTACGACGAGGGAAAGCGCTGCGCGGAAACCCTGTTCATGGATTATCAGCGCCAGCATAACCTGCAAGTGAAGGTGGCGCGCATCTTCAACACCTACGGTCCGCGCATGCATCCGAACGACGGCCGCGTGGTGTCCAACCTCATCATGCAAGCGCTCGACAACCAGCCGCTGACGATTTATGGCGACGGCACGCAGACGCGCTCGTTTTGCTACGTCGATGACATGATCCGCGGATTCGATCGCCTGATGCAGAGTCCGGATGGCGTCTTCGGGCCCATCAATCTCGGCAACCCCGTCGAGCATACGATGCTGGAGCTGGCGGAACGCATCGTTGCGCTGTCCAAATCGCGTTCGACGATCGTGTTCAAACCGCTCCCAAGCGATGATCCGGTACGGCGCCGCCCGGATATCACGCTGGCGAGGAAGGTATTGAATTGGGAACCGAAGATCAGCCTGAGCGAGGGGCTGGGCAGGACGATCGATTATTTTCGGGAATTGCGCTCGACGCTGGCGGAAGAAGAGGGCGTTGCCGGACATCCCTATGCGCCCGGCAACCTGCGGGAACAAAGTTTGCGTGTGCCCGGATTAACCAATGATGCGGGATCGGTCCGATCAACCTGATGAAAGCGGGATCATGAGCGAGCACGGTGGGCGGTTACAGAAATTTTCGGCCGGCTGCAAAAAATCCCTGCCGGGCGCTGTATTGTTGTTGGCGTTGAATGCCTGCGGCAGGCAGCAGAACCTTCCCGCTCCGCCGAAAGCGCCGCCACGACCTGTCACCTCGGCGGGGATGATCGTCCCCGCGCAGTTCGTCCTGCCGGCGCGACCCGTGCCGCCGTCGCCGGGCGAAATGTAATTCCTTCCGGTTGCTTCCGGTTTTTATCCGCTTGGCAGCGCCATTTCCATACGCGCGTCCCCGATTGGTCCTACACGAATTCAATGGCATGGAGTTTGCGTAAGCGCATCTATGCAGCGAATATTTTCCCGCGAGTCGCATCGTGCAGGCAGGTCTGAACCCCGGGCCGACAGGAGCAGTGATGGCGTTACCGACGCACAGTGAACGGATCAGGATCAAGGCAGGCGATGCTGTCATGGACGGCGTGCTTTGGCTGCCCGACGACCACACGGGCGTCATCCTGTTTGCCCAAGGCGACGGTGTCAATCGCGTCAAGCCTCCTAACGACTATGTCGCCAGCGTCTTGCGGGAGGCGCGCCTGGCCACCCTCTGGCTGGATTTGCTGACCCCGGAGGAAGCCAGCGGTCATCGGGCGCGCTGCGACATCTCGCTGTTGGCGGACCGGCTCAATGCCGCCTGCGACTGGCTGCAGCAGTACGAGGCGACCAGGGACCTGCCGATCGGACTTTTTGGCGCCAGTAACGGCGCGGCGGCGGCGTTGCAATTGGGGGCCGTGCGTGGCCGGGCGATCTCCGCCATTGTTTCGCGGGGAGGCCGTCCTGACCTCGCATGCCAGAAAACCCTCGGGAAAATCAGTGCACCCACGCTGCTGATCGTCGGCGGGCTGGACGACGGCGTGGTCGAGATGAATCGCGCCGCCTACGCAGCGCTGCGATGCAAGAAACGCTTTGAAATCATCCCCGGGGCCACCCACTCGTTCGAGGAGCCTGGCAACCTCGAAGTGGTCGCGCGGTTGGCGCGCGGATGGTTTTTACAACATTCCCACACCGCATTCGTTTAAAATCATGCGCCCGGATTTGTAAATGCTTCTGTACCCAGAAATATTTACACCTGGTCCCGGCGTCGTACCCGATGCCGAGCAGCAAAGTTGATGCATATCATATTAACGGTATGAATGTCGCTGCAAACTTATATATCTCAAGAACCATATCCCCCGAAAAGGAGACTTATGAATACATCCAAACTGCTCGCCGTCCTTTTGTCTGTCGCGTTCGTCGCAGGTTGCGCAGCGACCAAGAGCGAATCCGGCTCGCAAAATGCCTCGCGCTCTACCGGCCAGGTAGTTGACGACGCAGCGATCACCGCAAAGATCAAAGCGGCGCTGCTGGCTGATCCGGAAGTCAGCGCGTTGAAAGTCAACGTAGACACAGCCCAGGGCAATGTCAAACTCAAAGGCGAAGTGAAGTCGCTCGCGCTGAGGAAGAAAGTTGAATCCCTCGCGAAGGGCGTGGCAGGTGTGCGCTCCGTCGACAACCAACTGGTCATCACAGGCTAAGTTGGTGGGCGGGTTGCGACCCGCCAGTTAGGTACGGTCCTGAAAATGGCGGGTTATGACCCGCCATTTTCTATTCCAGCCACTGAAACATGCGGTCCTCCGCCCGCAAAATCCGCCGCTCCCCCGGACCTGCTCCAGAAAGACCCGCAGCGTCCCGCACCCTCTCGCACCAGTCTATATAGGCATGGAT
>JBBWZW010000541.1:0-8774 GCA_039649305.1 Burkholderiales bacterium
TTCAACCAACATTGAGCTGCCCCGACGGGTATTGAATACGCTCGCGACGGACATTGGCGAGGGTGAAGGCAAGCGTAAGCGGCCCGACCCGGCCGATCAGCATCAGGAGGATGACGACCAGCTGGCCGGCCGTGGACAATTCAGCCGTCACGCCGCGCGACAAGCCGACCGTACCGAATGCCGACACCGCTTCGAACGCGAGGTCGAGAAAATTCCCTCCCCCTTCGGTGACCATCAACGCGAAAACCCCGGTCATCACACAGAAAAGCGAAATGACGGTGATGGCGAGCGCTTTGAGAATGACGTTCGGCGGGATGCTCCTGCCGAACACGACCGGGCGCTCTTGTTCCCTCAGGAAGGCACGCGTGGCCAACAGCAGCACGATGAAGGTGCTCAGTTTGACGCCGCCGGCGGTCGATCCGCTGCCGCCGCCGATGAACATCAGGCCCATCATGAAGAACACAGTTGCGGGCATCATCGCGCCGATGTCGATGGTGTTAAAACCGGCGCTGCGCGGCGAGACCGCCTGGAACCACGCGGCCCACAGCCGGGTCCCCATATCGGGCAGCGCAGCAAGGGTTGCGGGGTTGCCGTGTTCGAGGAGCAGGATGACCAGCATGGCGACGACGTTGATTACCAGCGTGCCAACCAGCATCAATTTGGTGTGCAGTGAATACGCACGAAAGCGCTTTTTACCGAGCATGTCAGCCAGGACGACAAAGCCGATTCCTCCGGTGATGAACAGCGCCGAAATGATGGAATTGACCAGGGGGCTGCCGACGTAGTTCGTCAGGCTGTTGCCCGGCAAGCCGAAGCCGGCGCTGTTGAAGGCGGATACGGCATGGAAGAAGCTGTAAAACAAGCCGCGCGACCAGCCCATTTCCGGCACCCAATGCAGCGCCAGCAGCGCTGTGCCCACGATTTCCATGATCGCGGTAAACCCGAATATCGAGATCAGCACGCGCCGCAGATCGCCCGGGCCGGTCTGGTTCAGCGCTTCACGCAATGCCGCGCGGTGGCGCAACGTCATCTGGCCATTGGTCAGGTAGATGACGAACACGCCAAAGGTCATCAGCCCGAGCCCGCCGGATTGCATCAGGAACAGCAGCACCCACTGGCCAAACTGCGTGAAATGCGTGCCGGTATCAACCACCGCCAGCCCGGTCACGGTCGACGCCGACACCGCGGTAAACAATGCCTGCATCCAGGAAGTCGGCTGCTGAGTCGCAGCAGGCAGCTTCAACAGCAATGTCCCGAACAGCGACAGGCCGAGAAAGGACAGCACCAGTACCTGTGGCGGCGTAAGGCGGAGTATCTGTTTCTCGATGTCCCGGAAAACCTCCGGCGCAGGGGACTGCCTCATAGATATTTCGATATCTTGCGCAAGTCGCCGATGGCTCCGAAAAGCACGATCTGGTCATTGACCTTCAATTCATAATGCTCGGGAGGCGGCGCCATGACCTCGTCCTCATGCTTGACCAGCACGCACCGGACTGCGTGTTCGGCCAGATGCAAGACCTCGAGCGTCTTGCCGGCCAGACGCTCCGACGCGCGCACTTCCACCACGTATTGCTCATGCCCAAGGCTGATGTAATCCATGACTTCGGGATACATCAACGTATTAGCCACGCGCATACCCATCTCATGTTCCGGATGGAGTATATGGTCGGCTCCCAGCTTGTCGAGGATGCGGTGATGGTTGCTGTTGAAGGCTTCGGCCCAGACCTTGGGCTTGCCCATGTCGGTGGCGATGAGCGTCGCCAGCGTATTGGCTTCGATGTCCTCGCCTATGGCGACCACGATGACGTCGCATTCCTGCACGCCCAGGTCGCGTAGCGATTTTTCGTCGCGCGCATCGGCCACGACCGCCTGGCCGATGTGGTCGGCGACGTCTTCAACCAGCTTCGGATTGATGTCGATTCCAATTACGTCGTGTCCCGCGCGGGCCAGTTCCCGCGCGACTGTGGAGCCAAAGGCGCCGAGGCCAAGGATGGCAAATGAACGTTTCATGTTTTTCTTATGGAAACCAAAGGGGAGTTGCACTCTATTGTAGGCTTATCAGGGGACAGGGATCAGGGGCAAGCATCCGGCGCATTGCGATGTGCCCTACCCAAAAAACCAATAGCACACGCCGATCGAAGCAAGTATCCCGGCCAGATCAGCCAGCAACGCGCATCCGACTGTATATCGCGCACGCTGGATACCCACCGCGCCAAAATACACCGCCAGCACATAAAACGTGGTTTCAGTACTACCCTGCACCGTCGCCGCGACCAGCGCAGGGAAACTGTCGACTCCATTGGTCTTCATGGTCTCGATCAGCATGGCGCGCGCCGCGCTGCCCGAGAACGGTTTGACCAGCGCAGTCGGGAGCGCGTCAACGAAGCGTGTGTCCCAGCCGGCCACTTCCACGAGGTAGCGCAGGCCGTGGAGCAGCGCATCCAGTGCGCCGGAAGCGCGCAGCACACCAACCGCGCACAGCATCGCGACCAGGTACGGCAGCAGGTTCTTCGCCACGTCGAAACCTTCCTTTGCGCCTTCGACGAAGCTTTCATACACCGGCACCCGGCGCAATGCGCCGTAAAGCAGGAACAGCAGGATCAGACCGAACAGCACCAGGTTGCCCAGCAGTGACGACAAGGCCGCAAGCGCAGTCGCGGATAGTCCGGCGAGTGTGGCGATCATCCCGCCGAACCCAAGCGCGATGCCGCCCAGCCAGGCAAGCACAACCGGATCCCAGACCTTCAAACGCTGGACCATGGCCACCGACAGCAGGCCGGCCAGGCACGATATCGCGCCGGCGATCAGGATCGGCAGGAAAACCAGCGTCGGGTCTTGTGCCCCCTGCTGCGCGCGGTACATGAAGATCGACACCGGCAGCAGGGTCAGCGACGAGGCGTTCAGGACCAGGAACAATATTTGTGCGTTGCTGGCGGTGTCCGGCTTTGGATTGAGTTCCTGCAACGCTCGCATCGCCTTCAGGCCGATCGGCGTCGCGGCATTATCCAGCCCCAAAGCGTTGGCGGTGAAGTTCAGCGTAATCAGCCCGAGCGCCGGATGCCCGGCGGGCACCTCCGGCATCAGGCGGCGGAACAACGGTGTGAGCACGCGCGCAAGTATGTCCACCATGCCCGCCTTTTCGGCGATGCGCAGAAAGCCGAGCCAGAGCGTGAGCGTGCCGAACAGCAGGATCATCACGTCGACCGACAGTTTCGCCATCGCGAACAGGCTCTCCACCATCGCGGCAAATACACCGGCGTCGTCGCCTATCAGCCAGCGACCGGCAGCACTGATCGCTGCGACAATAAAAAAGCCCAGCCACAGGCCATTTAACATAGGGGTACTAACATAGGGATACTTTCTTGTTTAGTGGTTGCTACTCCCCTCGACCCGCTTGCGGGAGAGGGGAGAGAATTACCACCCCGAAGTCTTAGTCCAGCGTGACAACTCCCCACCTTCAAGCACGTGATATTCCCGATAAGGCGCCACCGTCATGCAGACATGGTTAGGCAATATCCGCAGCCGCGACCCCACCGGGAATTTTTCGAATGCCAGGTCGCCATCGGCGCTCCTGATCAACCCATGCTCCTGATGAACGTCGGCGACATGCAACCCGCATAGCAGCTTGCCCTCCGCGTCACATACCAGCCCATACCCGATCTGCTTCTCAAACTCATTGGCGCTCACATCCTTGGACAATGCAAGCGCGCCGGCGTCAATCAGTAAATGGCCTCCCTCGCGATGATGGCCAATCACCGTCGCCAGTACGCTGACCGCGATGTCATCGACCGTGCAGACGCCGAGCTGGGCCTGCGACAAATCGAAGAACATGTAAACACCGGGCCGGATTTCGGTAACACCATCAAGGGGAATATCGGTGAGCGCGGTCGGTGTGGAGCCGATGCTGACTGTCGGGCATGCGAACCCGGCATTACGCAGGCGATTGGCCGCAGAGACCACCGCGTCGCGCTCGGCAATCGCAATCCCGGTGCGTGCCGCCTCGTCACGCGCATGGTACGAATGCCCGGCGTGCGTGAGTACGCCTTCCAGCTCCAGTCGCGGCTCTTCCGCAATGCGCTGCGCAAGGGCGATCAACTGCGCGCTGTCGGGCGCCACCCCTGCCCTGTGCCCGCCGCAGTCGATTTCGATCAATACCGGAATGGTTACTTCGGTCTGCCGTACGGATAGTTCATCTAGCGTATCCATGGAATCGAGCAAGACTTGAATGCGTGCCCCGCGAGACACCAGACGTTCTATCCTGTCCATCTTCGACGGAACAATGCTGACCGCATAAGTCAGGTCGCGAAAACCGGCGTCAAAAAAATACTCGAGCTCCGCGAGTGTAGAGACGGTAATGCCACCAAACTGACCTGCGGTCGCAAGCGCTGCAACGTCGGCGCATTTCGCCGTTTTCAGGTGCGGGCGCAACTTCACACCGGCGCGGCGGGCACGTTCCGCCATACGCGCGCAATTTGCCTGCAGGCGGCGTTTTTCGAGGATCAGTGCCGGCGTCGGCAAGTCGGTCAGGTAATCGGGGGTCATCGTCGTTCGGGTTGATTGCGTCGCGGAACCGACAATATACACGCACGCGGCGGCGGCAGGTAAGGCGCCGCGCAGGAATAAGTTCGGCAATTTGGCGGCCGTCGCGGGATGCGGTGCAAGGCGTGAGGAGGAGCCATAGCGAGCTATGGCCAGCAAAAAAATTGTGCAAGTTATTCCTGCGCGGTGCCTTTGCACCGTACCGGGATTTTTCAGGCGACGAGAAACTGGTCCGCCGACAAAGGCCGGCTGAACAAATACCCCTGGTAGGCATGGCACCCGTTCTCCGCCAGGAAGTCACGCTGTTCCATCGTTTCGACGCCCTCTGCGATCACTTCGAGTCCCAGGGTCTGTCCCAGCGCCAGGATCGTGCGCGCGATGGCGGCGTCATTGGAGTCGGTGAGCACATCCCTGACGAACGATTGATCGATTTTCAACTGGTCCAGTGGCAGCCGCTTCAGATACGACAGCGAAGAATAACCGGTGCCGAAATCGTCCAGCGAAAAGCAGACACCGTGGGATTTGAGCGAAGTCATTTTCTTGATGGTGGCTTCCACGTTTTCCACCAGCAGGCTCTCGGTCAGTTCCAGCTTGAGGTACTGCGGCCTTGCACCGGTACGATCCAGCACGTCCAGCACCTGCGCGACGAATTGGGGATGCCGGAACTGGCGCGAGCTGACATTGACGGCAAGCGATAGGTGCGCCGCCTCCGGATTGACGGCCCAGATCGCCAGCTGCCGGCAAGCGGCCTCCAGCACCCACTGCCCCAACTGCACTATCATCCCGGTTTCTTCCGCCAACGGGATAAACAAAGCGGGAGAAACCAGGCCGCGCCGCGGATGCTGCCACCGCACCAGCGCTTCGGCGCCGATGGTGCGTCCGTTGTCGTCCGCCTGGCGCTGGTACTGGAGGAAGAATTCCTGTTCGCGCAGGCTTTGGCGCAGGTCGGACTCGAGAGCGACACGCGCTGTGACGACCGTCTGCATATCCGGATCGAAGAAACGTATGGTATTGCGGCCGGCCGCCTTGGCCTGGTACATCGCCAGGTCTGCACGCTTGAGCAATTCATCGACGTCCCGTGTCTGCCTATTGAACAGGGTGACGCCGATGCTCGGAGTGCTATGGTGCTCATGTCCGTCGAGATGGAATGAATGCTTAAATACAGCGAGGATTTTTTCACCGACAATCTCCGCGTGGGTCGCCGCATCTTGCGCATTTTCACTCAGGTCTTCGAGCATGACGACGAATTCGTCGCCACCGAGACGGGCCACGGTGTCGCTCTTGCGCGGTACGCACGACTCGAGCCGCCGCGCGACCTGCTTGAGCAGCAGGTCGCCCATGTCGTGACCCAAGGTGTCGTTCAGGCTTTTGAAATTGTCGAGGTCGATGAAAAGCAGCGCACCGGTGTGCCGGCTCCGGCTGCCCGCTGCCAACGCATGCCGCAGCCGGTCCATCAGCAGCCGTCGATTGGGGAGGCCGGTCAATGGATCAAAGAAAGCCAGGCGTTCGATTTCGCGCTCGGCCGTCTTGCGCTCTGTAATGTCGGTCTCGATGGCGAGTATCGCTTCCGGCTTTCCGCTTTCATCCCGGACCAGGGTCCAGTGCGTTTCGACCGTCAACAGGCTGCCGTCCTTCCGATGCTTCTTCAACTCGCCTATCCAGTCGCCCTTTTCCAGGGTGACGATGACGCCCTGCTTAAAGCCTTCGGCATCCTCAACGATCAATCCCTGCTTCGACTTGCCCACCGCTTCCAGCGCGGTCCAGCCGAACATCCGCTCGGCGCCTTTGTTCCAGAAATAAATTCTTCCCCCGATGTCGCACACCATGATCGCGTCCTGCGCCTTGTCGATCAGCGACGCCTGCATCCGGATACGCTCGTCCGCCTCTTCTCGCTCCAGTTCGGCTGCGGCGCGCGCGGCAAAAATCTGGAGGGTCGACGCGATGAAATCCATTTGCTCGACCGGCTCGCGGAACAATACGCAAAGCAGTCCGACCGGCTTGCCCGATGAATTGTCAAGGCGACTGCATACGTCCGTATGCGCAGTGAACGACGCCAGCGGGCCGGGGGCGCGCAACTCCAGCGCCGGCAGTATGCAATAGGCATGATGCGCGAAGCATTCCCAGTCGGTGCCGCTGATCACGTGATCAAAATTTTCCGCGGCTTTGCCATCCACCACCACGGCGAGCGTACGAATCGCAAGCGGGTCACCGGGAACGAAACGCGCTATGAAGGCGGCTTCTGCGCCCAAAGACCCGGCCATGTTGCGAACCAATTGTTCAAAGAATTCCTTGTCGGAGCTGATCGAGACGGCTGCCGCGACTTTCAGCACCGCTTCCTCGATGCGCCGCCGGGTCTGCTCCGAACGAATGTGGCCTATCCCGAACGCCAGGTTATCCGCCAGTTCCTGCAGCAGCTTGATTTCTTCATCGGTAACGGGACGGACTTCCGCGGTGAGCAGCATCAGCACACCGCCTGCGCGATCCCTGATGCGCAGCGGCAGGCAGATCACGCCGCGGTAGCCGAGGCGCTGGGCCAATTCCCGCCAAGGGGCGACGTCGGGTACCTTCGATATGTCTTCGTAGACGACAGGCACGCCGCTGCGGATGGTACGACCGGCGGGGCCTTGCCCTTCCGGCAGCTCCGCCGACCAGCTGAAGCGGGTTTTCGCGACTTCGACAATCTCATCCGACACACCGGCGTGGGCAACGGGCCTGATGGTCCGTTTCTCGTCGTCCTGTGCATAACCGACCCAGGCAGCCTTATAGCCGCCGACCTCCACAGCCAGCCGGCAGATCTGCTCGAGCAGGTCCTGTTCATGCTCCACCTTGATCAATGCCTCGTTGCAGCGCGTAAGCATTTGCAGCGCGCGGTGGCTACGGGCCAGTTCCGCGAGCCTTTTCTTGCGCTCGGTGATATCGCGCTCGACCGACACAAAATGCGTCAACCGTCCCGTTGCATCGATCACGGGAGAAATGTCGAGTTCGACCCAGAACTCTTCGCCGTTCTTCCTGTAGTTGATCAGCTCAGCCGAGACCGGCACCCGGTTCCGAAGAGCCTGCCGGATGCGGTCGAGTTCGGCTCGCTGCGTATGGGGGCCCTGCAGCAAGCGTGGCGATTTTCCGAGGACCTCCTCCCGCCGGTAACCGGTCTCGAATTCAAAAGCGTCGTTGACGAAGACCAACCGGGGACCCGGCTCATCCAGCGGGTCCGCTTCGGTAATCATCACGACATCGTTCGCTCGCGAGATACAGGTCTCGACCAGAATCATCAGCTCTTGCGACTTGTGCCGCGCCGTGACGTCCTGCACTGTGCCGGCCAGCATTCGACGCTCGTCGCCGCACTCGATTAACCCAGGCCTCTCCAAGGCGGCCAACTCGTGCATGTAGCGCACTTCTCCATCGGGCCTTATGATCCGATGCTGCAGATCCAGCGCCTGCTTCCCTTGCGTGGCCAGTTCCAGCGCATCGAGCAGGCGCGACCGATCCTCCGGATGCACTAGCGCCATGAACGTCTCGTAGCGCTGTTTGCCGTTCTCCGGGACGACCCCGAAGAGCCGATATATTTCATCCGACCAGGCAAGCTCCCCGGACCACGGATCGAATTCCCAGCTGCCGATTTCGGCGATGCGCTGCGCCTCCTTCAGGTGGGCGGTCTGGCGAAACAACGCAGCGTTAATGCGGTCACGGTCGGCCGCCACGCGTTCCAGTTCATGATGCTGGCGCCGCAGCTCGAAATGCATCACGACCTGCTCGGCCAGCATCTCCAGCGTCGCGATCTGCGTATCACTCAATGTTCTCGGCTCCCGGTCCAGCACGGCCAGCGCACCGAGCACATAGCCGCCCTCCTTGACCAGGGGCACGCCGGCATAAGACCGGAGGCCGATCTCGCCCGAGACATACGGGTTCTCGCGGAAGCAAGGGTCGTTCAGCGTGTCCGGCACAACGAAGGGTTTCTTGTTGAGAACGGTGATCGCGCACAGGGAATTCTCCCGTGATGTTTCGGGCGGGTTCCAGCCGAACGAGGACTTGTACCATTGCCGCCGATCGTCGATGAGCGTAATCGCAGCCATCGACGTCTCGCAGATGCGCGCCGCCAATTGCGTGAGGCGATCGAAGACTTCCTCCGGCGGCGTGTCGAGGATCTGCAGGGAATTAAGGAGTTCGAGTCGGCTTTGCTCGTCCTTGTCAGGACTGTCCATGGGTCACTCACTGTTTTCGATTTGAACCGAAAAATC
>JBBWZW010000549.1:0-2935 GCA_039649305.1 Burkholderiales bacterium
TGCCACCATACTGTCAGCATCGGTAATATCAGCCGCGAAACAGGCCCCTGCCCAAACGCGGCCCGCGACGTTTCGAACCAATAGGACAAATTGTCTTTGCCCGAAGACCCACAGCACGGCGAATGAACGTAAGGCCAGCGCAATGATCCCCAGCGGAGGTCGCCACCGGCGCAGTTGAACGAAATCAGGCGCTGAAATGCCCAAGTCTGAAATGCCCAAGTCTGAGCACGCCAGAGAGGCTCGAAATTTCCGCGGGTGCCGAAGTCGTAAAGAATCGTCATGGACAAATCCCCTTGAGCTGAAGTGTTGTCCCGATATAGCCCCCACCTGCTGCCAACATGCTGTCAGCATCGCCAACGCTGCACCCTAAAAAGAGACGCCCATGAGACGTGCCGACCGGCTGTTCCAGATCATTCAGGTGCTCCGGCGCACCCGGAAACCACTAACGGCAGATGCGATCGCAGCCGAGTTAGAGACCTCGAAGCGGACGATCTACCGCGACATCGCGACCCTGATGGAACAGCGCGTGCCGATCCGCGGTGAGGCCGGCATGGGTTATATTCTGGAGAAGGGATTTGACCTGCCGCCGCTGATGCTCACCCCCGATGAGATCGAAGCGGCCGTGCTCGGCGCGCAATGGGTCGCCGGCCATGCTGATACAGCTTTGTCCCGCGCCGCTCACGACCTCATCGCTAAAATCGCCGACACGGTCCCGGAACGGCTAAGACCTTTTGTGCTTGAACCCGCCAGCCGCGCCCGCCCGGGCTGGCGCAAAGAGCCTGACCGCATGGACATGGCGCGGACGCGTGCGCAGATTCACGAAGGAAAGAAAATCACACTGCG
The DNA here is from genome assembly GCA_039649305.1 of Burkholderiales bacterium. GTDB lineage: Bacteria > Pseudomonadota > Gammaproteobacteria > Burkholderiales > Burkholderiaceae_D > Noviherbaspirillum. The sequence continues at coordinate 844 of JBBWZW010000549.1, forward strand.
CTATCGCGACGAACACGGCCGTGACAGCGCACGCACCATCTGGCCGATCGCCATCGGCTATCTCGAAGCCGTGCGGCTTCTGGCGGCATGGTGCGAACTGCGCAGGGATTTTCGCAGCTTTCGAACCGACCGTGTCGTCGATGCCTTGTATCTCGACGAAAAATATCCCGAGCGACGTGACTTACTCAGAGCGAGATGGCGAAGGAGCCTGGTCTGGGAACATCCGAGCGATACCTGATACGTGCAGCTCGCGCGGCCAACTGGCCGATCGCTGCATTATCTTTGGGTTGAGCATGATCTGCGGGCAAACGCTTCGCGTTTGTCCCGAGGGAAAACCGGTTTCCACTTTTCGAATCATGCTCTAAACGGAAGGCATGGAGACAAGCGATCCAGCCATTGATGTCGAAAACCCCTGCCAGGCCTGCGGCGCATGCTGTTCGTATTCGTCGAACTGGCCGCGCTTCACCACCGAGGACGACGCGACGCTCGATCTGATTCCGGAAAAATTCGTCAACGAGAAACTGTCGGGCATGCGCTGCGACGGCGAACGGTGTTCGGCGCTGTCAGGCAAGATCGGCGTGGCGACCTCGTGCGGAATTTATGGAGTGCGGCCTGAGGTTTGCCGGACCTGCATGCCCGGCGACATCGAATGCGCGATGGCGCGGCGGAGACATGGGCTGCCGGTGCTGACGTGATTCCATATCAGCAGGGCGGGCAAAGCTACGCCGTGGCGGCCTGCGCGAACTCTTCATCAAGCTCGTCGTCAACGGGCGAGAACGTGCTGAGCGGCTTGGTCGAGAGCGTGATCGGCTTGCGGTTGCCGTAAGGCGATGACGGCGCGGCGCGCGTTGCCAGCGCTTGGCGGGACAGCGTGTAAAGGGCGGAGCCGACCCGTCCGCCCACATGGATCAGTTCGCGTTCGTTGCAACTTGCCGCGATCGAGAGCGCCAGCGCGTGCAGATGGCTTCTACGATAGCAGAACAGCGCCAGCATGGCCCGGACCTCGGAAGAGACGCTCTCCACCAGTCGGGGCAGGCCGTTTTCGTTGGCGCGGTACATTTCGCCGAGCAATTCATCCCGGACCGGGCAGAAATCGTTTTCGTAGGCATCGCGACTTGAAAACATCTGGATATCCCCCTGCCCGCAAGATGCAATGCAACTCTCTAACGAAGGGTTAACCACGGTACCCAGTAGTCACCCGGGTACCTTGAGGGGTTAACCGAATCGGAGGCGCGCCGGAGGGTGAAGTATGACAGATCGCGACACCATGGTGGTCTTCACATGAAAGCAGCAATGCCCTTTGCGATTTCCGACCTGCGGCAGCGACCGGAGTTTCTCGACACCGTGGCCGACCGGATCTGGCAAGCATGGTGGAAAGATTCCGGCCATCCACTCGACTACATTTCCAGCCGTCTGCGCGACGAAAATCTCAACGCGGATCCGATTCCATTTGCCCTGGTCGCGCATGACGGCATGGAATTTCTCGGTACATCTTCCGTGATCAAAGCCGATCTCGAGGAGCGTCCGCAACTTACGCCATGGGTTGCGGCGGTGTGGGTCGATCCGCAGGCGCGCCGGCGCGGCGTCGGCGCCGCGCTGGTCGCTCGCGCAACGCAAGATTGCCTCGCGCTGGGCGTTGGCCGCGTCTATCTATGCGCGCGACCGCAGCGTTCGGGTTATTATGAAAGGCTGGGTTGGACCTCGATCGAACGGGATATCGGGCCACACCGGATGAGCGTACTGATCCGGGACGCAAATCCCGAAGCAGGCAACATCAACCGTTCGCCGCCATGAAAATCGACAGACCGAAGCCGGTGAGATGGTGCAGCGCCTGATCTACCCCGATCAGGGTCCAGAACCATGGATGCTCCATCGTCACATCAAAGGTGGAGGCGCAAAGACCTTTGGCGCGGTCGACCACGATGTGAATCGCGAAATCGATCAGGGCCACGAACCAGAACCGCGGCGCGATAATCAGGATCAGCGCCGTTGCAACCGCAAGATGCACAAGGCAGTGTGCCAGCAGCGGCAGCGCCCATCCTTTCTTCTGGTCCTTGCCGATCGCCATCCAGGAATTCTGCAGGACAAAATC
>JBBWZW010000018.1:0-3523 GCA_039649305.1 Burkholderiales bacterium
CCGTACATTAAGAGCCTCGGCGTCGACGCCGTGTGGATCAGCCCCTTCTTCCAGTCGCCGATGAAGGACTTCGGTTACGACGTCTCCGATTACCGGCAAGTCGATCCCATCTTCGGAACGATGGAAGACTTGCGGAGCATGATGGAGTGCGCCCGTCGGCTGGAACTCGGCGTGATTGTCGACATGGTGATCTCCCACACTTCGGAAGAGCACGCCTGGTTCAGGCAAAGCCGCGCCAAAGAAAATGACAGGTCCGACTGGTACCTTTGGGCCGACCCCAAGCCTGACGGGAGTCCGCCCAACAACTGGGTATCGGTTTTCGGCGGCACCGCGTGGCGGTGGGATGCGGAGCGGCGCCAGTATTATTTCCACTCATTCCTGTCCAGCCAGCCGGACCTGAACATGCACCATCCGGCGGTGCAGGACCAGGTTCTGGCTGAGATGAAGTACTGGCTCGACATGGGCGTGTCCGGATTCCGTTTTGATGCCTGCAACCATATTTTCCAGGACCAGTTGTTACGCGATAACCCACCGCGTGAGGACAACAGCTCAGCGCTTCATCCTTATGGATTCCAGGTGCACGTCTATGATCAGGCTCGTCCTGAGATGCTGCCCTTTCTCGAGAGAATACGCAGCCTGCTCGACCAGTACGGCGCGTTCAGCCTGGCCGAAGTGGGCGGGCACGATGCGCTGAAGCTCATGGGCGAGTACACCGGCGCAACGCGCCTGCATTCCGCCTACAGCTTTTCCATGATGACGCCCGACAGCAGCGCGGCGCATGTAAGGAAGGTGATTGCCACGTTAGAGGAATCGATCACGGAACCGGCCGTTGCCTGCTATGCATTGAGTAACCATGACAAGCCCCGTGTGGCTACGCGCTGGTTACAAGGCAGGGACCGCGTCGAGACGGCAAAGGAAATGCTCGCCTTGTTGTTCTCAATGAAAGGCGACATCTGTCTCTATCAGGGCGAGGAGTTGGGCTTGCCCGAAGCAAGCGTGCCGTTCGAGCGGCTCCAGGATCCGTTCGGCAAGTCTTTCTGGCCCAAGTTCAAGGGCCGCGATGGGTGCCGCACGCCGATGCCCTGGACCGGCGCGGCCGGTTGCGGATTCAGCGAGGGCGAACCCTGGCTGCCGTTGGACGAGGTCCATCGGGAACTCAGTGTTGAAAGCCAGGATAAGCGCGCGAATTCGGTACTGAATTTTGCGCGGCAGGTCATTGCGCTGCGCAAGGCGCGTCCTGAATTGGACAAGGGCTCCATTCATCTTCTTGACGCGCCGGACGGGGTGCTCGCGTTTTCCAGGCGGTTTGAAGAGCGGGCGCTCATTTGTCTGTTCAATATGGACGTCGCACCAAAACGGGTTTCTTCCTTGCCCTTTAGCGGGATGGTCTTGGGCCAGCATGCGGAAATAGACAAGCAACGGGTTACGCTCGGGGTTAGCGGGTTTTGTTTTCTTGAGGCGGTGTAGCGGCGGCCCAATAACTGTGATCCCCGCGGAGGCGGGGATCCAGAGATGCACCACCGTCGCCATTTATCGGGATAAGGCGTAGGCTGCGCCATGCGTATGAATAACGCGTCGCTGGCGCGCAACCGGTCAGGAGTTCGCCGCTAAACTCCGCTTCCTCCGCTGCGCCCATCCCTGCGACTCTTTCACACAAGGCTCATCCCTCAGCATATCGCGCAGGACAGCGAGTTCCAGCCCCGCGCCGCTGCCCGCAACATTGCCGAGGGATCGCTGCAACTGATCAGACTTCAGTACCAGCGCATGCAGGCGCTTGATTTCCCATAAGAGCGCCTCGACGTCAGGATTATCCCTGTTCCGTGCCTGTATCCCGGCGAGCTGTTCCTGAAAAAGTGGTGGTTTGAATTGGCTGCCCATATCGTGTCGATGAATTGAAAGTGCGATGGACGACGGTGACACTCACGCGTTCAGTATGTGAACGGTTGAATGTTAGTCCATAAGTGCGCAGCAGAGTAGTTGAAATTTGTGCATGACAATCTGCTCACAGCGCGGGATTCAACACCGTCTTGTCCGCGCTATGCAGGTCTTCAACCCGTACCACCACAGCTGAAATGTTATCGCGCCCGCGCGTGAGCGCGAGGTCAACCATGGTGTCCACCGCCTGCCGGCAATCGCCGCTGACAAGCGCGCTGCGCATTTCCTGTTCACTCACTTCGTTGCTCAGTCCGTCGCTGCACAACAGGAACATATCGCCATCGCCGGCTCTCATCGTTTCTTCATCGAGTTCCAGTTCGTCGGTGCCGCCGACGGCACGGGTGATCAGGTTGCGGGCCGGATGCCGGGCCGCGTCTTCGTGTCTCAGTTCTCCACGTGCCTTGAGTTCTTCGATCTGACTGTGATCGCGGGTGAGCAGCCTCAGCCGGCCGTCCCTCAACAGGTAGATGCGACTGTCGCCGGCCCAGAGGTAGCCGCAACAGGCGTCGCATGCCAGCAGGACAACGACAGTGCTGCCGATGATCTTCGCGTCGCGGATTACCGCCTCCTGAAGCAGTTGCCGATTCACCGTCTGGAGCCGCCCGCGCGCATCGGCAAGGAACGCCAATACGTCGTGATGCGACGGAAGCTGGTCCAGGGCTTCGACTACCAATCGACTCGCCAGGTCACCAAGCGTATGCCCGCCCATGCCGTCAGCGACAGCCCACACGCTGCGTTCCGGCCGGTCCAGCGTCGAGTCCTCATTGAGGTCACGGACCAGTCCGGCGTCCGAACGAGAGGCGGACGTCCAGCGAAATTGGTTTGCACGTGTCACGAGCCCCCCGCGCGCCGGTTCTACTGCGCGAAATTCGCGGCAGCCTGGTTCGCGGATAAAGCAATGTTCGAATTCGCCGCGAAATTCTTGATATCGATGCTCTGGAACTGATTGTTCATTTGCTCCGCAAAGAAGTTATTGGTGACCTGAATGAAATTCAGCGACGGACCAAGGCGGGCGGATGCGGGAATGAACGGACTGATCCATCCATATACCCATGGCGCGCCTCCGCCTTTGATGGAGGCCATCGCCTTGCGCTCGAGGACCTGGCTGGTGCGCAGGTCGTTGATTTTGATTGCAGCCATGTTAATTCTCCGGTGGTCGGTTGTTTATAAACCTGCCCATGCGTCAGAACAGTGTAGTCCTTCACGCCGCGTGATGGAATGGAGGCGTCGTCGCCTCCACGTCCAACGTATCGCGGTGCTTAACGCACGCTGTTGAAGTTGAGGCCGGTCTGTGTGTTGAACGCCGTGATGCTGCCGCCAAATACTGCCGAGCCGTTGCCGGTGTCGTTGTCCTGGATCTGGTTGTTGGCCTGCTCGACGGACACGGTCTTGCTCGAAGCGTAGGACTGGTAGACAACCGGGAAGGCCAGCATCTTCGCTTTCCAGTCATAGCCGCCGCGTACGCCGGCCATGGCTTTGCTGTCGAGTTGTTCGGTGACGGACAGGTCTTTGATGGTGAGTGCTTTCATTTTTAAATCTCCTTAAAGGGTTCATCAGGTTGGGGTTGGTGGTGAGGCGTTTTTTTTCG
>JBBWZW010000553.1:0-5142 GCA_039649305.1 Burkholderiales bacterium
ATGCAGCACCATGTCGGTCGGGGCAAGCACCCTCAAGTCGTCGTACCCATCCACAGGACAGGCTGCGGCGCGGAGCTTCTCCGGGTCGGGATGCAAGGGCGCAGTCTCGGGCAGGATCGCATGATGCACATCGATCGCGGTCATGCGCTTGATGTGCATCATCGGCGGCAGCTCATGCATCCATGTACGGTAATAGCGCTGGTCGTACTCGTCATGATGGGTAGAAGCCCAGCCATGCAGCATCAGCGCAGCTTCAGCCGCATTGAGCTTCGCTTTCGGAACCAGTATGTCGATGTCGGAAAACAGGCGACCTTCAGCGTGCGGCAATTTCGCCATCACATAGGCCGCACCCTTGAGCAGAATGATCGGCACACCGATATCCGCCAGCGCCTTCCGGATCAGGCCCACTTCCCTCTGCACTTCCTCGTGGTGTCGCTCGGCGATCACCTGCGACCATTCAAGATGTTCGCGCGGTTGCGGCGGGATCTGCCCGATGAGTCCGCGTCGTTGCAGCAACGCGTGCAAGCTGGCCAGGAGGTTCGCCGTCCGGGCCTGGCGGACGAGCAGGTCCCAGTCCGTGAGACTCAGGGTAGTAAGCGCATCGGGTTGTCGAAATGCTTGAAGTACCAGGTGATGTGGAGTCACGACTATAGTAGGGAAGCAGGAGTCTTTAATGCGGCGAAGGTTTCAATGGCTTCATCCAGGATGCTATAGGTGAATCGGTAGCATTGTGACACACCAATCAAGCCGGACAGGGTCTCGAAAGCCTTGAGGCCGAGCTCGCTGTAATTGAAGGAGTTGTCCGCGACCTGCATGAAAGCATGTGCCCGTGGCAGCGGTTCGAGTAGTGCCGGTGAGCCCGGCTGATACTTCGGAAAAATTACCCAGCCTGGTAGCGCGACTTCCGCTGCGCGTGCAACGCTATCGGACGGCGCTTTCATATGGGCCACCGTCCCCTTGACCGTGTCGGTCACCGGGCGATTGAACACGCCCTCCGGCACGTAACTCTTCATGACGTCGATCGATGCATTTTTCAGACTGACGGGACGCGGTACAGGAATGATTTTGCCGTCGCTGAGGCGAACCAGGGTCAGCTCGTCCGAGAGTAATCGCCATCCGCGGTTCACCAGTGCTGCGCACAAGGTGCTCTTGCCGGAGCCCGGCGGCGCAGGCAGGATCGCGGCATATCCGTCTTTCTCCACCACCGCCGCGTGGATCATCAGATAGCGATGCGCATGGTTAGACACGCACCAATTCAGTCCCCATTCCAGCATGGGAAATGCCTGGCTGGCGGGAAGCGGCAAGAAGGTGGAAACCCCGTCGAGCAAAAACTGGACTTGCGGCTTGAACCAACGCCTCAAGTCATGCGGGCGCGCCACGCCCACATGGAAATCAGCAAAACCGTCCTGCTCCACCACCGGATAGTCGCCGTACAGTAGACCTATCCCCTCAGCTACGCTGGGGAAAGGGCTTTGGATACGTGAGGTAAATGCGCCAGTGCGGATCGATATACCGGGATGCTTAAGCCGGTATTCAAGCTCGGATGACGTTAGCTGGGAGACCTTCAAATCAGGCAGCCTGTTTTATCAATTCCAGCTTGTGAAGGTCGGCGAGGATAGTCCGGACGTGAAGCGAAAGTTCCGGACCCGGCTCTGCAAGCAAAGCCTTGCACAGGGAGTCGGCCAGTGATACCTCGTCGGAGGGCGCGGATTGTAGCTGCTCGAGGATATAGCCGGCAGCTGTACCGAGTAAGTGGGTGTCGCCGGAAACGCTGTTGTACACGACGAACTCATCGTCCCAACAGCGCAAAAGCTCAGGCTCTGAAACTGCGTGCCACTTCATTAAACGTCGCTTTGCGTAGCCGTCAGGTATTCGATGCACTTGGCGATATCCCAGTTAACTCCCGCAGTAGGAGAGAAGTGGGTCTTCGTCGTAATCTCGATGAAGATTGCTTTGACAGTTGCTTCAGTCAGGAACGAAGTCTTTCCGCTTCTGCAGTTGAGCAATGCAGCCACCAGGCGCGAACATAGGTCAGCGAGCGGCATCGTGCTGGAATAGGCGTTATCACATATATCGATCATCTTGAAATTGTAGCTGCTGGCGTTTATGCCGCAGCTGAAGTGCTTGGGAAACAGGTCGTCACTTTTAACCGAGCACTTTGTCCACTCTGATTGTGAGCAATTTTTCCACCACTTCGGCGACTTTCCCGTGCAGGTTACCGATTCGTTTGCATGCTTACTCATATTTGCCGACATCCAGGCGGAACAGGATTTGCAGGTCTTTGTGCCCAGTGTATAGCCTCCGCCTCCGCCGCCCCCACCCCAGCTTCCGCCAGTAGCAAGAACCGGCCGGCTCGCCAGTGTCAGCAAGACACCCGACGCAGCAACCCCGGCCTTGGCAAAGCGCCTGCGAGACTCGTCCACAGACGACGTCTGAACAGGTGTGCCCTCTGGTAGTTGGTCTGGTTCCATTCCGCCGTTTTGTTCCTGGTTGAGCGCCACATCAGTCTCCTTCTCTGCAATCCCGCCTTTGGCCCGGGTCGAAGAGTTGAACGCATATAAGCAAATTGCGTTCCTTCACCACCTCAAAAAACTATTCCTCATGTAGATCAAACGGTTACACCGTTTTTCCGCCATAGCTAAGCCCGTGATATTGCTTATTCAGGCCCGATCGTAAAGATTTCCGACAGCTGCTCCTGCCTCAGAAAAAGCTCTCAGGAATCACCAATACATCGCCCGGCCGCATCGGCATGTTCGCCGAAATGTCCGCTTTCTTCAGCAGGTCATTCAGCCGCACATCGATCTTGTGCTGCTTTCCATCAATCGTCCGAATGACATTGGCACTATTCCCCGCGGCAAACTCGGCAAGGCCGCCTACCGCTATCAACACGTCCATCAGCGACATGTTTTCCCGATACGGCAGGGCCTGCGGTTTTGCGGCCTGGCCTATCACGCGGATCTGCTCCGAATAGGGACCGACAAATCCGGTAACGATCACCGTGACCACCGGTTGCTGAATAAATTTAGCCAGCACTTTTTCAATGTCGCGAGCCAGCTCGGTGGGCGTCCTTCCGCTCGCGGGCAAGTCTTCTACCAGCGGCGTCGTGATCTTGCCGTCCGGCCTGACCGGCACGGACTGCGACACCTCAGGATTACGCCACACATTGATGCTGATAGTGTCTCCCGGGCCGATCCGGTACTCGTGCGTTCCCGCGGCGGCTTGCATCGGGGCCGTCGGCAACTCGGACTTCGACGCGCAGCCGCCCAGGAAAACGACGATGGCTCCAGCGGCAATAAGAGCCGGCTTCTTCAGGATAGTGAGACACGACGAAAACATTGGCTTCCCTCTTAGCAAAGTAAAACTGCGTCCGGAGTACAGTTCCGGCCATGCCATATCAACAAGTTCCTCAAAAGCGGAACGATAGTTACTCTTGGTCACCCTTTTACATTGTAACGGAAAGTTTCTCAAGCAAAAGAACTAGCATCGAAGAAAATTTCGTGGCTTTCCGACGTCCACCATTGTTTCGGAGCTAATTGGAAAATTTTCCGACAAACATTTGTTGACTCCTCCTTCAAAAACGGTTATTTCTCTGTGTCATTATTACCTACAGTTAGTCAACGTCAATCCGGAGTTTTGAGATTTGGGTTGCGGGTACAGGGAGTTCTACAGATGGACGAGTTGCTTTCCCAGCTATCTTCCCTTTTAAAGGGAGTCTGGAAATATCGCTGGATTTCAATGGCGGTCGCATGGCTGGTCATGATCGGAGGATGGATCGGTGTGCAAGCCCTTCCCGACAATTACCAGGCGTCGGCACGGGTCTACGTTGATACCCAATCCATCCTGAAACCTATCCTTTCGGGAATGACCATCATCCCGGACGTCGAACAGCAAGTCTCCATCATGAGCCGCACCTTGCTGAGCCGACCGAACATCGAACGGGTCATGCGCATGGTCGACCTCGATATCAAGGCCAACTCGGTGAAGGACAAAGACCAGTTGATCACTGACCTGATGAAAGACATCAAGATCGGGGGCACCACCAGCTTCGACATCTATTCGATCAGCTACAACAACGCCGACCCGAAACTGGCCAGGAATGTGGTCCAGTCGCTGCTCACGATCTTTATCGAAGGCAGCCTCGGTGACAAGAAGCAGGACTCGAACAATGCACTCCGCTTCATCGATGACCAGATCAAGTACTACGAAGAGAAGCTGGTCGCGGCAGAGAACGCGATGAAGGACTTCAAGCTGAAAAACAGCGCGGTGCTGTCGGGCAAAGAAGGCGACTACGGCGGAAAACTGGCGGAATCGGCAGAAATCCTGAACCAGGCGCGCCTGGCCCTGGTCGAGGCGGAGCAGGCGCGCAATTCGATCAAGAGGGAAATCGCGGGTGAAGAGCCCATCCTTGGCGGCGAGACGAAACAGGCCGAACAACAACAATCTGTGAGCAATCCGGAGATGGACTCGCGCATCCAGTCATTGATTAAAAATCTCGATGCGCTGCGCTTGCAATATACCGAAGAACACCCGGACGTCGTCGCGACCAAGCGCTTGATCGCCCAACTGGAGACTCGCAAACAGGAAGAGGCGAAGCAACGAGGGCCCGCCGCCCCCACTTTCGTCGGAAAGAACTATAGCCCGGTACTGCAGCAGTTGAAGGTTGCGCTATCCGATGCTGAAGCGAGGGTCGCCGCAATGAGGGCACGCGTGGATGAATACTCGGCGAGGTATGCGCGCCTGAAGGCTATGAGCAGTGCCGTACCTGAAGTGGAAGCGCAGATGTCACAGCTGAACCGCGACTATCAGGTCAACAAGGCAAATTACGAAAAACTCCTCACTGGCCGTGAGACGGCAAAGCTGTCGAACAATCTCTCAGCCAATACCGACATGATGGCTTTCAGGATCATCGATCCGCCCACCGGACCAGCGCGCCCGTCAGGCCCGACCCGTCCCCAGCTTTTCTCGATGGTGCTGCTGTTTGCGCTGCTTGCCGGCGCCGGTGTCGGATTATTGAACAGCCAGGTTCGACCGACCTTCGTCAGCCTTGCACAGATGCGCGAGGTCACCGGGCTTCCTGTACTGGGTAGTGTCTCCATGCATTGGACCGATAAGGAAAAGTCCCGCCGGAAACGCGGACTGTTT
>JBBWZW010000559.1:0-4541 GCA_039649305.1 Burkholderiales bacterium
ATCGTGCTGCGTGTGCTGGATGCAGGCTGCGACATTGTTGCGCTGGCCGACACAACCGGGCACGCCACGCCCGGTCAAGTCGGCACTTTCCTGGAAGCCCTGATGCCGGTGGCGAATGGCAAGCTCAGCGTCGCGCATTTCCACGACACACGCGGACTGGCGCTGGCCAATACCATCGTCGCCCTGCAGCATGGGATATACGAATTCGACGCCACCCTTGCCGGGCTGGGCGGGTGTCCGCATGCGCCCGGCGCCTCGGGCAACGTGGCGATTGAAGACCTGGTCTTCATGTTGGAGAGCATGGGATACACAACCGGTATCGACGTGCACAAGCTGCTCGGATGCCGCTCGATACTGGAAGAATCGCTCCCCACGGCAACCCTGTATGGATCGCTGGGAAGAGCCGGCCTGCCGAAGGGATATTCAACAACACAATCCGAAACAGAGAAGGCGATGGCATGAGCAGTCAGCAATTGAATCAGCGCGAGGCCGAAGGACTTCCGCTGAAAGGCATCCGGGTCGTCGAACTGTCGCACATGGTGATGGGACCGACCTGCGGAATGATCCTGGGCGACCTGGGAGCCGAGGTCATCAAGGTTGAACCTCCCAAGGGTGATGGCACGCGCAGGCTGCTCGGCACTGGGGCGGGCTTCTTCCGCACCTTCAACCGCAACAAGAAAAGCGTGTCTTTGGATACCGGCACGGAGGAAGGCCGGGCAGCGTTGCTCAAGCTTGTCGACACCGCCGATGTGTTCGTCGAAAACTTCAAGCCGGGCCGCATGAAAGAGCTGGGCGTGGACTATGAGTCGCTCCGCAACCGCAATCCCGGGCTGATCTACGTCTCGCACAAAGGGTTCCTGAACGGCCCCTATGAAAACCGCCTCGCGCTGGACGAGGTAGTACAGATGATGGCGGGACTTGCATACATGACCGGTCCCGTCGGTCGGCCACTGCGCGCCGGCAGCTCTGTCAACGACATCATGGGCGGCATGTTCGGTGCGATCGGCGTGTTGGCTGCCTTGCATGAACGAGCCACGACCGGCAGGGGCAAAGAAGTGCAGAGCGCCTTGTTCGAAAACTGCGTGCTGCTCTCCGCCCAGCATATGCAACAGTATGCGGTCACCGGAGAGCCGGCGGCGCCGATGCCCGAGCGGATCAGCGCATGGGCGGTCTACGATGTGTTCGAACTCGCGAACAACGAACAAATGTTCATCGCCGCTACCGGTGACGGTCAGTGGCGCGCACTTTGTAATGTTCTTGGAAGGCACGATCTGCTGGCGGATCCCAAACTCGCCACCAACAACCAGCGTGTCGTGGCACGCGTATGGTTGCTGCAAGCGCTGCGCGAATCGCTGATCAGTTGCGATGCCGCGACGCTCTCAGTGCAGCTGGAACAGAACCATATTCCGTTCGCGGCCATCACCCGGCCGGAAGAGCTGTTCAATGATCCGCACCTGATAGAGAGCGGCGGACTGGCGAAGCTGACCGTGGAAGACGGATCGCAGACCGACATGCCATTGCTGCCTATCGCACTCGACGGGCAGCGTTTGCAGCCGCGACAGCCGATTGCAAAAATCGGCGAACATACGGAAGAAATTTTGCAAGGACTTGGGTATAGCGCTGAACAGATTGCGGAATTGATGCGGCCAGGCACCGAAGCCGCGAGTGTGTGAAATTACGATTTAAACAGGACTAACTTGAAGGAGACATCATGACTATCAATTACAAGCGCCGTAGCGCTGTCGCACTCGTCGCTTTTTCCCTGGTTGCGCCCGGTGCATGGGCCCAGGCGACAACTGACGCTTCGGGCGACAAGCCAATCAAGATGATCGTACCCAACGCGCCGGGCTCGAGCGTCGATGCGCTCTCCCGCGTTATCGCGATCCCCTTGGGCAAGGCGCTTGGGCATCCGGTCGTTATCGAAAACCTGCCCGGAGCAGGTGGCGTTTCAGGGACGCACCAGATTGTCCGTGCGCCGAAGGATGGATTCACGATCGGCATGGTGTCCAACAATCACGTCGTCAACCCGAGCATCTACAAGTCGATGCCGTTTGACTCCATCAAGGACATTACGCCGATAGCGGTGGTCGCGGGCTCGCCCTTTGTACTCGTGGCGCACCCGTCGGTCGCAGCAAAAGATGTAAAAGAGCTGATCGCACTGGCGAAGTCGAAACCGGGCGAGCTGTACTACGGCTCATCGGGCAACGGCACCATACTTCACCTGGCCGGCGAAGCGTTCAAGGCCGAAGCAGGGCGGATCGACATCAAACATGTTCCCTACAAGGGCACCGGGCAACTTACCACTGACCTGCTCGGCGGGCAGGTGCAATTTGCCGTCCTCGGCGTGACCGGAGTGGCACAACACATCAAGGCCGGCAAGCTACGCGCGATCGGCGTGACCACCCGGGAGCGCTCCTCCATCCTGCCGGACGTGCCGACCATTGCCGAGCAGGGCTTACCCAACTATCACTATGAAGGATGGATCGCGCTGATCGGCCCGGCCGGACTTCCGCAGTCGGTCGTCAACAAGATCAACACGCAAGTGAAAGCAGTGCTCGGCACGAAGGAAATGCAGGACGCGATGGCTGCGCAAGGCATGAAACAAATCGGCAGCTCGTCGGATGCCGCTGCTCAGCTTTTTCAGTCGGATCTGACGAAATATGCGCAGGTGGTCAAGGAGTCGGGCGCACGGATTGATTAGTGCGCGGCAATGACGTAGGTTGGGATTTGCGACGCGCGTGCCAATCCCAACCTACGCAAACCCTCTTCTGCAGGGGAGCCGAAGGCGCCGCCGTCCCACGCTCCTTGGCAGTCAGCAACTGCGCCAACGAATGCGAAGTCCCCCAGCAATACCACTCTGCCGAACGTCAGGCGGGTCGATTCAAGATCGAATATCGGCTGAAAAAATGGCTGATGTGTGACAGTGATCATCTGCGCAAACTGTGGCGGCAAAACAGAATCGACAACTTCGCGAATTTCCTGCATGACGGCCCGGGTGATCAACGGAGGTACCAGACGGGATTACAGCACGCTTCAAGGGCAAACTGAAAATATCGGACTTTAATCCCGCACTCCTATTTGCTGGTTTTTGAAGGGCAGGGCGGGGCAGGCAAGCGTGGGTGGGCCTAACCGAAGGCTAAATGCCGTGGCAATTCCCTCTGGACCTTCGGCGACTCCGCGAGCCGGAAACGGAATTCTTGCCAATTCCAAAGTAGCTAGACTGTAACCACGCGCCAATTACCGATGCTTTTGTTTCGATCTTTATTATTCGAGTTTTCAAACTCATTATTCGCGGCCGGCCCGCGAAGTTGTTTTCTTTCAAACTAGGACAGCGGGATTGGAAACTCCGTCAGGAAACCGCTTGGTATGTTTGCACTCTTGCCCTGACTGCCGAACACGCCAATGCAACCGTGCGCAGCCATTGGGGCATCGAAAACGCGTTCCATCATGTACGTGACGTTGCCATGTGCGAGGACGCATCCCAAATACGCAAGCAACCCGGTATCTTCGCCCGCTTACGCAGTTGGGCCTTGAACTTGATTCGCATCAGTGGCACTCAGCATATTTACGCCACTCGACAAACATTAGGCTGGGATGCCCAGGCAGCATGGAATTGCTTGACCGCCTATGACGAGAAGTGAACAGCCCTGCATTCGTAGTGGCGATTACAGAATCGGACGTGAAGGTGCCGCTTTCAAACTAATTATCGGATTTCAAACTTAAATGTCGGGAACCAAGGCGAGCAACACGACGCGCCTGATTATCACCCCCGGGTTCAATTTTACATAAGACAACTTATGCGACAGACCAGTGTAGGCCCCAAATAATAATGGCCGGTTTCCCCCAATTAGAAATGTCGCATTTCCCACCAAGAAATACGCATTTCGGGTAATTGCGCCATGCTGGCAGCCCGCCTTTGATAAGGGGTTGCGCCATAGCCGGAATCGAGACCATTACGATGAGCATGCGAGAGATCGACCGGCTCAAGACGGTCCAGGCCGTCGTTGACGGCAACCTGAAGCCGATGCAGGCGGCGCAGCGCTTGAACCTGACCACGCGGCAAATTCAGCGGCTGGTGAACAGATACCGCCGTGAAGGTGCAGCCGGGCTGACATCACGCCATCACGCTCGTCCGAGCAATCGGCAACTTGCGCCAGGCCTTGCCAACCTCGCGCTGACCATTATCCGCGAGCGGTACGCGGACTTTGGGCCGACGCTGGCGTGTGAGAATCTGCGTGAACAGCACGGCGTGCGCATCGGGACGGAAACGGTGCGCCGGTTGATGTCGGATGCTGGGCTGTGGGTCCCGCGCAAGCTGCGTCCCCCAAAGGTTTACCAACCGCGCAATCGTCGCCACTGTTTGGGTGAGTTGGTCCAGATCGACGGCAGCGAGCATGCGTGGTTCGAGGACCGGGCGCCCAAATGCACGCTGCTGGTGTATGTCGATGATGCCACCAGCCGCTTGCTGCAGCTGCACTTTACTCCTTCGGAATCGACGTTCAGCTAGTTTGGAGCGACGCGCGCCTAGCTCCAACAGCACG
>JBBWZW010000573.1:0-11733 GCA_039649305.1 Burkholderiales bacterium
TGCTCTCCACGTGGGCCATGACGCAACTCCTTAAACACCGGGGAAGAAGCGTCCAGCATCGTCCGACCACAAATGCTTGTCATCGGAATCGGACAGTGGGACATTCTGATTTGGCTAGTTCGAGACATTCTAATCTAGCCACTACATTGCTTGGTCGCATAATTGACGTTATGTAAAATGAAGTGTGGGCAAACACCTGCATCGTGAAAACAAACACTCTCACTCTCTCTCTCCCCGCGCAGCGCGGATGGCTTCCCTTGCTGGGATGCGACCGCAATCATGAAGATCCTCCTTCTCATGTTGACGAATCTTGTCGTCAGTTTGTGTCTTCACCTTGCAAGGAGCGAAGCGATTTTATGATCGGGGGATCCTGTCGGAATTCTTGCAGCGTCGGACGCACTTAGGTTAGGACCCGCGCAGCAATAAGTTGTCATTTTTGGCGGCCGTAGCGGGCGCACTGCGGCGTGTCACGCGCACCTAGGCGGCCCCCTAGCATTGCATCCCGCTACGGCCGCGAAAATGAACGACTTGTTGCCGTGCGGGCGCTTGGGGCCGGAACCCGGTTCAGATTTCTACCTGCGCGCCCAATTCGATCACCCGGTTACGCGGTAGCCGAAAATAGTCCGCCGCATCCCTGGCCAAGCGCGACATCGCCGCATAGAGCCTTTCGCGCCATAGCGCCATGCCGCCTCCTACGGTCGAAATCACGGTTTGGCGGGAGATGAAGAATGAAGTTTCCATCATGTCGAATTCCAGGCCCGCCCTGTCGCACATCTTCAAGGCAAGCGGAATGTCTCGAACATCCTTGAAGCCGTAGTACACGTTCACCTGATAACACTGTTGTCCCAGTGATTCCACCGTGACGCGGCCGGATGCCGGGATGGTAGGCACATCCTCGTTGATAACGGTCAGGAACACGGTCCGTGCGTGCAAAACCTTGTTGTGTGACAGGTTATGGAGCATGGCGTGGGGGACGCCGTCGCCTTCTGCACGAAAGAAAACCGCTGTGCCGTCTACGCGCGGTGGCGGGTTGATAAAGAGCGACTGCAGAAAATCCTTGAGGGGAATCGCGTGCCTCTTGAGGTTCTCGAATAACAGTTCCCGTCCGTTCTTCCAGGTGAGCATGATGATCACCATGGCCGCACCCAGGGCCAACGGAAACCATCCGCCGTGGATGATTTTCAGTGTGGTTGCAGCGAACAGCGTGATATCGATGATGAGGAAGGACCCGGTGGCGAACAAAGACAGCATCAGGTTGTACCGCCACTTTGTTCGGATAACGAAGAATGTCAGTATGGTGGTCATCAGCATGGTGACGGTGACGGCAATGCCGTATGCCGCCGCCAGGTTGGACGAAGATCCAAATTCGACGACGGCAAAAATCACCACCACGCACTGCACCCAGTTCACCAGCGGAATGTAGATCTGTCCAATCTCCCGTTCCGACGTGTAAATGACTTCCATGCGCGGCAAAAAACCGAGAGAGATTGCCTGTTGCGTGATCGAAAACGAACCGGAGATAGTCGCTTGCGAGGCGATGACTGTCGCCACGGTGGAGAGTGCAACCAGCGGATAAACGCCCCAACTGCCAATCTGTTGATAGAACGGATTGGACACGGCATCGGGGTGCGACAGCAAGAGCGCGCCCTGCCCTAAATAATTGAGCGCGAGTGCGGGGAAAACCACGGAGAACCATGCTGTGCGTATTGGCCTTTTTCCAACGTGGCCCATGTCGGCATAGAGCGCTTCCGCGCCAGTAAATGCAAGGACGATAGCGCCAAGCGCGATAAAAGCGAACCAGCCGTTAGCGCCAAGAAAGCGCAATGCGTGGCGTGGGTCGATGGCCGCAAGAATTTGCGGACTCTCGACGATATTGGCAATCCCTAACGCGGCCAGCGTCATGAACCAGACCAGCATGACCGGCCCAAACCACTTTCCGATTCCGGCCGTCCCATGCTGCTGCAACATATATAACGCGACAAGCACCGCGACCGTCAGGGGTACCACGTAGGTGCGAAAGGCCGGCGTTGCTACTTCGAGGCCTTCGATGGCCGACAGCACCGAGATGGCCGGCGTGATGACGCCGTCTCCGTAAAACAGTGCGGCGCCGATCAAGCCGGTGAGCATGACCGGATGATACCAACGCGATTTCGGCGTGACCGATGACAGCGCCAGCGCCAGCAATGCCATGATTCCGCCCTCGCCCCGGTTATTTGCCCGCAGGACCAGGGTCACATATTTCAGCGAGACGACGATGGTCAGTCCCCACAGGATCAACGACACCGCGCCCAACACGTTTGCAGGGTTCAGCGTCAACCCGTGTTCTTTGGAAAACACTTCTTTTATCGTGTAGAGCGGGCTCGTCCCTATATCGCCGTAGACGACGCCGATTGCCGCGACAGTGACCGTCGCGAGGCCGCTTTTTTCGATAGAAGGGTCGGAATGCAAGGGTCGCCTTTCGGATTGTTATTGCCGGAACGGCATCCGATCCTGGCCGGGGCTATCGGCGCCCTTCCCACCACGCCACGATACGCTTGCGCATGGCCTCGTCCGGAAGTGTCCCCATACCTGCGCGACAGTTATCGGCCATATGCTGTGGACGTCTGGTTCCCGGGATGGCGCAGGTAACGGACGGATGACCGAGCACGTACTTAAGCAAGACCTGTGCCCATGTGTCGCAGCCGATTTCGCCTGCCCATGGCGGCAGCGGAACATTGGCGAGATTGCGTAGCAAGCCGCCGCCGCCGAATGGCTGATTCACCAGCACGGCGATGCCGCGGTCGGCGGCCAGCGGCAGTAATTTTCGCTCTGCTTCGCGGTCGTCCAATGAGTAGTTGAGTTGTACAAAATCCAGTTTCTCGGCACGCATGATCGATTCGAGTTCGTTGTACGCGCTTTCAGTGTAATGGGTGATGCCAATATAGCGGATACGGCCTTCCGCCTTCCATTGCCTTAAAGTTTTCATATGCGTACGCCAGTCGACCAGATTATGGATCTGCATCAGGTCGAGCGGCTGTTTTCCCAAGAGTTGCATAGAACGTTCCATTTGCTTGATGCCGGCGTCACGACCGCTGGTCCATACCTTGGTCGCGACAAACGCCTTGTCGTGCGTCTTTGCTCCCGACAATAATTCGCCGACCACCTGCTCCGAGCGTCCGTACATCGGGGAGCTGTCGATGACCGAACCTCCCGCGGAAAAGAGCACGCTCAGCACTTCGTGCAAAGGCGCGCGTTCTTCCTTGCCGGGCCCCACGTCGAATGTCTGCCATGTGCCGCAACCGACGATGGGCAACAGTTCTCCACTCGCCGGAATCGGGCGCTTGTGCAGCCGGCCGCTGTCTGCCGCATCGTTCTTACCGTGCACAGTGCCATTCAATCCGAGGGACACCGCGGCCGCCATAGCCAGCCTGAGGAACTCGGACCGGGTCATCGCCTGTATATGCTGTCGTCTCATTCGAATCCTCTTTTGTCGGATATGCCCTTCCCTACTCTGTTCGGAAATCCGGCCCGCTCTTCTTGCGTAGCGCCCAGACGCAGTGCCAATCCCGTCCAGGCCGCAGCCAATGGCACAAACAGTATGGCCAGGCCGGAGAAGCCGATGCCGAGCGCCGCCAGCCCCGCGAATAACCAGCCGCTTGCCGCATCGCCGCCCCGGTACACCACGGTTTCGATCACGCTTTTGGCCTTGTACTTCGATGCACGGCTGACCACTGTGAACAGCACTTCGCGAGCCGGCCGGACGATTGCGTAGTCGACAGCGCGGCGAGTACCTTGGGCGAGACCGAGCATCAAAAGGCCCGGCATGAGGGCGAGCCCCGCGATTGCAATCACGCTGATGACCGGCAACAAAACCAGCGCGGAAACCACGCCGAAACGTTGGAGAAAACGGCCCGTAACCGCCAACTGCAACACTATCGCAAAACAGGATACTGCAAGATCGACAGACGCAAAGAACCGGGTCCGGGAAACGGTATCAGGCAGGCGATCGGCAACAATCCGGCCTTGCTCAAGATAAAGAAATGTGGATGCCAGCGTGTGTAGCAGCAAGTAGAGAACGATGCTCAGCAGGTAGCGATCACGCAGAATCAATGTAATGCCTGCAAATATCCCGCCGTCCAATCGGGTATTGAATCGATCGGAATTTATCGGAGCGGCGGACCGAGTCACCCGCGCACAGCACTGCACGGCCAGTTCCAGCAGGAGCGCGGCAAGTACTGCCAACGCTGCCGGACCAAGTGCCGCCACCAGCGACGCCGTCAGCGCCGGGCCGGCGAGCGCACCCGCAGTACCACCGGCAGCAATGAACCCGAACAGGCGGCGTCCTTGCTCGTTGCTGAAATGGTCGGCCATGACACTCCAGAAAATACTGACGACGAACAGGTTGAAGACGCTGATCCATACGAAGTAGACACGGGCAACGGTCTCCTCGTGTATACCGGTGGCGAACAGTGCGCCGAATCCGAGAATGTTGAGCGTGAAGAAACGATAGACATAGGGCACAAATTTCCGCGGCGGCCACCGCGTTGCGACCGCGCCGAATAGCGGCACCAGTACCAGCATGGCGAAAAAGGTCGCGGTGAACAGCCAGGGAAGCTGGCCAGCGCCACTATGCAACCCTAGCGCATCGCGCAATGGGCGTAACAGGTAGTAAGCGCACAGCAGGCAAAAGAAATACGCGAAGCTGAACAGCAGTGCTCCTCTTTCCTGCGGTTGAACGTCCACCAGTCTGGCGAGCATATTTTGCGGAACCGGGTTCACATCAATTAAAAAGAAGCCCGCATGTTTGCAGCCCACAAATATATGCCAGTTGTTGTGCGGGCGCATATAACATTAAACAAGAAACGTTGACACTCAGGGAGACGAGGATAGTTCGCGTCCCCCAGTGCAGACTCTCATGTGAAATGATGAATGCGCAAACAGTCGCCAGGATTCTTATCGCCATCACGTTGACGGCAATGTCCGGATGCGTGGTCGCGGCGCCGGCGCCAGCGCCAGTCATGGTGTTGACCGTCGACGGCGCAATCACCCCGGCCAGCGCCGATTACGCGGGTCGCGGTATAGCTCGGGCTACCCGCGATGGCGCGCAACTGGTCGTGTTGAAAATTGATACCCCTGGCGGACTCGACACGTCGATGCGAACGGTCATTAAAGCAATCCTGGCGTCGCCCGTGCCCGTTGCCGCCTATGTCGCACCCAGCGGAGCGCGAGCCGCCAGCGCCGGCACCTATATCCTGTATGCCAGCCATATCGCTGCGATGGCCCCGGGAACCAATCTCGGTGCGGCCACGCCGGTCCAGCTTGGCGCTCCCTCGGGCCAGGAGCCGGGCAAGCCTGCGCAAAAAGACAAAAAGGACGGGCTGGACGACAAGGCTCCGACAGAGATGCCTACGCAACAACCAATGACACGCAAGCAGGTCAACGATGCCGCTGCGTACATACGCGGCCTTGCGCAGATGCGGGGGCGAAATGCGGAGTGGGCGGAACAGGCGGTACGCGAGGCGGTGAGCCTGTCGGCGGACGAAGCATTAAAGCTGCGTGTAATTGATATCGTCGCCGCCGATGTGCCGGCTCTGTTACGGCAAGTGGACGGGCGTAAACTGAATCTCCAAGGGCAGGAGAAAGTCCTGGCGACCGCCGACGCGCCGATCGTCGCCTATGAACCGGACTGGCGCGTGAAACTGCTTGCCGTGATCACCGATCCCAGCATAGCGCTGCTGCTGCTGGCAATCGGCGTCTACGGGCTCCTGTTCGAATTCATGAGCCCCGGGATGGTTCTGCCGGGCGTGCTCGGCGCCATTTGCCTGCTGCTTGCGCTCTATGCGCTCCAGCTGTTGCCGGTGAACTATGCCGGCCTGGCGCTCATTGTGCTCGGCATCGCGTTCATGGTGTCGGAGGCATTCCTTCCGAGTTTCGGAGCACTGGGCCTGGGCGGGGTTGCCGCGTTCATCATCGGCGCCGTCATTCTGATCGACACCGAGTTGCCCGGCTTCGGCATCCCTACCGCGCTGATAGTCGGCGTTGCCGTGGTGAGCGGCCTGCTGATCGCGACCATTACGAGCGTCGCATTGAAGACGCGGCGGCGTACTGTCGTGATAGGCGAACGAGATATGGTGGGGGCCGTCGCCGAAGTCGTGGAGGCGAATGACGGCGGTGGTTGGGCGCGCATCCACGGTGAGAACTGGCGCGTCGTCAGCAAGACGCCATTGTGGCCCGGGCAAAAGGTCCGGGTGCTGGCGAGAAACGGGCTGGTGCTGGAAGTCGCGCCTGTCGGCAATCACGCAACGGGAGAATAGCCATGGTTTTCGAGTTCGGATTCGGCGGTATCGTCATCATTCTCATTGCGCTTCTTGTCTCTGCGATTCGCATTCTCAGGGAGTATGAACGCGCGGTTGTTTTCCAGCTGGGCCGGTTCTGGAAGGTGAAGGGCCCAGGCCTGGTAATCCTTATTCCGGGTATCCAGCAGATGGTGCGGGTGGACTTGCGAACGGTAGTGCTCGACGTGCCGACGCAGGACGTCATCTCGCGTGACAACGTTTCGGTGAAGGTGAATGCGGTGATTTATTTCCGTGTGGTCGATCCGGCGAAAGCCATCATCCAGGTGGAAAACTTTCACGAAGCGACCAGCCAGCTCGCGCAGACAACTTTGCGGTCGGTGCTGGGCAAGCATGAACTCGACGATATGCTCGCAGAGCGGGAGCGCTTGAATCTGGATATTCAGCAAGTGCTGGATGCGCAAACGGATACCTGGGGCATCAAGGTGACCAACGTCGAAATCAAACACGTCGACCTGAACGAAACGATGGTGCGCGCGATTGCCCGTCAGGCCGAGGCCGAACGCGAGCGACGGGCCAAAGTGATACATGCGGAGGGAGAACTGCAGGCGTCGGAAAAGCTAATGCAGGCGGCGCATGTCCTCGCCCAACAACCGGGGGCGATGCAGCTACGCTATATGCAAACTTTGAGCAACATTGCCGGTGACAAGGCGTCGACTATCGTTTTCCCATTGCCGATGGAATTATTGGGTGGGATGACTGAATTGCGGCACGTGAGGGGACAAGAACAGAATTCAGTCTTATAAGAATCAATAGGCCATAACTTTTTCTTAAACCAGATTCTAGTTAGCGTTAAAGTGAATTCCAGAATTTAGTTGAGGCGCCCGGTCGGGCACCCCAACCGCCCTGCACTATTTGCTGGTTGAAGTACCGGATGACGACTTTTCGGCCGTCCCGGCATTTGCCGACGAAGACGTTTCAGTCGACGCGCCACCCGAGGATGACGATTTGTCAGGCGACGCGGCGCTTCCACCGGACGATTTTTCATTCATTCCACTGCTCGCGCCCGACGATGACTCGGTCGACTTGCCGGCCTTCGCCATCGGCTGCTTGGCGGCGCGGCGTTTCTGCGATTTCGCGGTGCCGTCGGACTTGCGCTCGGCAGCCACGGCTGCGTTTTGTTGCTGCTGCGAAGAGAGTTCTTGCGCGCGTTGCTCGATTGCAGCGGCTTTGGATGGATCGGTGCTCTCTGTAATCTCGCCGGATGCCGCATTCTGCTGCGCAAAGGCTGCGGAAGACAAAGTCAGCATCGAGGCAAACAGGGTCAAGGATAATTTGTTCATGGTTCTCTCCTTATGTGTACAGAAAGGGGTTGATGGTCGGCATCCTTACTCGTTTCGCGATGCCCGTGGACAGCGGTTATTGCCGCCGTGTGATGTCCCTACTGAAATAGGACTGCGCAAAGCAGTTTCAGTTTCGTTAATAATTAATACAAACTGTTACGCCGCTCGCCATTGCGGCGCACGTCCGGCCGCATTTCCTGTCACAGCTAGAAATGGTTAGAGCGGAGCGAGCATGTCGGACAATGATCAGAAACTCGATTGCGTCATCGTCGGAGCAGGACCCGGCGGTCTGAGCGCGGCGATATACCTCGGGCGTTACCGCCGCAATATCAAAATCATCGACGCCGGCGCAAGCCGGGCAGCTCTGATCCCACTGTCACACAACTACCCGGGGTTTCCTGAGGGGATCAACGGCACCGAGTTGCTGGCGCGTATGCGTGTACAAGCACTGCACTACGGACAGCACGTAACGCCCGGCACAGTGCATCGAATAGAAAAACGGACCGACGGCGACTTTGTTTGCTTCTATGGAAATGAGGCGGTTCGAACCCGTACCGTGTTGCTGGCCACCGGCATGACGGATGTAGAGCCGGAAATGCCGGATGTGCGGGAGGCGATACGATGCGGATGCATCCGTTACTGCCCTATATGCGACGGCTACGAGGCGATCGGCAAAAAGGTCGGCATCATCGGGTCGGGTAGCAGGGCTGTCAGTGAAGCGCTTTTCATCAGGCACTTTACGGACGACCTGACGCTGCTGACACAAGGAAAGACGCTCGGCCTGTCCGACCATGATCGGGCCACACTGCAGCAGGTGAACATCAAGGTGATCGATGAGCCGATCTCCGAAGTCACTCTCGACGGGACACGGATCGACGCGGTGCGCATGTTTAGCGGCACGGTGCTTGTTTTTGACGCCTTGTATTCGATGCTGGGCGTCGAGGTGAAATCGGACCTGGCTCGCGAACTAGGCGCCGAATGCGACGAAGATGGCAACCTGCTCGTGGATGCGCATCTGCGGACCTCCGTCCCGGGACTTTACGCTGCGGGCGACGTGGTCAGTGGCTTGAATCAGATCAGCGTGGCTACCGGGCATGCGGCCATTGCATCGACTGCGATACATAACAGCCTCGGACCTGTCAGTGGAGCTTGATCCGCGGCGCTTTTAAGCATCCGGCGCATCAGGAAGAGTCCAACGTCCTATGCATTCAGTATCCAATTTTGCGTTTATGGGCGTCAGTCCGTATGCGGATATCCTCCGGACGCAGCGCAGACCGTCCGTCCGCCACCGCAAAACCCAGCGCGTCCAGCAGGATTTTCCGCATTTCTCGCGGCGACACATCGGACAACTTGTCGAGCACGCTTGATGGTAGTTCGGTTTCGAGGTTCTGCAGTTTCAGCTCGCGTAACAGGCCGAGATAGATACGTCGCGCGATGCCGGCGGCTTGTTCTGGCGTTGGCGCCGGCACTTCATAGACAGCCATGCGGCTTAGTAATGCGGATGGAATCCCTTCCAGGCTATTGGCGGTCAGCACCCAGAAAACCTGGCTGGCGTCGAGGTCGACGTCGATGAATTCGTCGTGAAATGCACGCGATGTTTCCGGTTCGAGCAGTTGGTAAAGTGCTGCCATCGGGTCGGATTGGGTCGATCCGGTTGCTTTCTCCACCTCGTCGAGCAAAACCACCGGATTCGCGTACTGTCCTCGCACCAACCGTTCGGCAACCTTGCCGCATTTGGCCCCCTTCCAGGTGGACGAACTGCCGGTAATGACGAAACCGGCGGAGAGTGCGTTCATGCCGATGAACTCGAATTCGGTACCGAGCACAGATGCGAGGCGCTTGCCGAAGTGTGTTTTACCTACGCCGGGGTCGCCGAGCAAAAGGACCGGCATGACGTTGAAACTAGCGCCTCCGGCGAGCGCGAGTCCGAGGTAGCGCGACATGTCGTCCAGTACCTCGGTGAAGTTGGGACAATCTTCATACAGTGGATCCAGCGCGCTGGAAGACGAAGGCGTGGTGACAAAGCGTTCCGCGCCCAGCGCCAGCATGTTTTCGTAAAACGCTTCCAGCTCCACTGACTTCAGCGCACGCGCCCGTTCCTGCGCGGTCTCTACTTCCCTCATGTCGTAAATCGGATGAGAGCGGGCGATAGTAATCGTCATACGAACTCCTGTATCCATGCCCTCTTGCCTCCGCCGGCAGAGAAGGCAACCACAAACCGTACATCATTTATACAGCAAAATTTTCGGAGATTCCTGTTCCGTGCGACAAAGGTTGTTTTGGATTAACTGCATCACCAGCTTGGCGGCCCGGAGGCTTTTTCACGATTTTGTAATTCGTGCGTGCAGATCAAACGTAACACACGATACAGGGAACGTAACGTGTAACGCACATGTCTCAGTTGGCAGTGCGGGCGATGTAAACGTATGGATAAACCTACGATACAGACAGCTGTGTGGCATGCCGCAGACCAACTGTTTGCCGCTGGCGTTCGTCCTACCGTGGCCAACATTCGTGAGATCACCAAACGTGGCAGTGCAGGCACCATCAATGAGGCGCTGAAGGAGTGGTGGCGAGACCTCTCAGCCCGCGTCCGTATGCAGAACCATCGGCCGGATGTGCCGGAACCGGTGGCCCATGCGATGGCCCAACTATGGGCCACCTCCCTGGACCGTGCCGAACATTCGTTGCTCGTGCACAAAGAAGATGCCGATCGACAAGTTAAGGAAGCCCACGCGTTGCAGTTGTCAGCCGACCAGTCGCGCGAGGAATCCGAACGCCGTTGTCGTGCGCTTGAGGAAGAGCTCGCCCAGATCCGTCTGTCCACTGCGGAACTCCAACGTGCTCTGGCGGCCGAAACAGCTCTGCGTAACGAGTCGCTATCGCGCATCAAATCCATCCGTGAGGAAGCAGCCAATGCAATCGCCGAGATGCATGCATCTCTTGTGCGCATGGAAAAACAAAGCGAGTTGGAGAAGGAGCATTATCAGGAAATGCAGCGTAACCTGACAGCGCAGGCTGATGAGAGCAAACTGATGCGACAGCAGGCGGAGAAGCGGCTGGCCGACCTTCAGGTTGACGCCGCGCGGATGGAGCAGTCCTATCGTAGCGAGCTTTTCGATCATAAGGAGCGCTGCGCCAGGCAGCTGGAACGTTGCGCATTGCTTGAACAAAGAATCAGCGCACTGGAGCTTGAGCTGAATCAAGCCACGGAAAAAATGCACGGGTTAATCAGCGAGAACACCATGCTCAGCAGCTTGTCACCGCGTGCGATAGTCGGTGCGGGAATCACTCCTCGCTTGAGGACGTCTCGCGCAAAAAAGCGTCGGTTTTAGGAGACCCGGAGTGACTCCCCTCTTCCATAGGCACCGCTGGCACGTACGCACGACCCACCTGCTTGCACGCATCTTGCTATCTCACGTTATTGGACCGGCGACAGCACGGGTTCGCGTGCGAGCACCATTTTCTCCACGAGATGATTTTCTTGATCGTTCTCATCGTTCGGTTTTTTTGGAGCGCCCTATACTTAAATTGAGAGCGAGAGAAACGTAAAGCAGTTTCGAATGTCCATGAGTTATGCCAGACCTATTACGGGGAGCACATCGATGATTAACCAGGGCGAACGCAATCATACTGAACAGCAAGAAAATTTCTTGAAAAGTCTGGTGGCCTTCACCAAAAACCATCGGGCCGTTTATTGGACCGGACCTCTCTCTCAATTTCTCGAAGAGATCCTTCCGGGCGATCCGCAGGGTGCGGCGCGCAGTTCACATCAATACATGTGGGACATGATCCGGTGGATGGGCGGTGAAGACGAGGCCGGCAATTTCCGCTGCAAACTGTTCGACCAGGAACTCTTTGGCATCGATGAGGCGATCGACCGTGTCGTCGACTATTTCAAGGCGGCGGCAGCCGGGTCCGAAGTCGGCCGGCGCCTGCTGTTACTGCTGGGCCCTCCATCAGGCGGAAAATCGACGCTGGTGATCCTGCTCAAGCGCGGCCTCGAGGAATACAGCTTTACCGACGCCGGTGCGATCTATGCAATCCAGGGCTGCCCGGTACACGAGTCTCCCCTGCACCTGGTGCCGCATTCATTGCGGCCGACCTTCCGCGAGACC
>JBBWZW010000012.1:0-7551 GCA_039649305.1 Burkholderiales bacterium
GGGTGTGATCGTGCGGATTGCGAGTCGGGCCGACGTGCGAGTTCTCTGTAGTGAAGCCATAGGCGAACTCATCCATGTTCAAGGCGCCAACGCATATTGCGCCGGCCTGCTTCATGTTCGCCACGAGCGCCGCGTCGTGCCGCGCCGGCGGCGCATTGCGCAGGGCTTTCGATCCGGCCAGCGTGGTCACCCCTTTAAGGTCGAACAGGTTCTTGACTGCGAACGGGACGCCGGCCAGGGGTGGCAGGATAGCGCCTTGCCGCACCTGCGCGTCGATCGCTGCGGCTTGCGCCAGCGCCGCCGCTTCGGTGACATGGGTAAACGCATTGATTTGTCTGTCCAGGGACGAAATGCGCTCGAGTACCGCGCGTACCGTTTCGGTGGCGGTGATGGAACGCTCGCGGATAGCCTGGGCCAGCGCAGCGGCTGACATGTGTGCAATATTCATCCGGTCCTCACGCCTTGTATACGGGCGCTGCTTCCGTTTCCATAGGCAGCGCGTAATCCAGCAGCGGGCTGATGATCGCCAGGTTCATTTCAAATGTATCGATGACGCGCTCTCGTTGATCGGCAGTTAAGGCCAGGCCCTGCATCGACGCCGCAGTGTCGACATATTGTTCGCTTAAGGTGCGACCCTTCATCACTTTCTTCCTTTTTCATGACGACCGCATCCGGGCGGTCTCGTATTCCCGCCGCCGGTGCAAGTCGCGGTGCAAGTCGTATACAGGCGTGTGTACATGCAAGCAATGTGCCTGCAAAAAACGCCCGGAATCGTCGCCATAGTCCGCATAGGGCATGGTCCGATGCCCGACAACAGTGCGCAGTCGCCAATTTGGTGAGCGCATCCCGGCAAACGCAGACGGTGAAGGCGTTGCGCAGTACGCAACGCTGCGTACGCCGGTCGCTTCTTCCCGGCGACGCCCATTTACCTGATGATCATTGCACCGGCAACCCGGTTTGCATTTGATTGCGATCGCGAGGCCACACGCCCGCGCCGGTTCCGATTGCATTCGCTGTCTATTTGAGAAGGATCCGAAACAATGAATTTCACTCCCCCGTCCGCCGGTTCCGGCGATGCGCTCGACCAGCTGTATCAGCAGGTGCAATCCGAAATCGCCCTGCTGGCGTATCCGGGCCGCGACTGGGTGCGCCCGGTCCAGCACTCCTCGGGCGCTCACGTGCATGATGTGGTGATCGTCGGCGGAGGGCAGGCCGGCATGGCAGTGGCTTTCGCACTGAAGCGTGAAGGCGTGGGCAATGTGTTGATCCTGGATGCGCAGCCGGCAGGCTTTGAAGGCGTATGGGAAACCTTTGCCCGCATGCCGCGCCTGCGCACGCCGAAAGCGACCATCGGTATCGAATCCGGCGTGCCGAGTCTGTCGGCGCCCGCATTCTATAAGGCCTGTTATGGCGAGCAGGCTTGGGCTGGTATCGACCGGATCGAGCGATCGCGCTGGATGGCGTTCCTGCGCTGGTTCCGCCTTGCCGCCGGGCTGCAGATCCGGAACGATACCGAGTGTGTCGCATTGGCGCCGGAAGGCGAACTGGTCGCGCTAACGACGCGCGACCAGACCGCCGGCCCCGGGAGCGAACGCGTGCTGCTGGCGCGCCATGTCGTACTGGCGACCGGTTATGACGGTTGCGGCGCATGGCGCATTCCGGAATTCGTTTCGCGCGCCGTATCGCCCGAGCGGGTATGCCACGCAAATGGTCCGATCGACTTCGCCGCGCTGGCCGGCAAGCGTATCGGTATATTGGGGCACGGAGCCTCCGCCTTCGACAACGCGGCTGCGTTGCTCGAGCAAGGCGTCGCGTCGGTTGACCTGTGCTTCCGGCGTGAACAGATCCCGACCGTCAATCCACACCGGTGCGTCGAGTTTGCCGGCTTCCTGAAGCACTTCCATGATCTTGATGACTTGACGCGTTGGCAGGTCAATCGCTTCTTCGAAGTCTATGCCGAGCCGCCGACGCAAAATGGCTTCGACCGTGCGCATGGATTCCCTGACTTCCGCATGCACGCCGGATCGCCGTGGACCGAATTGGTCGATGACGGCAATGCGGTTCATGTGACCACTCCTAAAGGCCGGTTTACGTTCGACTACCTGGTGTGCGCGACCGGTTCCGCAGTGGATTACCAGGCGCGCGCCGAATTGCGCTCGCTCGGTCCGCTGGTGCAACGCTGGCGGCATCGGTTCGAGGCGCCCCTGACGGAGGCCAGCGAAACGCTGGGGGAGTATCCGTATCTGGGCGCCGCCTTCGAATACCAGCCTCTGGTGGAGGCGGATGACTGGGTCAGGCGAGTCCATGCGTTCAACTTCTCATCCGCGCTCAGCATGGGCCCGCACAGCACATCATCGAGCGGGCACAAGTATTCAGTGCCGCGCCTCGTGGCCGGCCTGACCGCGTCGTTCATGGCCGCGCAATCGGATGCGGTGATGCCGACGTTGCGCGCGTACCGCGAGGCGGAACTGATACCGCATGTGCCGGACCGGGGCGAACGCGCTGCATGAGCCGGTGCATGAGAGTGGCGCAGGCTCCGTCCCGCACTATATTGAGCGCCGCACCGGGCCGGCTGCACCATTTCAGGTCCGATACCACCGTTTCAGTTATACGGCGCGCAGGCGTGGCGTTATATAGGTCCCTTCATTGCCGCAGAGCGGGTAATGCACGCGGTTGCGCAACGCCATGTGCACCGGCGAACCCGTTTTCGCAACGCTGGCACATTGATTGCTAGAAATGGATCAGCGTCCGTGCATCCTGGGCAGCGCCTTCAAATCACGCAAAAGGAACCTCAAATGAAAATTCGCCTTGCCTGCTTGTCCGTCCTCATGGGCCTCTGCTTCAGCTCCGGCGTTCTCGCACAGACACCGGTCAAGATGTCGCTCGACTTCCGCTTCGACGGACCGGGCGCCGGTTTCCTGCTCGCGCTGGACAAAGGCTATTACAAGGCCGAGGGCCTCGACGTGACGATCGATCCGGGCAATGGATCGGTGGAGGGCATCAACCGCGTCGCCAGCGGCGCGTATGACATCGCCGTCGCCGACATCAACTCACTGATCCGCTATCGCGACACCGCGGAGAATCCGCCGATCAAAGCGATCTTCATGATCGGCAATGCGCCGGCGTTTGCGGTGACGTCCTTGAAAAAAACCGGCATCGCGAAGCCGAAGGACCTGGAAGGCAAGACGGTCGGTGCACCTGCCGCTGACGGAGCCTATGCGAACTGGGCCGCGTTCATGAAGGCCAGCGGCACCGATTCGTCAAAGATCCGCATCGAGAACGTCGGTTTCGCAGTGCGCGAGCAGATGCTCGCGCAAGGCAAGGTGGACGCGATCGTCGGCTTCGGCTATACCGCAGCGGTGTCGATGCAGGCTGCAGGGTTTAAGCCTGAAGAGGTGTCGATCATGTATATGCGCAATTATGGACTCGACATGTACGGCAATGCGCTGGTTGCGGGCCCGGCATTCCTGCGCGACAAGCCTGACGTCGCGCGCAAGTTCATTCGCGCCAGCATCAAGGGTTATCTGGAAGCGATGACCGATCCGCAGAGCGCGATCGCGTCCGTTATCAAACGCAATCCCGTAACGACGGCCGAAGCGGAAACCATGCGGTTTCGCATTTTCCAGAACGAGAACTTCCTGACGGCGGAAGTGAAAGCCAACGGCATCGGCGCTGTCGACCCGGCCCGCTTCAACCGCGCGATCGATCAGATCGGTGAATCGTTCAAGTACAAGGCCAAGCCGAAGATGGACGACGTCTACACCGAAAGCTTCCTGCCGCCGCTGGCCGACCGCAAGGTGCCGGCCGCGCTGGTGAACAAGGCGCACTGAGCCGAGCCAGGGGATCGTTAAGGTGGAAATGAACGAGAGGAAGCTGGTACAGCTCGAAAAGGTCAGCCTGAAATACGGGGCCGGCGCCAACCAGACGCTGGCGCTGGACGGGATCGACCTGGATATCAGGGCAGGTGAGTTCATTGCGGTGGTCGGGCCCTCTGGTTGCGGCAAGAGCACGTTGATGAAGATCATCTCGGGGCTGGTTCGGGTTTCGGACGGGGTCGCGCTGGTGGAAGGGCGGGAGATTGCGGGGCCGCTGAAATCGGTAGGTATGGCGTTCCAGGCCTCGAACCTGCTGCCGTGGCGCACCACCGCCGACAATGTGATGCTGCCGCTGGAAGTGGTCGAGCCCCACAAGCGGCGCATCAACAGTGAGCGAAAGCAGTATGAAGCGAAGGTGGAAGCGCTGCTCGATCGCGTCGGGCTCAAGGGGTTTGGCGGCAAGTATCCATGGGAGCTCTCGGGCGGCATGCAGCAACGCACCTCGATCTGCCGTGCGCTGATCCATGAGCCGGATATCCTGTTGCTGGACGAACCGTTCGGCGCGCTCGACGCCTTCACGCGTGAAGAACTGTGGTGCACCCTGCGCGACCTCCACGCCGAGCGCGGCGTCACCGTCATGCTGGTCACGCACGACCTGCGGGAGGCCGCGTTCCTGGCCGACACCGTTTACGTGTTCTCACCGCGACCCGGGCGCATCGTTTTGCGGCAGCCGATTGATTTCGCACGGCCACGCGACCTGTCGCTCACTTACTCAACCGAGTTCAGCGAGACCGTGCAGCTATTGCGGCGGCACATACAACATCAATTCGCCTGAGCGCCAAGGACAATCATGAAGCTGCCTTCCTATGTCGTATGGCCCGCCCTGTTTACGCTGGCATTCTTTGTCGGGTGGGAGATCATCTGCCGGGCGTTCAGGATACCGCCATCCTTCCTGCCGCCGCCGAGCGCGGTGTTTGAAGCGATGTGGGCATTTCGCGTGACGATAGCCGAGAATGCCCTGGTCACCTTGTGGACCACGCTCGGCGGGTTCGCGCTGGCCGTCGTATTCGGTTTGCTGCTGGGCGCCGTCGTGGGCGCGTCGCGTCCCATCTATGAGGCGCTGTATCCGCTGATGATTGGTTTTAACTCGATTCCGAAGGTCGCAATCGTACCCGTACTGATCCTGTGGTTCGGTGTCGGTGCAGTGCCGGCATTGCTGACGGCGTTCCTGATATCGTTCTTCCCGATCGTGGTCAACGTTGCGACCGGGCTGGCCACCACCGAGCCGGAATTGCGTGATGTGTTGCGTGCGCTCGGCGCGAGCCGCATGGAGATTATTCGCAAGGTCGGCTTGCCGCGCTCGATGCCCTATTTCTTCAGCTCGCTGAAGGTCGCGATCACGCTGGCTTTTGTCGGCTCGGTGATGGCGGAATCGGTAGGATCAAATAGCGGCGTCGGGCACCTGATGCTGAGCGCCCAGGCGTCGTTCCAGGTGCCGCTGGTTTTTGCGGGCCTGCTTGCGCTGGCGGTGCTGGGGATTGTGCTGTACGCGATGACTGCGATCGCGGAGAAGCGATTCACTCACTGGGCCTACCGTTGATGCCTTTCCATTCGCCGTCATAGGAAGAGGCGCGTAATCATGGAGTTTCAATGGATCGCGCTGCGCTGTTTTCGTGAAGCTGCACACCGCAAATCGATACGGAAGGCGGCGGAGGCGCTGGCAATTTCGCCATCGTCGGTCCACCGCCAGCTCATCAAGCTCGAACAGCAGGTCAACAGCACGTTGTTCGAGCGCAGCTCCGATGGCGTCCGGCTGACCGCAGCCGGTGAGGTCTTTTACAATTACGTACTGCGGGCGCACCACGACCTCGATCGCATGATGTCCGAGATCGACGACTTGCGCGGCGTGCGACGCGGCCATGTCAGCGTGGCGTGCGAAGAAGGCCTGGGCAAGGATGTGCTGCCGCAGGTGTTGATGCCGTACCGGAAAAAACATCCAGGCGTGAGTTTTACCCTGAAGATTCTCGACATGCCGGGCATCGTGCAAGGTGTCGCCGACGGCGAATTCGACGTCGGCGTTGCGTTCAATCCGCTGTCGCATGCCGGCGTCACGCGGCGCGGCCAACTGCCGGTGGCGGTCGGCGCGGTGTTGCCGCCGACGCACCGGCTCGCCGGTCGCAAGAGCCTGCGCCTGGCGGACCTGGTGGGCGAGCCGTTGATCATGGCGGACGCCGGCTATGCAATTCGCAACATGCTCGATGTGCAGTTCAGCAGCTCGCGTGAGCATCTGGCGATCATGGTCGAATCGAATTCATTTGAAGCAATGACCAGCCTGGTGAAGGCCGGGGTCGGGATTGCGGTGCGCACACGGGTCGGGATCACCGAGGAGATCTCGCGCGGGGAAGTGGTGTTCGTGCCGATCTCGGAGCCCGGCTTCCACCTGCACACGATTGCTATCTGCTCGCGTGCCGGGCGTTCACTCCCTGTGGCCGCGGCGATCTTCGTCGAACAGTTGAAAGCGGTATTGGCAGACCTCAGGGATTCTTCGCCCGGCTTGCAGGCTGCGGGGCAACCAGCGGTCGCATGAGAACGCGTGCAGAGGCACCGCGCAGGAATAAGGTGGTCATGGATTAGTCCCCTCTGGCTGGCCACTCAACCATTCGTGGTGGTCGGGACCGCGCTTTTTGTCACTTGCAGAATGCTGGCGAGGTCGATCGCGGCTTCCTCTTCGCTCAGGTCGAGCAAGGTGCGCATTGCATCCAGGTGCTCGCGCGCCAGCTGCGCCGCCTCTTCGCTGTCGCCTGTTTCGAGCAATTCGACCATGCGCGTATGGTCGTCGCCAAGAAAGCAACTGCCGGCGCCCTTCGACTTGTAAAGCGAAATGGCGATCGACGTGCGCAGGACGAGTTCGCGCTGCATGTTGCCCAGCACCCGGTTGGGGCAGTGGTCGGCGATAAAAAGGTGCAGTCGCATCGCGTGGTCGGTGCGGCTCGGGTGTTCGCCGTGCTGCTGGTAGATTTCTTTTTCCTGTTCGGCCAGGCGTCGCAGTTCCTGGATCTCGGCTTTACTGAGCCGGCCGGCGGTGACGCGGAATGTTTCGCTCTCGACAGTGCGCCGCGCTTCAAAGATTTGCCGCGTTTCTTCGATGCTCGGTTTGGCCACAGTCGCGATCCGGCTGTGGCGCTGCTCCACTACGTGATCCGATATCAACCGCGTCAGCGCCTTGCGCACAATGGAGCGGCTGACACCGAACAGTTCAGCCAGTTCCAGCTCGGGCAATTTTGCGCCCGCCGGCAGTCTTTGCCCCAGGACCGCTTCGTAAACCGCATCGTAGATCGTCTGGTCCGATACCTTGCGATCCGCGCCTTTTGAAGACTGTGCACGTGGAAAAGCCAGCGATGCGGGCTTCGTATTCGACGCGGCGACTACCGCCATAAAATTCTCCCCCTGGGCTACTGGTACAGCGAACATTTGATGAACCGGCGCCGCCGCTTGCATGCATAACTATGCTGCGGCACGCGCTGCGTATCATGTAGCACTAAACGTGCCCACGTCGCCGGGGCCTGCGGGAGCTAAGACTTATTCTCGGTTGCCAGGACATACCTGATGCCATGGGCCGCACCGAGATCCACATGGTCGCTATCGACCTGGTTGGTATCGGCCATCTCCAGATTGAAAAAGTCGATCGACTCCCAGGTGAAGTAGGGGCCGGCGTGCCAAGTGCCGCGGTGCAGCT